>CAYWFP010000076.1:0-20390 GCA_964457365.1 uncultured Planctomycetaceae bacterium
GCCGGCACGACTCCTGCGGCCTGGTCTTCAAGGACTCCTCGGTCAGCAACAGCCACGCCCGGATCGAGCTGCGCGAAGGGAGTTACTGGATCTTCGACCTCGGCAGCACCAACGGCATCGCCGTCAACGGCAAGCCGGTGAAGGAGTCGCCCCTGCAGCCGGGCCAGCGCATCCGCCTCGGCAACGTCACCGTCGGCTTCAAGCAGATTATCCCCCGCCTGGAAAGGAAAGAGGAATGAAAAGGAGCGTCACTTGAGCGAGAGCGAACGTGTAGAGACGAGCGACCCCGGCGAGTCGGAGGAGACGACCGCGGTGGCCGAATCGGAGAACGAAACCGCGGTCGACGCTGCCGCCGACGAGGCGGCGGAGAGCGAATCGTCGGTGGCGGACGATTCGGCGCCGGAGGTCGAAGAGGGCGAGGACGAAGCCGACGAGGCCGGGTGCCTGCTGCCGCTGGCGGGGGTGGTCGAGGCGGTGCTCATCGGCGCACGGCACGCGCTGACGCCGAAGCAGATAGCCCGTTGCGTCGGCAAGGGCACGCGCGTGGACGCGGTACGCGCGGTCATCGACGAGTTGAACGCGCATTACCTGGAGGCCGGCCGCGCCTTCGAGATCGTCGAGACGGCCGGGAAGTTCCAGTTCATGACCCGCCCCGAGTACGCCCCGCATTTGCAGAAGCTTTACGGCGGGAGCAAGAAGAAGGACGAACGCAAGCTCAGTCCCGCGGCGCTGGACACGCTCAGCATCATCGCCTACAAGCAGCCGCTGACCCGCGTCGAGGTCGAGACCGTCCGCGGCGTCAACTGCGGGCCGGTGCTGCGCGGGCTGATCGAACGCGGCAGCGTGCGCGTGGTGGGGAAGAAGACCGACGTGGTCGGCCAGCCGCTTCTCTACGGCACGACGCCGGCGTTCCTGGAGGAGTTCGGCCTGGCCTCGCTGGAGATGCTGCCGATGCTGCACGAGCTGCGGCAGGCGACCGGCACCGAGGAGCCGCTGCCGGAGGAAGGGGGCGAGGTGCAACTGACCGTCCTCGACGGCGACGATGACGCGGACGAAGAAGACGAGATCGACGACGAGATCGAAGACGAGGACGACGAAGAGGAAGACGAGGACGACGGAGAGGAAGACGAGGGCGACGGAGAGGAAGACGAGGACGACTGACGTTCCGCGCCGAGTCCGCATCCTTCGCTCAAGCGCCGCCGGAATAACAAAGAATTCACTTGCCTTCCGGCGCGCCAGGCCTACACTTTTTCCTTCCGTACGGGCCGCTCGCGATGCGCGGGCGGCTCTTGACGTTTCGCCACCGATGGAGAACGAGCGATGCCCAGAACCCACCCCCTGGAGAAGATGCGCAACATCGGCATCATGGCCCACATCGACGCGGGCAAGACCACCACCACCGAGCGCATCCTCTATTACACCGGCAAGAGCCATAAGATCGGCGAGGTCCACGACGGCCAGGCGACGATGGACTGGATGGCGCAGGAGCAGGAACGCGGCATCACCATCACCTCCGCGGCCACCACCTGCGAGTGGCGCGAGTGCCAGATCAACATCATCGACACCCCCGGCCACGTCGACTTCACCGTCGAGGTCGAGCGGAGCCTGCGCGTGCTGGCCGGCGCCATCGGCCTCTTCTGCGCGGTCGGCGGCGTGGAGCCGCAGTCGGAGACGGTCTGGCGGCAGGCGGAGAAGTACGACGTCCCCCGCATCGCCTTCGTCAACAAGATGGACCGCGCCGGCGCCGACTTCTTCGGCGTGGTGCAGCAGATCGAGAACGAACTCGGCGCCAATGCCGTGCCGGTGAACGTCCCCATCGGCTGCGAGAGCGACTTCCGCGGCATCGTCGACCTGGTCCGTGACATCGCCGTCTTCTACGAGGACGACGAATCGAGCCGGATGGGCATGCGCTTCCGCGAAGAGCCCGTCCCCGGGGAATTGCGCGAGGAGGTCGACCGCTGGCGGCGTAACCTGCTGGAAAAGGTCAGCGAGGTCGACGAGCACCTGCTGGAGAAGTTCTGCGCGGACGAGCCGATCGCCGAGGACGAGTTGCGCGCGGTCATCCGCAAGGCCACGCACGCGCACATGATCTGCCCGGTGCTCTGCGGCAGCGCCTTCAAGAACAAGGGCGTGCAGCGGCTGCTGGACGCGGTGGTCGATTACCTGCCGAGCCCGGTGGACCTGCCGCCCATCAGCGGCAAGTGCCTGGAGGGCAAGCCCATCGAGCGCGTGCCCAAGGACAACGGCCGCCTCGCGGCGCTGGCGTTCAAGGTCATGGCCGACAAGCATATCGGCAAGCTCATCTTCGTCCGCGTCTACTCCGGGACCCTGGGGGCCGGCAGCTACGTCTACAACGCCACGCAGAAGAAGAAGCAGCGCGTGGGGAGGCTTCTGAAGATGCACGCCATCCGCCAGGAAGCGGTCGACGCCTTGTACTCCGGCGAGATCGGCGCGGTGGTCGGCATGAGCGACACCGTCACCGGCGACACCATCTGCGCCGAGGAACACCCGATCATCCTTGAGGCCATCGAGTTCCCCGCGCCGGTGCTGAGCATCGCCGTCCGCGCGCGCGAGCGCAAGGATCGCGACAAGCTCGGCAAGGCGCTGGTCCGGCTCGCCGAGGAGGATCCGACCTTCGTCGTCCATACCGATCCGGAGACCGAGGACACGATCATCTCCGGCATGGGCGAATTGCACCTGGAGATCATCGCCGATCGACTCCGACGCGAGTTCGACGTCAACGTCGAGGTCGGCGCGCCGGAGGTGGCCTACCGCGAGACCATCACCGCCACGGTCGAGCTGGACAAGCGCTACGCCAAGCAGACCGGCGGCCGGGGCCAGTTCGCCCAGATGCAGCTTGTCGTCGAGCCGCTGGACCCGGGGCAGGGCTTCGAGTTCCTGAACGAGATCGTCGGCGGCGCCATTCCCAAGGAGTACATCCCCGCCATCGAGCGCGGCGTCATCGACGCGATGCAGAAGGGCGTCTGGGCGGGCTACCCGGTGGTCGACGTGCGCGCGCGCCTCGTCGACGGCAAGCACCACGAGGTCGACTCCTCCGAGCAGGCCTTCCGCACCTGTGCCTCGATGACCTTCAAGGAGGCGTTTTTGAAAGGCAACCCGGAGCTTCTGGAGCCGATGATGAGCGTCAACGTCGTCGTCTCCGAGGAGTTCGCCGGCGCGGTGACGGGCAACCTCTGCGGCAAGCGCGGGCGCGTCAGCGGCATGGAGACGCAGGGCAACGCGCAGGTCATCCGCGGCATGGTGCCGCTGGCGAACATGTTCGGATACGCCTCGGAGCTGCGCAACGCCACCTCCGGCCGCGGCAGCTTCACCATGCACTTCGAGCACTACGAGGCCGTCCCCTTCGGCATCGCCGAGGAGATTATCCAGAAGCGGCAGAAGAAGGACTGACGCCTTGACGGCGCAGCAGCGCTCGCAGGCCGTGCTCCTTCGGCACGCGTTTCAGGTCGTCCGGTTCGAAGGGCTTGGAGACGTAGTCGCCCATGCCCGCGGCGAGGCATTTCTCGCGGTCGCCCTTCATCGCGTTGGCGGTCATGGCGACGATCGGGACGCGCTTGCCCGGCGTCTCGAGGTGCTCGCGCCGGCGCACCTCGCCGGTGGCCTGGTAGCCGTCTATCTCGGGCATCTGGCAGTCCATGAAGATCAGGTCGATCCGCCCGTCGGCCCAGTAGCGCTCGACCGCCTCGCGTCCGGTCCGGAGGCCGCACCGTGCGCGAGGACAAGGAGGCGCACCCCCAGCGCCACCGCCGCCACCGCCAGCACCAGCGCGAGGATTTTCCATATCGTGCACATGCCATTCTCCTAATGCGCGCCCCGCGAGGGCGTCTGATATTGTTCTGGCGAACGTGACGAACAGGCGCAAGCCCGCATCACGTAGGAAACGGCCATATCGAATATCCATGACGATTCTTGGCGTGATCTTGCGAAATTGTGAGATTTACGTTGCAGGTGGAAACATCAGCGGGAAATGGTCCGCAGCGCTGGCCGCCTATTCCCTGTTTTCGAGCTCGCGGGCGGTTCTGAACGGGCCGAATGTCACAGCAGTTTGGCCAGTTGCGCTCGGCTGGGCGGGTCGAGCGTTTCGACCGAGGGGATGACGTAGCGATTGCCCATCGCGTCCTTGATCACGACATGGTCGGGGCCGAGGTGGCGGACGTTCTTGTTCGCGTCGCCGAAGGCGAAACTCCGCGGCCCGCGGTCGGTCTCGACTTCCAGGCGGAAGCTGCTGCGCGAGGAGCTGACGTGGTTGACCGCGGTGATGCGCGGCATGTAGTAACGTCGCTGGAGTTCCTCCTCCGCGAGCGCGCGCGATTCGGCCGGGACGTGGGCGAGGCTCGGCAGCATGATCACCTCCTCGCCCTTCTCGTCGAGAAAGCTGATCTCCCCGTCCGACGCGCTCAGGGGCCGCGGTCGGACCAGCCTGACGCCGATCTCGTCGTCGCCGTCGGCGAAACGCAGCACGAGCTTGTCGCCTTTGCGGGCGAGGGCGAATTCGCGCGGCGGGGTTCCGGACGAGTCGCTCATTCCCTCCAGGCCTCCTGTTCGCTGCGCAGCTTGTTGATGTCCGACTGCATCTTGACCAGCTTGCTGAAGATCCCGTCCGCGCGCGCCAGCAGCTCCGCGTGCGTGCCGATCTCGGCGACCTTCCCGTCGTCGAGCACCACCAGGCGGTCGGCGTTGCGCAGGGTCGAGAGGCGGTGGGCGATGGCGATGGTGGTGCGGTTCTTGACCAGCGTGGCGATGGCGTCCTGGATCCTCTTCTCCGTTTCCGCGTCCACCGAGGAGGTGGCCTCGTCCAGGATCAGGATCGGCGGATCGTGCAGGATGGCGCGGGCGATGGCCACGCGCTGCTTCTCCCCGCCCGAGAGGCCCAAGCCCCCTTCGCCGATGACGGTGTCGTAACCGTCCTCCTTGGCCAGAATGAAGTCGTGCGCGTGCGCCGCGCGCGCGGCGGCGACGACCTCGGCGAAGCTCGCCCCGGGCTTGTAGTAGCGCAGGTTCTCGAGAATGCTGTCGTGAAAGAGGAACGTCTCCTGCATGACGATGCCGATCTGGCGGCGATAGTCGTCGAGGCGGTAGTCGCGGACGTCGGTGCCGTCGACGCGCAGCGCTCCCTCGTCGACGTCCCAGAAACGGCAGAGCAGGTTGATCAGCGTGCTCTTTCCCACGCCGGACTTGCCCACCAGGCCGATCATCTCGCCCGGTTCGACGGTGAAGGAGACGCCCTTGATCACCTCCTGCCCGCGCTCGTAGCTGAAGCGGACGCGGTCGAACTCCACGCGCGCCCGCAGGCGCGGCACCGGCTTGGCGTCGGCGCGCTCGTGGGTCTCGGGTTTCTCGTCGAGGAAGGCGAAGATGCGCTCGGCCGCGGCCATGGCCCGCGTCATCCAGTTGAAGAGCATCGAGAACCACTGCAGCGGTCCGTAGAAGAGCCAGATGTAATGGACGAAGGCCATCAGCGTGCCGATGGTGAAGGTCTCGGTGGTGATGGCCTGGTGGCCGCCGTAGGCCCAGCAGGCGGTGACGCCAAGGCCCATCACCAGGAACATGCTGCGCTGGAAGAGCAGGAACGAGTGCTCTATCCTGACCTCCAGGTCGCGCATGCTGTCGCTGGTCTTGTCGAAGGCGGCCGAGCGCGCCTCCTGCCGGGCGCAGGCCTTGACGGTCTTGATACCGCTGACCGATTCGTGGAGTTGGGTATGGAGCCAGCCGTGGAGGTTGCCGTGGCGGTGGAAGAGCGGCCGCAGCACGGTCATGAAGTACCGCCCGCGCATCAGCAGCAGCGGCACCGGGATGAAGATGATCAGCGCCAGCATCCAGTTCATCCACAGCAGCACCCCGGCGATGCCCAGCAGCAGCAGCGAGTTGACCAGGAAGAAGGGCATACCGTCGACGAGGAAGTGGAGGATCTGTCCGGTGTCCTGCATGATGCGCGCGGTGATGTGCCCGGACTCCTTGCGGCCGAAGTAGGCCAGGCGCAGCGTCTGCGCGTGCGCATGCATGCGGTTTCTCAAGTCGGTGGTCAGGTTCGCCGCCAGCCAGGCGCTGATGCGGCCGCTGCCGAGCTGCAGCGCGAATCCCAGCACGTAGAGCCCGGCCATGGCCCCGATCCAGAACGGCAGCCGCCCCAGCGCTCCCTCGCCGATGACCTGGTCGACGATGGTCTTGGTCACCAGCGGCGGCAGAAGCTGCGTCAGCACGTTGGCCAGCGTCAGCGCCAGCAGCAGGATCATCTGCGGCCGGTAGGCGCGCAGTTGCCCCAGCAGGCGCACGAGGATCTTGAACGTAGGCACGCACGCCGAACACGGTGCGCCGCGCTCCAGCAGCGGGGCGTTGCAGCGCGGGCAGTAGGCGTGGTCGGCCTGCGGTTCGGGCTGGACCAGTGTGTGCCCGCGGATGACGTCGCTGGCCACGCGGGCCATGCGCGCGGCCTGGGGCACGCAGGATTTCGTATAGTAGAGAAGGATCGTCTCCTCCGACGGCGCGGCGTCCTTCTTGTCTTGCTCGTCCGCTGCGGGCGCGGGGTCGTCCGGCTCGGGCGTGCCGTGTACGGCCACCAGCCGCGCGCTGCCGAAGAGTTCGTCCACGCGCACGCTTTTCAGCCCCTGGAGCGGCCGGACGGCGCTGGCGCCGGTATCGTCCAGGGCCGCCAGGTGGCTTTCGGTCAGCACCAGCCAGCCCTTGCCGAAACGCCGCGCCAGCGTCAGGTCGCCCGCGAAGACGTAGCGCGCCTCGCCGACGTCCAGCTCCGCCAGGTGCCGGCGCGTCTCTGCCGGCAGCTCCGCGTCGGGGGCGTCTACGGGTGTTGTCGGGTCGTTCTCGTTCATGGTCTGGTTTACTATACGCGACAAGGCGGGAATCGCTTCTAACAAAAATCAAAAGTTTCTACTCGACCGCGTCTTCGCCCCGCCGTCGATCTAACGCGGTCCCAACAGAAGAAACCGGGCCGACGTGGTATGATGGTGGCGTCCGTTAGGTCTTGTATGGGAGAAGCATCATGCGTTCGATTCTCGCTCTCTGCCTTGCCCTCCTCGTCTCGGTGTACGCCTGCGCGCAGGACGGCCTCGTCCTCGCCACCATTGAGTGGGAGCCGTACGTCGGCAGCAGCGTCCGCGACAACGGTTTCGTCGCCGACGTCGTTCGCGCGGCGCTCGCGGCCGGCGGCCGGGGCGAGCCCGAGGCCCGGGTGCTGCCGTGGACGCGCGCGCTCAAGGGGACGCTTTCGGGAAAGAACGCCGGCGTCTTCCCGCTCTATTTCACCGAAGAGCGCGCGCGGATCTTCCACCTCTCCGAACCCATCCCCGGCGGGCCGCTGGTGCTGATGAAGCGCGCGGACGCGCCCGTCGACTATAGCGGGAAGGTGACGGAGCTTAGGCCCTACCGCATCGGAGTGGTGACCGGCTACTCCAACACCCCGGAGTTCGACGCGGCGGCGTATCTCAAGAAGGACGCCGGTCCGAGCGATCTGGCCAATCTCAAGAAGCTGATCCACGGCCGGCTCGACCTGATCGTCATCGACCGGCTGGTGGCCGAGCGCATGCTCTCCCGGCCGGAACTGGCGAAGTACAGGAACGAGGTGGAACCGGTCGATCCGCCGCTGGCGATCAAGCCGCTCTACGTGGCCTTCTCGCGCGCGCATCCGCAGGGGCGGGCCGCCCGTGACGCTTTCAACACCGGGCTGAAGACGATCACGGAGAACGGAACGCTGAAGGCGGTCTTCGAGCGCCACGGCGTGGGCCATGTCTTCGCCGAGCAGTTGCAGGCGCAGGAACCGGCCGCCGAGACGCCCGCGCCGAAAGCCGAGGCGCCGAAGGAGGAACCGGTGGCCGAAACGGCCGAACCCGCTGCCGCAGAGGCCGAGCCGGCCGGCGAGAGCTATCCCGACCTGCCGCCGGTCGAGGCGGATTGGGACGCGCCGGCGATGCCGGAGGCCGAGTACGAGCGCGGCGTGGTGATGCGCTTTCCGCGCCTGCCGGCAGAGCTGGCCAGGCAACGGGCGTTCTATATCGAGCTCGTTTACGCCGCGATGAAGAAGACCGAGGACGATTTTCTCTACGACTACGAGAAGGCCGCGCCCTCGAAAGCGGAATACCCCACCGCCGCCGCGCAGATCGCGGCTCTCGGAACGGCCGATGTCGAGGTGGTCTGGTACACCGCCAACGAGAAGCTCCAGCGGGAGTTCAAGGCCGTGCAGATCCCGCTGGCGGACCTGGGCGGCCCGGCGGATCGCTATCTCTACTTCCACAAGCGCGAGAGCGCGCTCGCCGGACAGGTCAAGGATGCGCTGGCGCTGATGGCCAAGGACGGCGAGTTGAAGCCGATCTTCGAGAAGTACAAGGCCGGTTTCTGACCTTCTTCACACCGTCAGCTTGATATACAGCTTCGGCAGCAGCCGCGGCAGTTCGCGGATGTCGGGCAGGATGACGAAGCGCTTGTGCGGGAACATGATCTCCATGTCTGCGACGCTGTTCTCGTTGGTCGAGATGCCGAAGGTGTGGATGGCCTGGCGCAGGTTCTCCTCGCAGGCCATGCGCACGTCGTGCTGGGCGTAGCGGGTGCCCGGGTCGTACCCCGCGTCCATGGGCTTGCCGTCGGTGACGAGGATGATCAGCCGCTGGCGGTGCGGCTGCTGCGCCAGACGCCAGCCGCCGTGCCGCAGCGCCGCGCCGATGCGCGTGGCGTTGCCGGGGCGCGCGCCGGCGGTGCGGTTCATGGTGGCCGGATCCCACGCGTCCCGGTAATCCTTGTAGATGTCGTATTCGCAGAATTCGTGCCCGTTGGTCGAGAATCCGCAGATGCTGAAACGGTCGCCCAGCGCCGCCAGTCCCTGCCCCAGCACCAGCGTGGCCCGCTTGACCACGTCGATCACCGTGCCGTCGTGTCCGCAAGCGAACGCCGTTTCGCCGACGGCCTCGCGCGCGAGCGTCTCGCCGGTCGAGCCGGAGGTGTCCATCAGCAGCAGCACCGCCAGGTCGCGCCGGGTGGTCAGCGGCCGCTCGTAGAAGTCGATCCGCGGCTCCGGGTCGCGCCGCCGGTCGACCATGTGCTGCACCAGCCGCTCGGGGTTGATCGTGTCGCCTTCGCGCAGGTACTTCTCCCGCCGCGCCAGCTCGGGCTTCAGTTTCTCGAAAACCTGCCGCACCCGCCGCGCCTCCTCGCCGAAGTCGTCGCCGCACGCGACGCGGCCGGGCTCGGCCACGCGCTCGAAGACGCGGCAGAAGTTCTCGTAGTAGTCGTTCTCCGCCTGACTCCACTCGTCGTAGAGGAAACACGCGTCCACGCCCGTGGCCTCGCGCTCGTCGCCTTCCTTCTCGCCGTCGCCGTCGGAATCGGGCGCCGGGTCGGGCTCGCCCTCGTCGCGATCCCCGGCCTGGTTGTCGCGGGCCTGCTCCTTCAGGTTCGCCACCAACTGGTCCGGCGCCGGACGGCCGACCTCGCCGGGGTAGAAGAAGTCCGGCAGGAACGCGAACGCGCGCAACCTTCCCCCGCCGGCCCGGCCGTACAGCGGATCCTCCGGCGCGATCGCGCGCAGGCGCTCGGCGGTCTCGAAGACGTTGACCGAGGCCAGCGCGATCTGTTGCAGCGCCTCCTCGCGCTGCTCCACCAGCAGCCGGTACGCCAGCCGGTCGACCGGCGATACGGGCGGCCGGCGCTCGAACTCGGTGGCCAGCCCGTGGTCGATCAGCTTGTGCGCGCCGGGCCAGTGCGCGCGGACCCGCTCGATGATGCGGGCGTACTCGGCCAGCGTCAGTAGGTGCTGTCGCGCCGGGTCGTCCCCGGCGACGTCGGCGGCGGTGGCGTAGCGCGGGTGGCCCTGCACGCGGCAGAAGCTGTCCCAGCTCAGGCAGCCCGCGGCGAGGATCGTCTGCAGGCGGTACCAGTCGCGGTTGTTCGCGCGTTCCTGGAAGATGCGCATGCGCGCGGGAAGGTACAGCCAGCGGTGCAGGCAGACCACCGAGGAGCCGTTCTCGATCAGGAAGTCCGAGTCCAGCCGCGAGAGGTCGTCCACCTCGACCTCGTAGCCGACCAGCGCCCGCAGCAGCCGCGCCAGCGCTGGCTTGATCTCCTGCAGCCGCGTCTCGCGCGTCAGAGTCTGGATCACCGCCTCGGCCCCCTTGAGCGCGCACTCCATGAACTGCAGCCCCGTGCGGCGGTTGTCGGCGAAGGCGCGCAGGCCGTGTTCGATAAAGGCGTCGATCTCCGCGGGCGCAAGGCGCGCGCTGAGCGTGGCGTAGCCTTTCAGAAAGGCGTGGGCCAGCTCCTCGTCGATAGCGCGCAGGCGCTTGAGCCGGGTGATGCAGTCGCGGATCCGCGCGGGGTTGTCCCCCAGGCGCCCCTCGCCGAAGGCCTTGAAGAACTCCACGCCGTAATAGAGCCGCGACGCGGCCAGTTCCCGCCCGGTCTCGGTCACCTCCGCGAAGACGCCCGGCAGGTCCATGACCCAGCGCGTGCGCGGGTTGAGCGCCTGCAGGAAGTTCTTGAGCACGTAGTCGTAGCAGCTCTGGTCGGCCTGCTTCATCATGGCGAAGAAGGTCTGCGTGACCTCCTTCTTCTCCTCGCCCAGGTCGCCCGCGGCGTAGAGTTCCTCGATGGTCTGGCGGAAGAGGTCGCGATAGCCCCAGGTGACGCTTCTGAGCGAAAAGTCGTGCTCGCCTTCGATGTTCGGGGCGTGGCGGTCCGTGCGGGCCGCGCGCTGCGGCGGGACCCGTGGGGCGGTGTTGTCGCCGTGGATCTCGTGCTCGAAGGGGCGGTTCATCGGGCTGCCGTGGTCTGCGGGGACGTCGTTCGGCCGGCGTCGTCCGTGTCGAAGTAGAGCGCGGCGATGTCGTTGATGGAGTCGCGGATCTCCGCCTCGTCGGTCAGCGTCTGGCTGATGGCCACGTCGACGGCCTCGCACGCGGAGAGATCCTGCTTCATCAGCCGGCCGACGTAGACGAGCAGGCGCGAGCTGACGCCCTCGTCCAGGCCGTAGCCCTTCAGTTCGCGGATCTTCTGGCCCATCTCGGCCAGCCGGCGGCTGGTGGCCGTGTCGAGCTCGGACTCGGTCTCGATGATGCGCGTTTCGATCTCCGCGGCGGGGTGGCCGAAGCCGAGGCTGGCGAAGCGCTGCTTGGTCGACTGCTTGAGGTCCTTGACGATGCTCTGGTAGCCGGGGTTGTAGCTGAGCACCATCATGAATTTCGGATGCGCGCGGATCACCTCGCCGGTCTTGTCGAGGTAGAGAATGCGCCGGTCGTCGGTGAGCGAGTGGATGATGACCGTGGTGTCCTTGCGCGCCTCGACGATCTCGTCGAGATAGCAGATGCCTCCGCCTCGCACCGCCAGCGTCAGCGGCCCGTCCTGCCAGACCGTCTCCTCGTCCTTGAGCAGGTACCGTCCGACCAGGTCGGCCGCGGTCAGGTCCTCGTGGCAACTGACGGTGATCAGCGGCAGGTTCATCTCGTAGGCCATGTGCTCGATGAAGCGGGTCTTGCCGCAGCCGGTGGGCCCCTTGATAATCAGCGGGATGCGGCTTTCGAAGGTGGCGCGGAAGACCGCTTCCTCGTCGCCCTGGGGGATGTAGTTGGGGCGTTGCTGTACCAGAAACTGCGCGATCGTCTCGGTGTCCATGAAACCCTTTCCTCGGCTCCGGCGATGTCGTCGATTGGCGGGGCGCTCTACCGGGAAGGCATCGTCCTCGGGGATATCGTCAACAACGCCATTGTAGCCCGGCGGGTAGGCGAAAGTCAAATGCGACTCGGTCTAAATAGCGGCGAGCCGGTCGACCGACCGGATGACGTTGCGCGCGGCGTGCATCAGGCACTGCTGCAGAAAATGGCCCGCGTGCGGCCGCTTGCCGGCGACGATCTCGAAGAGGATGCCGCCGAGGAGGTAGACGTTGCTGTAGTAGTCGAGCCGCTCGCCGGCGTCCATGGTGCCACTGCTGGCGGCCGGGCGCAATTCTCCGTTGGCCGGATTCGACCGGTGGTTGACGCGGGCCGCGCGGGGTGGTAGGCTGATTCGGCCACCGCTGCGAGGACGCTCCATGGCGCGCCGCCGGAAACGCACGCATATCGACCGCTACGAGATCGTCAAGACCCTCGGCACCGGCGGCATGGGGGCGGTCTACCTCTGCCGCGATCCGGACCTCGACCGGCCGGTGGCGGTCAAGCTGCTCAAGCCCCGCCAGCGCCAGCAGGAGCGCCAGCGGCTGCGCTTCCTGCGCGAGGCGCTGACCACCGCGCAACTGCAGCACCCGGCCATCCCGCCCGTCTACGCGGTGAACGAGACCGACGAGGGCGAAGCGTATTACGTGATGAAGCCCATCGACGGGCGCTCGCTGCACGGCATCCTCGAGGCGCTGCGCGATCAGGAGAAGAAGGCGACCGGCGAGTACGACCTCTTCCGCCTCGTCGAGATCATGCGCGACATCTGCCAGGCCTGCCATTACGCCCACAGCAAGGGCTATATCCACCGCGACCTGAAGCCGGGCAACATCTTCGTCGGCGACTACGGCGAGGTCTACATTATCGACTGGGGCCTGACCAAGATGCTCCGCGAGGAGGAGGAGAAGCCGGGCGCCGCGTCGCCGGACCCGGCGCACCCGGTGCACGACGAGACCACCGACTTCTCGCGGGAGACGGCCACGGTGGAGCTCTCCCCGGAGATCGTCTCCGACCAGAGCGAGGTCGACGTCCACGACACGCTGACGATGGACGGCGACATCCTCGGCACGCTGGCCTACATGGCGCCCGAGCAGGCCTCGTGCAAGGCGATCGGGCCGCAGGCGGATATCTACGCGCTGGGCGTGATCCTCTACGAGATGCTCACGCTGACGCTGCCGGTGACGGAGAAGACGCTGGCGGCGCTGCTGCAGGCGAAGCTCGCGGGCGAGGTCGAGCCGCCGGAGCTGCGCGCGCCGGACCGGCAGGTGCCGCCGGAGCTCTCGGCGGTGACGCTGCAGGCGATGAGCCCGAATCCGGACGACCGTTTCCGCTCCGCGGCGGACCTGAACCGCGCGTTCGAATCCTGGCTCGAGGGCAAGTCCCAGTACCGCAACGCCTATCGCACCCAGTTCGATCCGCGCGAGGTGCTCTTCCTGCCGCGGGCGGGCAAGAAGGGCTGGATCGTCGAGAAGGACCGGGTGCAGACGAGCCCGCTGGCGCAGAAGGGCAACGCGTACCTGCTGATCGACAAGGAGTTCGTCGGCGACGTCCGCTTCAGCGTCAACGTCATCTGCTACCCCGAGAACGACGAGGAGAACGTCGGCGAGTTCGCCCTCGTGGTCAACGGCTCGATCCCCAGGCCGTGGGACGGCTTCGTCGACGGCTACACCGTCTACATGGCCGCCAACAACAACACCCGCGCCTACCTCTCCAAGAACGAGGCCGAGGTCGCCGGCAACGAGTACGTCTTCCTCGAACCGCGGCGGCAGTACCGCCTCACCGTGGAGCGGACGCAGACCGAGGCGCGGGTGCTGCTGGACCGGCACGTCATCCTCTTCTACCGCGACCGCGAGCCGCAGAGCCCCGGCTACGTCGGCTTTCTCCACCGCGGCAGCGGCATCGAATTCAGCGGGCTGCGCATCCAGACGCGGGGCATGCCGACGATGACCGCCAGCATCGACGTCCCCGAGGCGCTGATGGCCGAGCAGTGCTACGACGGCGCCGAGAAGCGCTTCCTCGCCATCGCCCTGGCGCACAAGAACCGCTACGAGGGCGCGTGGGCGCGCTACCGCGCGGGCATGGCCGCGTACCTGCAGAACCGCGACCGCAAGCGCGCGCTGCGGGTCTGGACGCCGCTCAAGAAGGGACCGTTCGCGGTTTTCGAGAAACTCGGGCGGGCTTCGCTGGAGCTGGAGAACAAGCGCAGCTTGCGCGCGGCCAGGATCATCGCCGGCATCCTCGACGAGAGCGCGGCGGTGCCCAATCTCGAGCCGGTGGCCGACATCGTCTTCACCCAGATGCAGCAGCTCCTGCGCGGCAAGATCACCGGCGAGCGCGGCTGGAAGACCATCGACGCCTGGGCGCGCCTGGCGCTGAGGCTGGGCAAGCGCCTCGAGAGCCGGCAGGACATGACCCCGGCGATCCTCTGGCGCTGGCTGCTGCTGGCGCTGACGAAGTACCCGCACCACCTGCAGGGCTGCATCCAGTTCCTGCACCTGGCCTTCGGCAAGGGGCAGGGGCCCTTCGCCGAGGTACTGATCACCATCGAGCCGCTGATGACGATCCTGCGCCGCAGCGCCGAGATGGCCGATCACGCCTACCTGGTGGGCAAGGTGATGCGCCTGATCCTTTTCCACGACGACCGCCTCGGCAACCTCGAGACGCTGGCGCGCTTCTATCTCCACGCCGGGCACGAGGAGGTGGCGCTGCGCATTGCCGAGCACATCCGCTACATCTGCCAGGAGCACGACTACGACGTGCCGCCGATGCCGATCACCTTCCTTGCGAGCTTCGAGTGGCTCAAGGGGCATCGCGAACGCGCGCGGGAGCTCTTCGCGGTCATGACCGAGAAGAGCACGGGCTGGGCGCGGCTCGACGGGCGCATCTTCCTCGGCCTCGACGCCTACGCGCAGGGCGACCGGGACGAGGCCATCACGATCTGGCGCCGCGTGCTCGCCGACGCCGACGCCAAGCAGCACAACCGCCACCTCGTGGTGCGGGGCCTGCTCGGGGAACTGCCGTCCGACCCGGTGGCCGCGGGGGTGCCGCACCGGGCGGATCACCGCCTGCTGTACTGTCTTTTCCTGGGCTACAAGAACTACCTCGACTGGCGCCGCGCGCCCGAGGGCGTGGCCGCGGCGGAGCTGAAGGCCACCGCCTGCCGCCTGCTCTGGCGGGTGGCGGAGCTGGTGCAGCCTTCGTACGACATCTACTCGGCGACCGATACGCTCGCGCGGGTGCCGCTGGAGGTGATGGGCGAGATCGTCCCGGCCAAGCCGACGCCGCAGAAACTGACGCCGATGGAGAAGGCGTGGCTCGAGGCGCTGGCGCGGGCCTCGGCCGTCGACGAGCCGGAGAAGCCCAAGCGTTCCTCCACCGGCCGCCAGCGGCGCAAGTCGACGCCGGTGCGTTCCTGAATTCGCACGCATGGCTATTCCTTCCACTTGTCAAAGAACCGTCGCGGGAACGGAGCCCGCCTTGGTGTCGCACCTTTACATGTGCGGCAGGGAGGGGGAGAATGCAAGGGGCTTTGGTACAGAACCGTACCGTAGAAAAATTTCGTTTTTGTCCGCAGGCGCGGAACGTCTTCGCGGGGCAGGTGGATACGCGGAGCGCCGCGGCGGCAAAAAACTTCTAAGTTTTTTCGAATCTCTCTTCGCTGACCCCGGCCCACGCCTCGTGCACGGCCCGCACGGTCTCGGGGTCGGCGCCGGGGCCGAACTCGAACTGGGCGATCACGCCGCCTTCGGGCGTGGCGAGATGCGCGGCGACCTCGCGTACGGCCCGCCGCCCCTCCTCGGGATCTTCCGAAGGGAGGATATGCTGGCGATCGATCTCGCCCCAGAAGCAGATCTTGCCCTTGAACGCGGCGAGTTTGTCGAGGCCCATGCAGAAGAGCTGGGAGTTCAAGGCGTCGACGCCGACCTCGATCAGGTCGGGGTAGATGTCGAGAATACAGCCGTCGGAGTGCATCATCGCCAGCTTGCCGTGCGCGTGCGCCAGCTGGCAGTAGTCGCGGTAGAGCGGCTTGAAGAGCTCGCGCCAGACGGGCGGCGGGATCAGCAACTGCCGCTGCGCGCCCCAGTCGTCCATGAAGAAGACGGCGTCGACGTCGGTGGCGACCCAGAACTCCAGCTCGCGCAGATGGAACTCGTGGATCGCGCGGAGCATCTCGGCGCCGCCCTCCTCGGGTTCCATCATGTCGACCATCGCCTCCTCGGTGCCGCGCAGAAACTGGTACCGCTCCCACGGGCGCGGCAGGCATCCGGCCTTGACGAAGAGGTCGGTCTGCGCGCAGGCGCGGTTGACCGCGTCGCGGGCGGAGGCGGGATCTTCGGGGAGACACTCGACGGGTGGCTTGACGACGTCCCGCCAGTCCTCGATCTGCTTGACCAGCGGATCCTTCACCTCGCCGATAACGCCGGGCTGGATGTTCTCGAAGACGCAGCCCCATTCGTCGACATACCGTCCGGCGGCGTAGCGCTCGCCCCGGACGCGCGGCGAGGGGGCGTACGCCTCGACGCCGAGGCCGCCGATGTTGGCGATATCGCCGGGAAAGCGCGCGCGCAGCGCCGCGCAGGCCTCGGGGTAGCGGTTCTCCGCCCACGGCAGCACCCACATGTCGCGCGGCACGCGGTCGGGACGGTTGAAGGTGACGGCGTTCTTCACCACTTCGCGGGGCGTCTGGGGCATGGCGGGCTCCGATACGGTATGGTCGATGACGAAGGCGACAGCCGCAATCGCCGGTCCGGTAATACCCTCGAAGGCTCGGTGCGTCAACCTTCCTTGTGCGGAATGGCACGGATCAGGAACTTGTTGAACAGGGGAACCGTGAACGCGATTTCTCCGCGCGCCGGGCTGTACGCCATGCCCTGTCACCAGTCGGCGACTTCGTCGGCCTCGGCCTGCTGCAGGCGGTGGCGGGCGAAGCCTCCGGCATGGGCAAACATCGCGGCGATCGCTTCGTCGGCGAGTCCCGCGCCGCGGCAGACATCGTCCGCTTGCGGGCGCGCGAGCATCTGGTCGGGCCCGTGCGCGTCGGAGCCGAAGAGCAGCCGCGCGCCATGGGCCAGGGCGCGCGCGGCGACGTGGCCGTTGGCGAGGCAGTGGCCGGCCTTGGCGCTGATCTCGAGCATGACGTTCTGCTGCGCGGCGAGGCGGATGTCCTCCTCGGCGATCAGGCCCGGGTGGGCGAGGATGTCGCAGCCGGCCTCGATGGCGGCGCGGTTGGTGCCCGCCTGCACCGGCTCGGCGAGGCTCTCGCCGTGGACGACGACGTATTGCGCGCCCAGCTCCCGCGCGCGGTGGACGGCCTCGCGCATGTGTTCGGGACGGACGTGGGTCAACTCGCACCCGGCCAGCACGGTCATGCGTCCGAGGGCGTTCTCCACCCGGGCGGCGTCGAGCGCCGGCGGCAGCAGCAGCGGCAGCGTCGCCAGGTCCATGTGGTCGGCGAAGCCCAGCACGCGGTAGCCGGCGACCTCGGCGCGGCGGATGTGCTCGGCCGGCCCGAGCTGGCCGTCGGAGAGGAAGGTGTGCGTGTGCAGGTCGATCATGGGCGTATCATCCCGGAAGGGCGGGGCGGTGTCAAGGCGCACGCTTGACCGTTTTCCGCCGGGCGCGTATTCTTGGAGGCCGATCCCAGGAGGAGAGGATGAGCAAGGATGTCTACGAGAACCCGTTGAACGCGCGCTACGCCAGCGCGGAGATGGCCGCGCTCTTCTCGCCGCGGCGGCGTATCGAAACGTGGCGGAGGCTCTGGCTGGCGCTGGCCGAGAGCGAGCACGAGCTGGGCCTGCCGGTCACCAAGACGCAGATCCGGCAGATGCGCAAGGCACTGAGCGAGATCGACTGGAAGGCGGCGGCGAAGTACGAGCGCGAGGTGCGCCACGACGTCATGGCCCACGTCAAGACCTTCGCCGAGGCCGCGCCGAAGGCCGCGCCGATCATTCACCTCGGCGCCACGAGCTGCTTCGTCACCGACAACGGCGACCTGATCCTGCTGCGCGAGGCGCTGCGGTTGATCGCGGAGAAGACCGCCGCGGTGGTGCTGCTGCTGGCGGACTTCGCCAAGACGCACAAGCGGCTGCCGACGCTGGGGATGACGCACTACCAGCCGGCGCAGCCGACCACCGTCGGCAAGCGCGCGACGCTGTGGGCGCAGGACTTCGCGCTGGACCTCGTGGAGATCGAGCGGCGCGGGCGGGAACTGCCGCTGCGGGGCGTGGTCGGCACGACCGGCACGCAGGCGAGCTTCCTGGAGCTCTTCGCGGGCGATCACGCGCAGGTCGAGAAGCTCAACGCGCTGGTCTGCGGGAAGATGGGATTCGACAAGTGGCTCGCCGTCTGCGGGCAGACCTATACCCGCAAGCTCGACTCGCGGATCCTCGCGGATCTGGCCGGCCTGGGCGAGAGCGCGTCGAAGTTCGCCACCGACATCCGCCTGCTGGCCAGCCGCAAGGAGATCGAGGAGCCGTTCGGCAAGAAGCAGATCGGCTCCTCGGCCATGGCCTACAAGCGCAACCCGATGCGCAGCGAGCGGATCTGCAGCCTCGCGCGTTTCCTTATGAGCCTGCCCGGCAACGCCTACTTCACCCACGGCACGCAGTGGCTCGAGCGGACGCTCGACGACTCGGCCAACCGGCGGTTGACGCTGCCGCAGGCGTTCCTGGCCGCCGACGCGGTGCTGGAGCTCTGCGCCAACGTTGCCGCGGGGCTGGTGGTCTACCCGGAGGTGATCGCGAAGAACCTCGCCGCGGAGCTGCCGTTCATGGCCAGCGAGAACATCCTGATGGCGGCGGTCAAGGCCGGCGGCGACCGGCAGGAGCTGCACGAGCGCATCCGCGTTCACAGCCAGGCCGCCGCGCGGGAGGTGAAGGAACGCGGCGGCGAGAACGACCTGCTGGCGCGGTTGCGGGACGACCCGGCCTTCGCGGCCATCGCCAGCGAGCTCGCGGGGATGCTGCAGGGCAAGCACTATATCGGCCGCGCGCCGCAGCAGGTGGACGCGTTCCTGAAGCGCGTGGTCGCGCCGATCCGCCGCCGTTGCCGCCGGGCGCGCGTGGGCGGGGCGGTACGGGTGTGACCGGCCCGGCGCACTTCCTGGTCGGCGCCGCTCTGGAGTCTGGACAACCTGTACTGGACGCTCGCGGCCGCGGGCGCGGCGCTGGTCGTGTCGCTGCAGGTCGGGCGCACGCCGTTCGAGGCGCTCAGCGGCCGGATCGAGGTGTGGCTGCGCGCGCGTTTGAACCGGTAGCGGCGTTTTTCGCCTTGCGCCTCGAATCGACCGGATTTATAGTAGCGGCAGTGAGCGGCAAGTACTTCTCCAGACAACGGTTTCGGAAGGAATCCATGAGCGGCGGATCCGATCTCAAGGCGATGTACAAGACGGTCATGGACGATCATTTCCCCGCGGAGATGACCATCACCTTCGGCGCGCAGACGCTGGTTTACCGCAAGCGTACCTGGAAGATCTCCGACGCCGAGGGCGTCGCCGTCGAGAAGGGGTTGCGTTACGGCGAGAATCCGGGGCAGGAGGCGGCGCTGTACGAGCTGGTGGGAGGCAACCTCGTCCTCGGCGAGTGCACTTTCGTCCAGCCGGGCAGGGGCATCGTCTCGCGCCTCTGCGAGGAGGGGTTGCTGCAGTTCGGCAAGTATCCGGGCAAGACCAACCTTACCGATATCGACAACGCCTGCAATATCCTCCGCTACCTCGAGGAGACGCCCGCCTGCGTCATCATGAAGCACAACAATCCCTGCGGCGCCGCCTACGGCCGCGACGCCGCCGACGCGTACGAACGCGCCAACGCCTGCGACCGGCTGGCCGCCTTCGGCGGGGCGGCGGTGCTGAACGTGCCGCTGAGCAGGGAGGCGGCCGAGGCCATGGCGCGGAACTACCTCGAGGTGATCGCCGCGCCCGCGTACGAGGACGGCGCGGTGGAGATCCTCAAGGCGCGCAAGAACCTGCGCATCGTCGAGATCCGGCGACTCGCGCGCATCCGCGAATACGCGTGCGAACGGTTCCTCGATTTCAAGTCGCTCATCGACGGCGGCATCGTCGTGCAGCAGTCGCCGCTGAACCGCATCCGCCGCGGCGAGGACTTCGCCCCGGCCGAGCACACCGCCAAGGACGGCACGGTCACCCGTATCGCGCGCGAACCGACCGCGGCCGAGCGCGCGGACATGCTCTTCGGCTGGTCGGTGGAGCAGGGGGTGACGAGCAACTCCGTGATCTTCGTCAAGGACGGCGCCACCGTCGGCATCGGCACCGGCGAGCAGGACCGCGTCGGCGTGGCCGAGATCGCCGTCTACAAGGCCTACAAAAAGAAGGCGGACGACCTGAGCTTCCGCCGGCACGGCTGCCTCTTCTTCGAGCTGGAACTGAAGGTTCGCCGGGGCGAGCTCTCCGCCGAGGCGGCCAGGGATGTCGAGGAGGAGGTCCGCGCGCTCAAGGGCGGTATCGCCGGCGGGGTGGCGATCTCCGACGCGTTCTTCCCCAAGCGCGACGGCGTCGACGCCTGCATCAAGGAAGGCGTCACCGGCATCGTGCAGCCGGGCGGCTCCATGGCCGACCGGGAGGTGATCGAGGTCTGCAACGAGTCGGAGGTGAGCATGGTCTTTACCGGGCAGCGGGCTTTCAAGCACTAAGGACCCGTTAAGCAATAAGATCGGAATTTCGGCGCAGCTGGTTTGCCGTCAGTCAAGAAGCGAGTGAAAAGCGATGCG
>CAYWFP010000077.1:0-20245 GCA_964457365.1 uncultured Planctomycetaceae bacterium
CCCCCCTCGCCGATTCTGAAAAAAGTTAGCAGAAATCCGGCATCGCGACTCGCCTTGTAATCCATTTCAATATAACCGGTTGCGAATCTTTCTCCCGTCCTTTACTTTTTATAGAGTACAGTTCTGTACCGCTTATACTTGCATTCAGTAAATTTTCAGACAATAATTCACGGAGAACGCTTCGAAAGGAGGTCCGAAATGATGTTGGGTGCGCTTGTCGTGGTGATTCCGCCGGAGGCGCTGCCGCCGCCGCGGCGCGAGCCCCGGAACGACGAAGGCCAGTCTCCCGCCCCGGCGCGCGACTTGCCGGTCGCGGCGCGGGATTCAGCGCCGGCGCAGCCGGTACGGCGTGGCGCCGTTGCGATAGGCGGCCGGGCGTTTGCTCGTCGGCGCCGGCTTCGGCTCGGGCGTGTCGGCCTCTTTCGCCTCCCCGGGCTGCTGGATCACCCCCGATTGCTGCAGCAGCCCCGCGACCATGCCCAGGCTCGTCGGCGTCAGCAGATTCAGCTTGTCGATCGCGTGGACCAGGAAGCCGTAGACCCCGAGCGGGCCGTAGCTGACGAAGGTGATGCCCTCGTCGTCGCTGTGCACTCCCAGCCCCACGCCGAAGAGGTATTTCTCCACGTCGCGCCCGGGCGGCAGCTTCCCCGGATCGGCCGAGAAGATCGGCACGCTGGTGAGGAAGTTCGTCGCCGGCAAGAGCGTGTCGTAGACCTTGCGGAAGCTTTCGCGCGTGTCGCCGTAGAAGAAGACGCCGTAGCCGTGGTCCATGCCGAGCATGACCTTCTCGAAGTCCGCCGCGGCGGTGATGCGCGGGTCGGCCGGTTGGCGCAGCACCGCACGGATGGCCTGCGGGTGGGTCGAGACGTAGAGCGTGCCGGTGCCGTCGGCGTTGCGCCGGGTGATGCAGTAGCTCGGCGCCAGCGGCACGGGATACCCCGAGCGGTTGAAGTAGCGCACCGTGGCGCGCTCGCCGGCGCCGGTAGTGAGCTGCTGGGCGGTGAAGCCCGGGCGCTGCTCGCTCTTCAGCGTCGCCTCCATCGTCGCGATGGAACGCGCGAAACGGTCGACGTGCGCGCGCTCGAAGCGGAAGACCGTCCCCGCCGGCCCCGCCTGGATGACGAAGCTCTCGCCGAAAGCGTTCAGGAGCTCCTGCACCGGGACGCCGAGGAGCTTCTCGTCGCCGTCGAACTCCTTGAGGTAGACCGGGAACTCCGTCTTCAGCGCGTCCTCGACCGCGTGCACCAGCGGCGGGATCTGCTGGTAGAGGTGGTCGAAGCGCACGCGCGCGGCCATGAAGCTCTTGGTGTCCTGCGGCACGAAGCCGGCCATCTTTTCCGCGCCGCTCTGCAGCGACATCGCCCGCAGGATCCCCTCGCGGCGGCTGGCCGGCGTCTGCAGGTAGAGCGTATGCCGCACGCCCCCGGTGTAGCCGACCTTCGGCTTGTAGTAATAACCCATCGAGACGCCCATGGCGTCGATGCCGTCCATGCCGAAGGCGTGCAAGAGCCCGGTCCACTGCGGCAGGCTCATGGCGTTGACGAGGTTGTAGGTCTTGCGCCCGTTGAGGTAGATGAAGAGGCAGCCCGCGTGCGCCTGGGTGCCGCGGACGACCTTGCGGTAGTCGTCGCTCTTCATCAGCGTCTTCGCCGTCAGCGGGTTGGCGTGGTTGTGCAGCAGTTGCTTCAGCCCCTCGGTGCGCGTGCCGCGGTAGATCACCAGCGTCTGCCCCATCAGGACGAAGCGCAGCGGCGGCGGCTCGAGGATGGTCATCACCCGGTGGCCGGTGGGCCAGCGCTCGACGTTGTGCGCGCTATTGATGCGGAAGGGGAGCGCCTTCTCCGCCTCGCTGAGGCCGCGCTTGGCGCGCACCTTCTTCACCGCCGCGGCGATGGCCTCGAAGAAGGTGTCCTCCTCCACGGGCTTCGGGAGGCGGATGGCGATGGCCATGCCGTAGTCGAGCGACTTCGCGCGCGTGACCTGCACGTCCATCAGCGCCAGCGAGATCTGCCCGTCGACCATCATGCGCACCAGTTCCGCGTCGACCTCGTTCTGCGCGGCGGCCTCCCGGATGAAGCTCTCGCGCTGGCCTTCCATGTCCTCGAGGAAAGCGGCCATATCGCGGTTCTGGCCGACCTCCTTCCAGACCGATTTCTCGAAACCGGCCTGCTCGACCTTCGGGTTGGGAAAGTGCAGGTACATCCAGACATCTTCGGACAGAATCTGCGCCAGGTCCTCGAACCCGCCCCGCTCCCCGGCCCGGAGGGTGGTCGCCGCCAGCAGAAGAAGCGCAATCCATCCGCAATGCCGCAGTCTCTGACTCATCGTCGTGCCCGTTCCCTTCCGCCGGCAGCGGAGCCGCCGCGCCCGGCCTGCGATCGTTATCGTCACTCTCGGTATCATTGCAGGCGTTACAATACGGTTAAATCGCTTTCGCGCGCGCCTTGCGCACAATCCCCTGTATCGTTTCTATCGACTTGGGCGGCAAATCCTCTTCATCCTGTATGCGTTATTTTGCCTAATCCTTTCGGCGAAAAGCGGTTAGAAAACGAAACCGCCGCCTCCCGCGGCGGCGGTCCCGCATTTCCGGTACCGGTGGGAAACGGTTCAGGGCTGTGCCTTCAGCGCGCGTTCCAGGTTTTTCTCCGCATCCCGGATCGCGGCGATAACGCCCTTGGTGGTGTAGGTCGCGCTGGTGAAGACGTCGATGGTCTCCTTGGCCTTCATGTCCTGCGGCAGCAATCCGGCGAACTGCTTCTGCTTGGGCGTGCGCGTGTCCGGATCCGCCGGCGGGACGTTGCCGGTCAGCTTCTCGCTCCAGCTCCACGGCGGCTTCTTGTCCTTGATCACCTCGCCCAGGCCCGGCGTCTCCTCGCTCTTGATCACCTGCCACCCGACGCAGACGAAGCCGGGCTGCTGCGCTTTCTTCCCCCCCGGCAGCGGCACGTCGGGGCGGTCGGGATTGGTGAAGCCGACCAGCAGCTCGATCGGCACGCCGGCGTTGTAGCCGATGCCTCTGCCGCCGACGGCATAATAGGCCGGCGCGCCGGTGGCGTTCTTGTCGCGCCAGACGCGGAAGTATTCGCTCGTCCCGCCGCCGGTCTCGACTGTCTTCGCCTCGATGCGGGCGTTCTCGTAGCAGTCGAAGAAGATCGCCCCCAGCGCCGCTTCGCGCTGTTTCTCCTCCTGCTTCTCGATCGCGGGCTTGGTATACCCGTAGGTCAGCGCCAGCGCCGCCGAGGCGATTCCCGCTACCAGCGCCAGCACCAGCGTCAGCTTGACGGCATTCATCGCGTCCTCCCGGAACCGGCCTTCCATTCTGCCCGCCCGCGCCCCCGGCGTCAAGCGCCCCTTGCACCACCGGCGGCGATGCGCTACAATTCCGCCCTTTCGACGACATCCCGGGGGAGGCGCGATGCACGAACTGGTCCAGAAGCTGCGCAGCAACCTGCGGCAGGTCATCCGGGGCAAGAAGGACCAGCTCGACATGCTCATCATGGCCTTCCTGGCCGACGGCAACGTCCTGTTGACCGACGTCCCGGGCGTGGGCAAGACCAGCCTCGCCAAGGCCTTCGCCGCCAGCATCGACGGGACGTTCCACCGCGTGCAGTTCACGCCCGACCTGTTGCCGGCGGATATCCTCGGCGGCAGCATCTACAACCAGCGCGACGGCTCCTTCGTCTTCCACCCCGGGCCGATCTTCGCCAACATCCTCCTCGCGGACGAAGTCAACCGCGCCAGCCCGCGCACGCAGTCGAGCCTGCTGGAGGCCATGGCCGAGCGGCAGGTCAGCATCGAGAGCCGGACGCACCCGCTGCCGCGGCCGTTCTGGGTCATCGCCACGCAGAACCCGGTGGAGTATCACGGTACGTACCCGCTGCCCGAGGCGCAGCTCGACCGCTTCATTATCGAGCTCTCGCTGGGGTATCCCCCGCCCGCGGAAGAGGCGAAGATCCTCTCGAGCCACGACGACGTCTCGCCGCTGGAAAGGCTGCAGCCGGTGGCCACCGCCGAGGAGGTGGTCGAGGCGCAGGTCAAGGTCCGCCACGTCCACGTCGACGAGGACATCCACCACTACATCGTCGACCTGCTGAAGCGCACGCGCACCGACGCGCGCTTGACGCTCGGGGTCTCGCCGCGCGGCGGGATCGCGCTGTACCGCATGGCCCAGGCGCGGGCGTTCATGCTCGGCCGCGCGCAGGTTCTGCCCGACGACGTCAAGGCCATGGCCGCGCCGGTGCTGGCGCACCGCGTGATGCTCGAGACCAAGGCCAAGTACGCCGGCGCCACCAAGCAGAACGTTATCGAGGACATCCTCGCCGGCACGAAGGTGCCGGTCTAATCCGCCTACAGCAAGGTCCCGTCCGACAATTATTTCGGCATTTCGGCGCCGTCATTGCGCCCTCGGCCAAGAAGCGGGCGAAAAGCGATGCCTGCACATCGGTTACGGCGAGCGACGCCGGATGGCGGCACCAGGGCGCGCCCCTGCGGGCGCGGGCGGCGTAAGGGGGCTCACCGCTTCGGCGGCGTCCACTCCTGCGTTGCGAGCCAGAGGCGCCAGGCCTTCTCGACCTCTTCCAGCGGCTGGCCGAAGGCGCGCTCGACCGCCTTGCGCCCGGTCGGATCGGCCGAGACCGTGTCGCGGTAGAGGTGGTACAGCGGCCGCAGCAGGCCGCGCTCCTCGAGGAACATGCAGAAGTAGCGCGACTCGGCGTAGTGCAGGCTCTCCTTGCTGTAGCGGAATTCGCTGGCGCTGTAACCGAAGAGATCCGCCAGCGGCGTCACGGAGTCGCTCTTCAGCGCGCGCTTCAACTCCGGCAGGCGCCAGTTCGGATCGCCCCGGAGCGAATCCTTCTCCACGCGGCACTGCTCGTAGAGGCTGGCCATGCCCTCGCTGATCCAGATCGGCGCGGAGGGAAAGTCGTCGGCCATCAGCGCGTGAGTCAGCTCGTGCACCAGCGTCCCCGGCCCGGTGGCGTAGTTGACGACGATGTAGCGCTGCGAGTGGCCGTAGTGGCCGTAGGGGCTGATCGGCTTCATGGCGAAGAAATCCCGCAGCCCGCGACGGTAGCTTTCCATGTCCCTGAAGACGTAGACGGTCACCACCTTCCGCGGCGGGATGTCGAAGAAGTCGCGCGCGAGGCAGTACCGGCCGCAGGCGAAGACGCCGTTGACGAGGCGGTCGAACTCCTTCTCCGGAAGGTCGCTGGCGAAGAGGAACATGTCGCGCCGGACCACGCCGAATCCCGCGCCCGTCTGCGTCAGCAGCGCTTCCTTGGTCTTGGGCACGCGCACCGCGCGCTCGAGCGGCAGGTCGCAGCCGTTGCTGAAGGTGTCGGCGGCGGGTTTGGCGGCGTCTTCGCCGCTCGCGGCCGGAGCGGCGCGCTGCATCCGCGCCATCTCCTGCGCGCGCGCCGCGCGCGCAGGAGCCGACAGCAGCGGCACCGCGGCCAGCACGAGGACCGTTAGCCTGAGCGACAGTGTCACCGGTGACTCCCCCGTTGTAGAGCCTCTTCCAAACGACAGAGGCGGCGTCGCTTCCTCGGACAACGCCTGCGTATTTTAGCGGGGCAAAGGCGGAGAAATCAACAAGTTATCGACAATTGATTCCGGAAAGCCGCCCGCTTCAAACGAAAACCGTTACGTCTTTATGATCATCGGGTTACAAAGCGGACAAACGCTCCCCAATATACGTTTTGTCGCTTATTATCGGACAAGGCCGTCCCGGGTGCCCAACTCCTGCGCGCCAGCCGCGACCGTAAGCGATCATTGCGCCCGCCGGCGCAAGCCTCCGCGCTGAGCCCGGAGGCGGCGCGTCCTTTTGCCTTGAACCGCCCGGCAGGGGGCATACAATCGGGGTTTTCGCCTTCATCCGCTTCGCCGCGGAGACCGCATGCGCATCGCCATCACCGACTTCCACCAGGACTGGGGCGGGCAGGCCTACCAGGTACTGCTGCTGGCGCAGGCGTTGCGCGAGCGCGGGCACGAGGTCTGCGTGATCTGCCCGCCGGGGAGCGACCTGGAGCAGCGCGCGCGCGCGGCGTCGCTGCCGACGCTGGCCTGCCGTTTCCGCCGCGGCTTCCGGCCGTGGAGCCTGCTGCGCGACATCCTGGCGCTGCGCCGCTGTTTCCGGGAACGCAACATCGAGGTGGTCCACTGCCACGGCTCGCAGGACTCGTGGCACTGCGCGCTGGCGACGAGTCTGCTGCGCGGGGCGCCGGCGCTGGTGCGCAGCAAGCACAACAGCTACCGCGTCGCCGGGCACGTCTTCAACCGCTGGCTCTACGGCCGCGCCTTCAAGCGCGTCGTCGCCGTCGCCGAGACCATCCGGCAGGATCTGTTGCGCGCGCGGGTGGTCGCGCCCGCGAGGACGCGCACCGTGCACGCGGGGCTGCCCGACGGCTTCGGCGCCGGCATCGACCCGGACGACGCCAGGCGCAGCGTCCACGATGAGTTCGAGATCCCCGATCACGCGCTGGTCGTCGGCCTGGTCGGGCGGCTCGAACCGGCCAAGGGGCAGGAGGTGCTGATGCGGGCGATGGCCAAGATCCGCCGCGGCACCGAGCACGTCCACGCGCTCTGTATCGGCACCGGCGGCGACTACGACCGGTTGCTCGCGCTGCGCGCGGAGCTGGGTCTGGAGTACTGCGTCCACTTCCCGCTCTTCCGGGAGGATGTGGACCGGCTGACCGCGGCGCTGGACGCGGCGGTGCTGGCGGCCTACGCCTGCGACGCCTCGAGCACGGTGCTCAAGGAGGCGATGATCCTCGGCGTCCCGGTGATCGGCACGCGCGTCGGCGGCACCGCCGAGATCCTCGAGGACGGCGCGTGCGGGGTGCTGATCCCCCCCGGCGACATCGGCGCGCTGGCCGGCGCGGTGGTCTCGACGCTGGTCGCCCGGGGCACCACCGACCAGGCCGCGCGTCTCGAGCGGGCGCGCGCGCGCGTCAAGAGCGAGTACGCCATGAGCGCGGTGGCGCGGAAGACCGAGGACGTCTACGCGGAGGCGCTGGCCGAGCGATGATCCTCCACCTCATCAGCGCCCGCAAGTACGTCGGCGAGGCCGCGCGCGTGGTGGATCTGGCCTCGGCGCAGAACGAGGCCGGGCGCGAAACGATGCTGCTCGCGCGCGCGGGCTATCCCGTGGCCGAGGAGGCGAAGCGGCGCGGCGTACCGGTAACGCTGGCTCGCTTCGGCAGCCGTTTCCACCCCTGGCGCGACCGCGAGGACGTCAAGCGGATCCGGGCGCTGCTGCGCGAACGCGCGGTGGATATCCTGCACGTCCACCGGAGCAAGGAGCACTGGCTCGCGGCCTGGGCCTGCCTGGGAATGAAGCCGCGGCCGCTGCTGGTGCGCACGCGGCACGTGGTCACGCCGATCCGGCAGCACCTCTTCAACCGCTGGCTCTACACCCGCGCCACCGACGGCATCATCGCCGCCAGCTACGCCGTCGACGAGGCGCTGCGGCGCCGTTTCGGCTGGTGCGCCACGCCGGTGACGGTGGTGCAGGGGGGCGTGCGCAAGAACGTGCTCCGGCCGGCGCCGCCGGAGGCGGTGGACCGCCTGCGCGCAAAGCTCTGCATCGAGCCGGACCAGCCGGTAATCGCCATGCTCGCGCGCATCAACGAGGTCAAGGGGCACCTGCCGACGATCCGCGCGCTGCCGGAGCTGCTGGCGCGGCATCCGCGCGCGGTGGTGATCTTCGCCTACCCGCGGCAGGGGGTGTACCGCAGCGTGCTCGAAGGCGAGCTGGCGAAGCTGAATTGCCGGCACGCGGTGCGCTGGCTGGGCTACCAGGAGGACCCGGCGCCGCTGATGACCCTGACGGATATCGGCCTGGTGGCCAGCGTCGGCAGCGAAGGCTGGAGCCGCGTGGCCGTGGAGTTCCAGCACCTCGGCAGACCGGTGGTGGCCACGCGCGCGGGAAGCCTGCCCGAGATCGTCCGCGACGGCGAAACGGGCCTCGTCGTGCCGCCGGACGACCCGGAGGCGCTGGCGCTGGCGCTGGGGCGGCTGCTCGCCGACGAAACGTTCCGGAAAGACTGCGGCGAAGCCGCGCGCGCGCGCGCCGCGCGCTTCTGCCACCAGCGCATGAGCGCTGAGGTGCTGGCATTCTACGACGAACTGCGGAGCAAGCGAGCGAGATGAGCAACATCGTCCACGTCATCGGCGCGGTGCCCTACGGCGGGGTGGAGACCAACCTCGTGCGCGTGCTGCCGCGGCTGGCGAACCACGACGTCCGCGTGGTCACGCTGCGCGAGAAAGGCGACCTGGCGCCGCAGCTCGAGGCCGCCGGCGTGCCGGTGGACCTGGTCTACCAGCGCACGCGCTACTGCCCGCTGAGCCTCTGGCGGCTGCGCAATTACTTCAAGCGCCACGGCACCGAGATCGTCCACTGCCACATGCGCCGCGCCAACACCTCCGGGCGCATCGCCGCGATCCTGGCGGGCGTGCCCGTCCGCATCGCCACCGAGCACGACATGCGGCTGGACAAGAACTGGCGGCACGACCTCGTGGACAGGCTGCTCGCCCGGCACGGCGACGTCGTCCTCGGCGTCACCGAAGCGGTCTGCGAGATCAACCGCGCCCACAGCGGGATTCCGGCGGAGAAGTTCCGCGTGATGTACCTCGGACTCGAACTCGACCGCCTCGCGCAGCAGCCGTCCCGGGAGGCGGCGCGCGCGACGCTGGGACTGCCGCCGGGAAAACCGGTGCTCGGCTTCCTCGGCCGCCTGCACGCGATCAAGAACGTGCCGAACATGATCCGCGCCATGAACGAGCCCGGACTCGAGAACGCCGTCCTCGCCGTCGTCGGCGACGGCCCCGAACGCGGAAGCTGCGAACGGCTCGCGGACGAGCTCGGTCTCCGGGACCGCGTCGTCTTCCCCGGCTACCGCGACGACCTGCCGACCGTCTTCGCCGCCTTCGACGCGATGCTGATGGCCAGCGACAGCGAGGGCACCGCCACGGTGCAGATGGAAGCGCTCGCCGCCGGCACGCCGGTCATCACCACCGAGGTCGGCTTCTGCGCCGAGGCGCTGGCCGCCGGCGAGGACTATATCCGCATCCCTTCCCCCGCGCCGGCCGGGATCGCCGCGGCCTGCCGCGAGGCGCTCGACCCGGCGCGGCGCGAAGAGCTGAAACGCCGGGGCCTGGCGCGTATCGCCGACTTCGGTATCGAGGCGCAGGTCGCATTCCTCGATACGCTCTACCGCGAGCTGGCGGCCGCGCACGGCCTCGCCTGATCCCGCTTTCGACGCTTGCACCCCCGCGGGAATCCATTTATGATGATCGCTCGGCCCCCGGAGGACGAATCATGCGCACGAACCCACGAAACCGCCTGCTGACGACATCGCTGGCCGCCATCACGCTGCTTCTGGGCGGCTGCGGCTCCAGACAGAGCCCGCAGGCCAACCGGGTGGACAATCCGGACGACCCCGAAGCCCCGGCGGCCATCGGCGTCGACGAAGCCACGGTCGCCGACCTGCCGCGGACCTCGCTCGCGCGACTCCGGAGCGTGCAGGCGGTGCTCAAGCCCGACCCGGCCTACACCGTCCAGGACGAGGTCGGCATCGCCGCGCCGTTCTACGTCTTCCGCGTCGAGAGCGCCCACGGCGTCTACGACGTCAAGGGCACGCAGAACCTGATGCAGCTTCTCTACGAGCTCCGCGTGATCGAGGCCTTCCGCCAGGGCGAGCACGGCAGCGAGGTCATGTCCGGCGCCGGGCAGTACATCAAGAATACCGGCAAGGGCGCGGTCAATCTCGTGGTGCACCCGGTGGCCTCGGTGAAGGCTCTCGGGCGCCTGCCGTTCCGCTTCATGCGCAGCGTCGGCCGCACCGCGGCCTCTCCCTTCATCAAGAAGAACGAGACCGACAGCGAGGGCCATTCGCGCGTGGCCATCAGCAAGGGCTTTCTCTACAGCAAGGAGGTGCGCAAGGTCGCCTACGAGATGGGCGTCGACGTCTACTCGCAGAACCCGTACCTCCAGGGCGTGCTGCACTCGGTGAGCAAGCAGCGCAGCAGCGGCAGCTTTCTGGTGCAGGGCGCGCTCTTCTTCGTCAGCCCCGGAGGCTCCAGCCTCGCGGCGACCGCGCTCGAGGTCGGCAAATGGGGCCGGCGCGCACTCACGCCCGGCGGCCGGCACGAGGTGACGGAGATGCTGATCCGCGACAACGACTCGAACGAACTGAAGCGCATCAACGCGCGCGAGTTCGAGGACGACCTGGGGCTCAAATACGAGAAGGGCGCGCCGGCCTACGAATTCCTCAACAACTTCAGCTACTCGCCGCGCGAGAAGACCTATGCCCGCCTCTACCTCGCCGACATCAAGCCGCGCGGTCTCGACGACGCGCTTCGCTTCCTGGCCGAGTCGCCGGACATGGAGACGGCGATCTTCAACTACCACCAGTTCTCGCTGTTGCACGCGATTCATCACGGCGACGCGCGGCTGACGAGACTGCTGCCGGTCGGGGGGCGCCTCGCGGCGGTGAATACGCGCGGGGAGCTGATGCTGGTCGTGCCGTGGGACGTCGTCCAGAACGACGCACAGACGCGGGCGCTGCTGGAGGCGGTGAAACAGGCCAACGGGACGCTCGGCCGCGGGCGCAACGCTCAGCTCTGGTTCACCGGCGACGTGGACATGATCGTCTGGCGCTTCGCGCGCGACGAAGGCGTCACCGTCCGCGGCAACATTCTCCGCGACGCGATGTTCAAGCATTACCTCCAGCGCTGGCACGCCCCGCCGAAACAGGACCGCGACGGCCGGGGACCGGCGGAGTAGCCACGGGTCGCCGCCGACAATAACGCAACGCGGCCCGTGCGGGTCAGGCAAGTAAGCCGACGCAACGGCGAAACGTCCGCTATCGGCGCGCGTCTTCGCCGCGGGCAACGGGTGAAGAGGAAACACCGATGATCCGACCGGAGACCAGGCAGGGCTGCCTCGGCGGCTTCTTCGGAATGCTGCTGGTCCTGCTGGCCTACGTCGTCATCGGACTCGACCTTCGCTATCTCCCGATGATTGTCGATCCGGCGTCCCTGGCTTTGGTGCTCTTCGCTCTGCTCGGACATTTGCTCATCGCCTTGGGGCCGCGCGACGCATGGCGCGCCTACGTGGCGCTTGTCTACAACCACGCCGCGACCGAAGGAGACGGCGAGATGGCGCGGCGGTTCTGCCGTGTCTGCATCAAAACCTCGATCCTGATCGGTCTTGTCGGCCTGTTGATCGGCACGATGCTTATCCTGGCACAAGGCCTCGACTCGCCGAAGGCGTTGTGCGGCGGAATCGCGACAGCCTTGTTGGCGCTGTTTTACGGTTTGGCGCTTTCCGTTCTGTTTACCGCCCTGCGCATGCGCGCCGAGGTGCTACTCGAAGAAGCGAAAGCCCGGACGGAGCAACCGGAGAAACCGCTGCTCTGCCACAAGGCACGTATCCATTTCAGCGCCGCGATGCTGCTGACGCCGCTGCTGCTGCTGTTTCTGCTGGCCGTTATCGGGGTCATCGCGCATCGAGCCGAATACGCAGTCCAAACGCCCCGCGTGGTCAAGCTGGAGAACTTCACCTGCCAGGTTCCCACCGCCGACGGCAAAGGCTACCGCGAGTTGGAGATGGCCCTGGCCATGCCGATCGAGCGCTGGCCCAGCGAGAAGTCCGGCCATATTCCACTCTCCGAGCGCGACGCAGAGACGTTCCGGCTCGCCCTCGAAGCCATGAAGCCGTCGATCCGCGACTGGTTGCTCAATTACCTCACCCGCCAGACCGCCACGGTCATGGATTCCCCGAGTGGCCGGCAGACGATCCGCGATTTCGTCAAAGAAAAGGTCAACGCGAGGCTGGAGCTGACGGCAAGCGAGGGGCGCATTCCCCTGGAAGAGCAGGATCTGATGAGACAGCGCGTCAGGCGGGTGCTGATCACGCGTTTTCATCTGGGGCCGCGCGTGAAGATCGATCCGGAGGACCGGACGCCGGGGGGCGAGGAAACGCCCGCGCCGTGACTCACCCCTTGGGGCGGTAGGCCTCGGCCTTCTCGCAGAGCTTCTCGCAGGCATCGCGGTCGCCGCCGCCGGCCATGATATACAACCCCGCCCCGCCGACGGCGTCCAGCAGCGGGATCACCTCGTCGACGCTGATGTTGACGATCTGCACGGACTTGCCCGCCGCGAGGATGCGCTTGTACATCGGGTACCACTCCGGGCTGCCGCCGCCGGGGACGGTCGGGTCGGGCGTCCACTCGATGGCGTCGAGCTCCTCGATGGCGAGGAGGTGATCCAGGTGCGGGATGCACTGGTGCCCGTCGAGGTGGAACATGGAGAAGTCCAGCCACGCGCACTGCGCTTTCAGCGCCGGCACCACGAAACGGGCGAACATCGCCGGCGAGAACATCGCCGAGGCGTCACACTGCACCTTGGCGGTCCTGCCCGGACCCCAGAGCGCGAAGGCGGCCCAGCAGGCGCCGCCGTCGGGCTGTTTGATGATGTCGTAGACGCGCCCGTAAGCCTCGAACCAGACCTCGTTGAGCTCCCACATCTTCTCCTCGATCCACTCCGGCCGCTCGATCATGTCCATCATCAGCACCTGCGGATCGCGCAAGGCCGCGAGGATGTCGACGTTCTCGACCAGGTCGGGGCAGCCGACGAGGTACTTGCCGCGCGCGAGCTCCGCGCTGGCGCGCAAAGACGCCTCGTGGATCCGCCACCAGCGGTTCTCCGGATCGAACCGGAACGGCGGGCGCTCCTCCGGGTCGTCGTCCTCCTCCATCGTCGGGTGGAACCAGACCGTGGTCGGCGAGAAACCCGGCTTCGAGCCCAGCAGCAGCGCGAGCGAGCCCGGGCCGATATCGACGCCGGCGACGGGAAAGGTGTCGGCGAGGAAGTCCTGCTCCGCCAGCCACCGGTGGTTGCGGCGCGCGCGCCATTCGGGCGCGGTATGGAAGTTCTCGCCCTCCGGCGGCGGCCCGGGATCCTCGACCGCTTCGTGCGGCGTGGCGCGCGGGAAGGTCGGCAAGCGCAGCACCAGGTCCTTGCGCTCCCACCACCCGCGCAGATGCCGCCGCGTCGCCTCCCATCCGGGGAACCATTCCATGCCCGCTCCTTCCGTCTCTTGGCCGCGAATCGTGCCCGCCACCTATACCGGCATGCTCTCGGCGTTGCAAGGGGATTTATCGCCGGGCGGGAAATGCGACGACGACGGAATCACGCCCGCAGGAACGCCGCGTCCCAGTCCTTCCAGACCGGGTCGTACCCCTGCGCGCGGAGGTAGGCGACCACCTCGGCCACCGGGCGCGTGTCGGCGACGGCGAACTGCTCGCCCGCGGCGCCGTCCTCGCCGTAGCCGCCGGGGTTGGTCTTGCTGCCGGCCGAGAGCTGGGTGATGCCCAGCGGCAGCAGATGATCGCGCAGCGTCGCCGGCTCGCGCGTGGAGAGCACCAGGCCGATGTCGGCGAAGCAGAGGCGCAGCGCCAGGATCATCTGCACCAGGTCCGCATCCGCAAGCGGCATGATCGACGCCAGCGCCACATGCGGCGCCGGCCGCAGGCGCGGAAAGCTGACCGAGACGCGCGCGCGCCAGAAATGCTTCATCAGCGCCTGCGCGTGCAGCGCCAGGCAGAGCGCCTCGTAGCGCCAGTCGGCCAGTCCCAGAAGCGCCCCCAGGCCCAGCCGCCGCATTCCTGCGCGGGCGGCACCTTCCGGATACGCCAGCCGCGCCCGGTAATCGGCCTTGGGCCCGGCCGGGTGCCAGCGGGCGTAGGTATCGCGGTCGTAGGTCTCCTGGTACAGCGTCACCCCGTCGACGCCGGCCGCGCAGAGACGCCGGTAGCCGGTCTCGTCCTGCGGGTGGATCTCGACGGCGATCGAGGCGAACCGCGCGCGCAGGCGCCTCACCAGTTCGACGAGGTAGTCGAGGGTGACGTGCTCGCGGTCCTCGCCGCTGACGAGAAGGATGTCGCGAAAACCTTCCCCGGCGATCCGGCCGGCCTCGCGCGCGGCCTCGTCCAGCGAGAGCCGGCGGCGCGCGAGTTTGTGCCCGACGTTGAAGCCGCAGTAGCCGCAGCGATTGATACAGACGTTGCTCAGGTACAAGGGCGCGTAGAGGTCCATCACCCTGCCGTGACGTTGGCGGGTCACCGCGGCGGCGACCGCGGCCATCGGCTCCAGGAGTTCGCGCGCGGCCGGGCTCAGGAAGACCTGCGCGCGGCGCGCCGTGAACGGCGCCTGCGGGCGCGAAAGCTCGCGGCGGACGTCGACGAGATCAACCTCGTCGAGCATCGCCGGCCAGTCCGGCGGCAGGCGGTCGAGTGCGTGTGCCTGCAGGGCCTGGAGAATCAGCGCGTCGCTCACGGCGTTTCCTTCTTCAATCCACGCCGTTCATGGTAGCACGGAGAGAGGCGATTGGCAACGATCAGCCCACCTTGCTCTCGTCGTACTGCGGCACGCCGCCGACGCCGAGGATGTCGCGCTTGAGCTTCATGTAATACTTGTAGTTCTCCAGCGAGACGTCGGCCTGCACGCGGTGGTCGACGCCGGGGAGGAAGCCGCCTTCGTCGAAGACGGGCTTGAGGCGCTCGAGTTCCCCGCGGATGGCGTCCTTGCCCTTGAGGAGCATCATCTTGTCGAAGCCGCCCTGAATGCGCATCTGCGGATAACGCTTGCGCACCTCCACCGGGTCGGTGCCGCCGTGCACCTCGGCCGGGAAGATACAGGTGTGGCCGCCGTCGACGAGGCAGTCGAGGATGGGCATGATGTTGCCGTCGCAGTCGGTCCAGATGACGTTGATGCCGTGCTTGTTCAGCAGGTCGCTGATGCGGCGGTAGCGCGGCGCGATAACGCTCTTGAAGAAGTCATAGCTGACGATGGGTCCGCTGTTGAAGCAGATGTCCTCCCAGCCGGAGGCGAAATCGAACTCGACGTCGACGAGGAACTTCTCCAGCATGGTGCAGGAGAGGACGCACAGGGTCTCGACGATCTCCTCCAGGAGCTCGGGATCGTCGTAGATCATCAGGCAGATCTCCTCGAAGCCGATCCAGTTGCGCGGGATGCCGATGAGAGAGCCGAAGTTGATCGAGAGCGGGTAGTCGCGCAGGCGGTAGGCGGCGGCCTGCTCGGCCCAGTTCTCCGGCACGCGGTCGGCGGAGGGCTGCAGGCGCCACTTGTAATGCTCCTCCCAGCTCGCGCGATCCGTGAGCATCCAGTCGATGTAATGCGGGATCGACTTGTTGCCGTGCTTGTTGATCCGCGCGGTCACGCCGCTGCCGTCGCGGTAGGTGACGTACTGCTCGTCCTCCTCGAGGACCAGGTGCTCGAAACGGGGGACGAGGCCGGTGTTGACGTAGGCGCCGCGCCAGTTCTCGATGCCGAAGTAGGCGTAGGCCTTGCCCTCGTCGTCGATCTCCGGCGGCAGCCCTTCGGCGCGCCAGTTCTTGAGCGTCTGCTCCCAGTAGCCGAACTCGAAGTTGGGCGCGCGGTCGACGCGCTGGAAGAACATCGTCCGTCGGTAGCGCTCGCGCAGCGTCATCGCGCCGCCGGCGGCTGCAATCCCGGACTTGAGGGACTCGGGATCGACCTGGGCTTCCATCTGCTCCTGGATTTCGTCCGCTTCCATGGATTGCTCCTCGGCGAGAAATGAACGGCAACGGGGTGGAGTCTACCGCAACGAAGGGCGCATGCAACAGCCGATCGAGAAAAATCAGCCCGCGGCGGCCTCGGCGGCGCGTTCGCGACGGTACTGCAGCGGCGCGGTCTTGCGGTAGCGCTTGAAGACCTTGGTGAAGTAGCTCTGGTCCTGGAAGCCCGTCTCCAGGGCGATCAGCGCCAACGGCTTGTCCGTCCGCGCCAGCAGCTCCGCGGCGCGGTCGATGCGCATGCGGTTCAGCAGTTGCGTGAAGGTCGCGCCCGACTCGCTGCGGATCAGCGCGGAGAAATGCGACGGCGAGAGGTGCGCCGCCCGGGCCACGTCGTCGCGGCCGATACGCTCGCAGCAGTGGCGCTCCATGTAGGCGATGGCGTCGTGCAGGGCCTGGCCGCTGTCGCGGCGGCGGTGGCGCTGGATCGCGTCCATCAGGTGCTCGAGCGTGCTCGCCAGCCACGGCGCGAGCTCCTCCTCGCTGCCGATGCCCGAGAGCTCGACCATGGAGCGGAAGTTCGCGCCCAGAAGCTCCTCCGGATCCCCGCCGGCGTCGACGGCGGTGCGACACATGGAGACGACCAGTTCCAGGAAGAAGCTTTTGATCGCCTCGATGCGGTTGCCGGCGTGGTAGTGGATGGCCACGAGGATGCGGTTCAGGATCGCCCGCGCCTGGCCGCGGTCGCCCGCGCGCACCGCCGAGAAGAGCGCCGGCTCCTCGCGCAGGTACAGCTCGCGGATGCCGGCGTGGCCGTACTCCTTGTACGCGTGCAGCGCGTAGGCGCGCTCCTGTTCGCTCTGGTAGCGCGCGCGCCGCAGCGCCAGCGCCGCGGCATTGGTCAGGTTCTCGCGTTCCAGCAGCTCGCGCAGATCCACGCACGCCCCGCGCGGATCGATCGGCGCGCGTCCGTCGGTGCCGGCGAAGACCTGGCGCTCGGTCGCCGTGGCCACCAGGCCGCCGACGAGCGCGGCGTTGTGCATCAGCGGCACCGCCCAGAGCAGGCGCTTCTTCGGGCAGAACTGCACCGTCGCCTCGCCCCAGCGCAGCGTCTCCTGCAAGGCCATCAGGCGCACCGCCGTGCAGTCGCCGGCTTCCGCGCCACAGCCGGGCCTGCCGTGCACCCGCCGCCCCTGCGGATCGATGCAGCACAGCGATACGCCCCAGCGCCGCCTGTACTGCCGCGCGATGCGCTTGAAACGCGTTTCGGCGAGTACGATCGCGTCGGCTTCGGACATGAAATCACCCGCTTTCGGCCGGATCGAGCATATAACCACTTGCTCCAATTATAGTTGACGAACCGGCGACAAACCATCTAAATCGTACGAAATTACCAAAAATAAACTCGATCCTACAAGAACACGCCTGCGGCGCGGAGTATAGTCCCGGCAACGGTTTGCCAGAAGCCTTTCTCCATGACGATCCGAGGAGCGATCATGACCAACAAGGAACTGCTGCTCAAGGCGCTGAAGAACGAGACCACGCCGCGGCCGGCCTGGGTGCCGTTCGTCGGCGTCCACGGCGCGCACCTGCTGGGTATCGACGCGCGCACCTACCTCTGCGATCCCGAGAAGCTCGCCGCGGGGCTGCTCAAGGCCAACGAGTTGTACAAGCCCGACGGCCTGCCGGTCGCTTTCGACCTGCAGATGGAGGCGGAGGTTCTCGGCTGCGACCTGCACTGGCCCAAGGACGGCCCGCCGTCGGTGAAGTCGCACCCGCTGGAAGGAGGCGACCTGAGCGATTTGCCGCCGTTCACCACCGAGAAGGGACGTTTCCCCGTCGTCAAGGAGGCCATCGCGAAGCTGCGCGCGGCGATCGGCGATCACGTCGCCCTTTACGGCCTGCTCTGCGGCCCGTTCACCCTGACGATGCACCTCAAGGGCAACGACCTCTTTCTGGACATGTTCGACGAACCGGAGTCGATCCAGGAGGTCTGCACTTACTGCGCGGGCATCGCCAAGCAGGTGGCGAAGTTCTACCTCGAGAACGGCGTCGACGTCGTCGCCGCGGTCGACCCGATGACCAGCCAGATCTCCCCCGAGCACTTCCAGGAATTCGCCGCGCCGTACCTGAACGACCTCTTCGACTTCGTCCGCGCCAAGGGCGGGCTCTCCTCGCTCTTCGTCTGCGGCGACGCCACGCGCAACCTCGAGGTCATGGGCGAGACCACCTGCGACAACATCTCCATCGACGAGAACATCCCGCTGGAGCTGCTGCGCGACATCACCCGCGGCCAGGGCAAGAGCTTCGGCGGCAATCTCAAGCTGACCACGGTGCTGCTGCTGGGCACCGAGGACGACAGCAAGCTCGACGCCATCCGCTGCATCGACACCGGCGGCGGCTGCGGCTTCGTGCTCGCGCCCGGCTGCGACCTGCCCTTCGCCACGCCGCCGGCGAACCTGCAGGCGGTGACGGAGATGGTCCACGACGCCTACAAGCGCGAGGTGGCCAAGCGGACCATCGTCGTCCAGGCCGCCGAGAACGAGACCGAGTTCCCGCTGCCGGACTTCGCCGCCGCTCACGAGGTGCACGTCGACGTGGTCACCCTCGACTCGGCCTCCTGCGCGCCGTGCCAGTACATGATGGACGCGGTCCACCGCGCGCAGAAGCAGATCCAGGCGCCGTTGATCGTCAAGGAGCACCGCATCACCACGCGCGAGGGCATCGCCGCGATGAGCGCGCTGGGCGTGAGCAACATCCCGACCATCACCATCGACGGCGAGGTCAAGTTCGCCTCGGTCATCCCCGACCAGAAGACGCTGATCGCCGCCATCAACGAGAAGGTGGAGGCGAAGAAGGAGAAGGCGCCGGCATGATCCCGCTCTGCCTGGTCACCGGCTTCCTCGGCAGCGGCAAGACCACGCTGCTGCAGCGCACCGTCGAGCGCTACCGCGGGCGGCGGGCGGTCTATCTCGTCAACGAGTTCTCCGCCGTCGACGTCGACGGCCGGCGACTGAACCTGCCGGAGAACGAGCTGGTCTCGATCCCGGGCGGGTCGATTTTCTGCAAGTGTCTCGTGGGCGAGTTTATCGGCGCGCTCGAGGAGACGGGCCGGCTGGTCGCCGACGGCGAAGCGGTCGAGGGCGTGGTGGTGGAGGCCAGCGGCATCGCCAACCCGATGGTGATCGAGCAGATGCTCGCCGAGACCGGCCTGGCGCAGACCTACCGGCTGCAGACGGTGGTGGCGGTGATCGACCCGGGAAGCTTCTACAAGCTCTACCACACTCTGCCGAACATCCACGCCCAGGTCCGCGCCGCCGACGCGGTGCTGATGAACAAGACCGACCTGCACGACGAGGCGCGACTGGCCGAGACCGAGCGGTTGATCCGCGAGATCCGCCCCGACGCGACGATCCTCCGCACCGTACGCTGTGAGGCGGCGCTCGATCTCTTCGGCGCCGAAGCGGCTCCCGCGCGCCACCGGGAGGGCGAGTACGCCCTCTGCGCGGACCCGAACTACGCCACCGTCTCGGTGCGGCTGGACGAGCCGGTGGACTGGCCGAAGCTGCGGGGCGAACTCGACGAAATGGGCGAGGCGCTCTACCGGGCCAAGGGGCTGGTGCCGACGCCGGCGGGGCGGCTGGAGGTCGATTTCTCCGCTTCGGGCTGGGGCGAAACCCCGGCCGGCGCGGGGCGGCGGGGCGAGCTGGTGATGATCGCCGGCGGCCCGGCGCGGCGCGCCGTGGAGCGCCTCTGCGTGCGCGTGCGCAGCGGGGAATACGATTTATCCGACTTTTGATCCGAATTTCGCTTGCATTCGCGGGCGGCGGAGGCTAGAGAAACACTTGTTCGATTTCGCACGGGCGCGTGCCCGCAACCTGACGAGGGGAGAAGAGAATGGCTGATCTGGCTGGACTGACCGAAAGCATCAAGAAGGGCAAGCGCAAGGACGCCAAGGCGCTCACCGAGGCGTGCATCAACGAGAACGTCGCCGCGCGCGAGATTCTCGATGCGCTGCTGGCGGGCATGAGCGATGTGGGCGAGCGCTTCAAGAAAAACGAGATCTTCGTGCCGGAGGTGCTGATCGCCGCGCGCGCGATGAACACGGCGATGGAGCTGCTCGAGCCGCAGCTCGTGGACGCGGGCATCAAGCCCGAGCACAAGGTCGTCATCGGCACGGTCAAGGGCGACCTGCACGACATCGGCAAGAACCTCGTCGCGATGATGCTCGAGGGCGGCGGCTACGACGTCATCGACCTCGAGGTCGATGTCTCGCCCGAGGACTTCGTGTCGACGGCCAGTGAGCAGGACGCGAACGTGATCGCCCTGTCGGCGCTGCTGACGACCACCATGCCCTCGATGAAGGACACCGTCGACGCGCTTGTCGAGGCGGGCCTGAAGGACCAGGTCAAGGTCGTCATCGGCGGCGCGCCGGTCACGCAGTCCTACGCCGACGAGATCGGCGCTGACGGCTACGCGCCCGACGCGGCCTCCGCGGTCGACAAGGTCGCGGAACTGCTCGCGTAGGGCCGTTCGCGACGCTGCAGCTTAGAACTGACGCAGGAGCCATCGTCGCGTCTTCTCGCGGCGACGATGGTTCCTGCACGTCAGCTTGCCGGTATCAACTGCAGGGAGTGAACATCATGCCCATCTTTGCCATAGCTCTGTTGCTTATCTCGGTCTCGCTC
>CAYWFP010000078.1:0-20137 GCA_964457365.1 uncultured Planctomycetaceae bacterium
GAGTTATCGTCAACTTCAACCGTACGCCTTCAGTATTTCTGGCGTTGTAGTACTAACGCTCTTCCTCGATACCGAAGGCCGCTTGCGCACGATCTGGCGGTTTCTGCTTTTCGTTCTGGCGCTGGTGCTGGCGTTCGTTGTTTTTTATGTGTGCCTGAACGTCGTCGTGCTTGTCGCGGCGGCGATACATGATGATTCTTTCCCGCTGTTGTATGCCGACGAGATATCCGTTCAGGTGCTTCTGACCTTGCCCACGCTCGCGATCATCGTGACGCTGGTCTTTCTCTTCCGCCGCTGGGTGGACAGGCGCCGCATCCTGACGCTGGGCGTGGGCCAGCCGGTGGAGGGGTGGGCGGTTTCTCTCGGCGCGGGCGCGGCGCTCGGGGCGCTGCCGATCCTGCTGCTGACGGGGATGCTGCTGGCGATCGGCTATTTTCAGTACGAAGGGCTGGCCGAAGAGACGCACATCGGCCTGCTGTTTCCTCTCTTCATTCTCGCCGCCTTCGAGGAGGAGCTTCTCTGCCGCGGGTATCTGCTGCAGAACTTCGTCGATATCGGCAAGCCCTGGCTGGGCATGGTCCTCATCTCGCTCGTCTTCGCGCTCCTGCACCTGCTCAACCCGCACGTGAGCGACAGTCCGCTGCCGATGGTGAACCTGTTTCTGGCCGGTATCCTCTTCTCGCAGGTCTATCTGATCACGGGCACTCTCTGGTTCCCGACGGCGATGCACTTCGCCTGGAACTTCGTCCAGGGCGGCATCTTCGACATCCCCGTCAGCGGCCTGGAGACTCGCGGCTGGATCAAGCTGGACACGTCGTTTCACGGCGGCGAGATCCTGACCGGCGGCGAGTTCGGGCTGGAGGGTTCGGTGCTGGCGGTGGGGGTGCAACTGCTGCTGATGCTGGCGCTGGCCTTGTGGAGCCACGAATACGGCCGCCGCGCCAACCCCGCGCCGCCGCTGGCGCATCCGAAGAGGCGTGAGGAAGCCGAGGAGTCCGGCTATGTGGCGTGACGAAACCGGCCGTCTGCGCACGGTCTGGCGCGTGGGGATCTTCCTGACCCTGCTTGCTTGGGCGGCCTGGGGGCTGATGTACGGTTTCGCCTGGTTCCGGCACCTGGCTGGCATCGAATCGAAGGCCGCGCGACTGCTGCTCTACGCGTCGGCGGAGCTGCTGGCGGCGCTGGGGCTGGTGGCGCTGCTGCGGTTCCGTCTCGACCGGCGGAGCCTTGTTTCGCTCGGACTGGGCAGGCCGCTCGCGGGCTGGCGCGTGAGTCTGCTGGCCGGTGTGTTCGTTGGCCTGGCGCCGGTCGCGTTGCTGGCGGGGATCGTCCTGCTCGCGGGTGCGTACGGGATGGAACTGAACGGCGCGGAAGCGCTCTCTCACGCGGCGGCCTGGACGCCGGCGTTCGTTCTCGGAGCGTTCGTGGAGGAACTGCTCACGCGCGGATATCTGCTCAGGAATTTCGTCGAAGTGCGCCAAGTGGTTCTCGGCGTGATCGTTTCCTCGGCCGTCTTCGCCTTGTTTCATTTCCGTAATCCCGGCGTCCGCGACAGCCTCTGGCCGATGACGAATCTTCTTTTGGGCGGGGTGTTGCTGGCGCAGTTCTGCTTGCTGGCGCGGAACCTCTGGCTGCCGGTGGCGCTTCATTTCGGCTGGAATTTCTGCCAGGGCGTGGTGCTGGACATTCCCGTCAGCGGCCTGAAGATGGAGGGGCTGATCCACGTGGAGGCGCCGGGCGGCTGGCCCGACTGGGTCACGGGGGGCGCGTTCGGCCTCGAGGGCTCGGCCGTGGTCGCCATGCTGCAGTTGATCCCGATTGCCGCGCTGGCGTGGTGGCTGGCGCGGCGGGGAAGGCTGAAAAAGGAGATGGTATGCGAGAAATGAAATGCGTTGCATGTATATTGTTTGTCGTTATCTACGCGAACTTTGTTAGCGCCGCCGAAGAACCGAATATCGATCAGGCGCAGAAGCGCATCGTCAGGGTCGCCATGCCGTTCCATGCGGCGAATAAGATCCTGGAGGAGAAATACGGCGAAGGCGTCGTGGTTCTTCAGATTGCGCCTCCGAAAGATCGAGAAGGCATGCCGATGAGGCTAAGAACCTGGAAGGTGGACGAGAAACGCTATATCACACTGTTCTTTACAGAGACGAAGGACAACGAAATCGTGCAAAGGATCGCTTTATTCGCGCTTCCGACTGGCAGCAAGCAGGATGTGGTGCAGTTCAATGTGCGCGAGGTGGATATAGATAGCTTATGAGCGATATTCGAATATGGTGTGACTGAGAGAGGAAACGAGAGGATTTCCAAAAAACGTTTGCACCGCCGAGCTTTTGTGATAGGATTCCGGTTTTCCGCTCCGGCGGGAAGACAGACGAGTTGACGAACTTCCGGTTCCACGGGGCGCGCTGACAGGCGCCTCCGGCAGCGTGAAACGCGCAGACGCGGTCGACTGGGGTTGACGCCGTCGCCGTATTGGCGATGCGGAACCGGGACCGGCGTTGGCCGCCCGGTTTTTCGTTTTGGTGCCGCGCGGAGTTAGAGCGAGAGGAACGGCATGCGCATCTTCACCGGCAACGCCCATCCCGAACTCGGCCACGCGATCTGCCGTCACCTGCAGGTGGACATGGGCCGCGCCGAGGTGGGGCGTTTCGCCGACGGCGAGACCAAGGTGCGCATCCTCGACGACGTCCGCGGGCTCGACTGCTTCATCGTCCAGCCGACCTGCGATCCGAGCAACCAGAACCTGATGGAACTGCTGATCATGGTCGACGCGCTGCGCCGCGCGAGCACCCGGCGCGTCACCGCGGTCATGCCCTACTTCGGCTACGCCCGGCAGGATCGCAAGCACGAGGGGCGCGTCCCGATCACCGCCAAGCTCGTGGCCAACCTCATCGTCGCCGCCGGCGTCGACCGCGTGCTCTGCATGGACCTGCACGCCTCGCAGATCCAGGGCTTCTTCGATATCCCGGTGGACCATCTCTTCTCCCTGCCGGTCATCACCGACTACCTCCGTCTCAAGCGTATGGAGGAGCTGGTGGTGATGAGCCCGGATATCGGCAGCATCAAGATGGCCGACGCCTACGCGCGGCGTCTCGGCGGTTCGCTGGCGGTGGTGGAGAAGCGGCGCCTGAGCGATACCGAGGTGGAGATGGGCTACGTCATCGGCGACATCGAGGGCAAGAACGTCGTCATCGTCGACGACATGATCTCCACCGCCGGCAGCATGGGCGGCGCGGTCCAGACCGCCCGCAAGCACGGCGCGGCGACGGTGACGGTGGCCTCGACGCACGGGCTCTTCTGCGGCAAGGCCTACGAAAACCTGCGCGCGGCCGCACCCGACGAGATCGTCGTCACCGACACGGTGCCGCAGGACGGCAGGCGCTCCGGGGACGTGAACGTCACCGTTCTCTCGGTGGCGGAGCTTCTGGGCGAAGCGATCAGCCGCATCCACCGCAACAAATCGGTCAGCCTGTTGTTCGTCTGAGAAACGTTCGGCGCGGCCGGCGACGGCCGCCGCAGCGAGAAGGAGAAACGCAAGTGGCGATGCTAAAAGTCAACAAGCGCGAGAGCACCGGCAAGTACGTCGCGTTCGACCTGCGCAAGCGGGGTATGCTCCCGGGCGTGATCTACGGCAAGGGCTTCGACAACCTGCCGCTGCAGCTCTCGCATCACGACCTGATCCAGCTCCTGCACAGCGGCGAGCGCTACATCGAGCTCGACATCGAAGGCACCACGCAGCCGGCGATCATCAAGTCGTTGCAGCACGGCAACTTCGGCGAGGAGATCCTGCACGTCGACTTCGCCGCGGTTACCGCGACATCCATCGTTCAGGTCGAGGTCAGCCTCGAGTTCAAGGGCGAGGCGGCCGGGATTCAGGACGGCGGCATGGTCGAGGAATCGCTCTACTCGGTCGAGATCGAGTGCCAGGCCAAGAACCTGCCGGAGAGCATCGTCGTGGACATCAGCGATCTCAAGGTCGACGACGTCTGGTACGTCAAGGACCTGCCGAAGTTCGAGGGGATTACTTATGTCACGGCCGAGGATATCGCCGTGGTGAGCTGCCATATCCCGATGGAAGTTGAGGAAGAGCCGGAAACGCCGGCCGAGCCGATCGAGGGCGAGGCGCCCGAGGGCGAGGACGCCGCCGCGCCCGCGGAAGAACCGAAGAAGGAGGAATAGCTGGCGCGCCAACGGAGGATCGTCGTCGGCCTCGGCAATCCCGGGCCCGAATACGCGTCCACGCGCCACAACGTCGGCTTCCGTGTGCTGGACGCGCTGGCGCGCGAGGCGGGCGCGGCGTTTACGCGGCGCGGACGGATGCGGCTCTGGCGCGGCGATATCGCGGGAGTCGAAACGATTCTGCTCGAACCGCTGACGTATATGAACCTGGGCGGCGAGGCGGTGGCGGAGCTGCTCGCTTCGCTCGCGGAGGAGCCGCCGCTGGCGGACTTGCTGGTCGTCGCCGACGACGTGCACCTGCCGCTGGGGCGGATGCGTTTCCGCGCCGGCGGCAGCAGCGGCGGGCACAACGGGTTGGCCTCGGTCGAAGCGGCCCTGGCCAGCCGCGACTATCCGCGGCTGCGCGTCGGCGTCGGCAGCGGGACGGCGGTCGACGGAGAGGCGCTGATCGATTTCGTCCTCGGTCGTTTCGATGCCGTCGAGGAAACGGTGTTGGCCGAGGTGGTGCCGGCGGCGGCCGCGGCGGTGCGGTTGTGGCTGCGCGCGGACCTGGCCGCCTGTCAGGACCGGTATAACGGCTACCAGGCCCCCGCGGCGGTGCGGCGGGAGACGGAAGAACGTGAAGATCCGCCCGGAGCGCGGGCGTAAGGTTGGAGGAAACAGCGTGCAGAGACTCTACGAAGCGATGTTCATCGTCGACAGCAACAAGGCGCGGGAGAACTACGAGACGCTCGAAGCTGCGTGCCACCAGTGCATCACGCGCCACAACGGCGAGATCGTCCACTCGATCAAGTGGGACGACCGGCGCCTGGCCTATCTCATCGAGAAGGCCAGGCGCGGCACCTATATCCTCGTTCATTTTCACAGCGAGGGCGAGGCGATCGCGAAGATCGAACGCCAGGCACAGATCAACGAGGACGTCCTGCGGGTGTTGATCATCGTCGACGAGGACGGGATCGAAACTACCACCGGCAGCGCCCGCGAGCGCGCCGAGGCCGCCACCAAGAGCGCCACCAAGGGCGCCACCAAGGGCGGCGAGGACGAGTAGAAGTGATCGCTCTCCGGAGTGCCGGCCGACAGTCGGCCGGAGCGAAAACTGTCGAGCGCCGCGTGCGGGGCGCTAACGGAAGGAGACTGGACGATGGCGGCGAATTTCAATCGCGTGATACTGGTCGGCAATCTCACCAGCGACCCCGAGTTGCGGTATACCCCGCAGCAGACGGCCGTGACGGATCTGCGCCTCGCGGTCAACACCCGCCGCGGCGGGCGCAACAGCGAGGCTCGGGATGAGACGCTCTTCATTGACGTCGTCGTCTGGGACCGCATGGCCGAGAACTGCAGCGAATACCTTTCCAAGGGGCGTTCGGTCCTGGTCGAGGGGCGCCTCAAGGAGGACAGCTGGGAGGATCGCGACGGCAACAAGCGCAGCCGCATCCGCGTGGTCGCCAGCACCGTCCAGTTCCTCGGCGGGCGCGACGGCGGCAGCGGGGGCGGTGGTGGCGGCGGACGGCGGAGCCAGTCCCGTTCGCGCCCGGCCGACAATGATGCCGGCGAGGCGCCGCCCTTCGACGACAGCTACGGCGGTGACGGCGGTGACGGCGGGGACGGCGGCGAGGAGATACCGTTTTAACGTCGTGTCTGAAATCGGCGACAGGCTCGAAGACAGGAGCCGTTGAAGAGTTCCGAGGTAGGATCGCCCCGGCTCGGGGCAAGGAGGTGGCAGGCCGCCACCGCCGGAATCGCGAAGAGATGCGAGCGGTTGTTGCTCTGCTCGTGGGGCGCGATGAGGCGCGGGAGCGGTTTTGTCGTCATAGGAGAAACCATGGCCAAGGATTTCATCTCCCCCAACACGCGCTGCCGTTTCTGCGGCAAGGACGCGCCGATGGTGGACTACAAGGACGTCAACGTGCTGCAGAAGTTCGCCAGTCCGCAGGGCAAGATGTACGAGCGCAAGCGCAGCGGTCTCTGCGCGCGCGATCAGCGACGACTGGCCAAGGCGATCAAGCGCGCGCGGTTCTTGGCGCTGATGCGCTATACCGGCTGAATCCACGGCACGCGGCCGTCGCGTCTGCGTCTTCGGGCGCGCGGCCGGATTGTCGAGCCGGATCGGAGAGAGACGCCATTGGCGAAGGCATTGAGTAGGGTCCGCTCGAGACGGGGCAGGAGGATGTTATGAAGCTGTTGCTGCGGGAAGACATGAAGAACCTCGGCAAGGCCGGGGAAGTGGTCGAGGTCAAAGAGGGGTACGGGCGCAACTACCTTTTGCCGCGCAAGCTCGCGCTGCCGGTGACCGAAACCAACGCGCGCCAGATCGAGTCGGAGGTCAAGCGCCGCGCGTTACGCGAGGCCGCGCGCGTCGCCGATTATCGCAAGCTCGCCGAGATCATCGCCGCGACCGATATCACCCTCCGGGAACGCGTCAGCAGCGAGGATCATCTCTATGGCTCGGTCACGGCCAAGGAGATCGTCGCCCAGCTCGCCGAGAAGGATATCCGTGTCGACACCGACCAGATCCGGATCGAGGCGCCGATCAAGACCCTGGGCGTGCACCCGGTCCAGATCGAGCTGCACCCCGAGGTGATCGCGGAGCTGAAGGTCTGGGTGGTTGAGCTCAAGGACGGCGAATCGGCAAGCGAAATTCCGAACTAATTGCCGGACGGGTCCTAAGCTGCCTGCGGCAAGTATCTGACAATCAGCCGGAGCGCCGGCTGTCGCCGGCGCGAAGCGAGGAGGAGGAAATGCCGCCGCCCGGACCGGAGGGAGCCGTTTTCGCGGAACGATTCATCGTTGCGCCTTCGCGCCGACCTTCAGCTTGCCTTGTCGGTGCGCGCATTCCGTCTGCGGTGGAGGAAACGCGATGACCGAGCCGGCCGCGCCGCTGGCCGAGGACGAACCGCTCCTCGAATACCAATTGCCGCATAACCTGGAGGCCGAGCAGAGCGTCATCGGCGGGCTGCTGCTGGCGCCGGAGCGGTACGACCTGATCGAGGGGCGGCTGGCGCGCGAGGACTTCTTCCACCGCGGCTACGGCGAGATCTTCGACTGCATCGCCGCGCTGCAACAGCGCGGCCAGCCCATCGACATCCTCGTTCTCAAAGAGGAACTCGCCGGCCGCGGCAAGCTCGACATGGTCGGCGGCCACGAGACGCTGCTGAGCCTGCTGGAGGCCGTGCCCACCGGCGCGCACGTGGAGTACTACGCCACCATCGTGCGCGAGAAGTCCATGCAGCGCCGCCTGATCGCCGCGGCGACGGAGATCGTCCGCAAGGCCACTTCCGCGGGGGTGCAGGACACGCCGGCGCTGCTGGAGGAGGCCGAGAGCGCCATCTTCGCCGTGGGCGAGAAACAGGGCGGTGCCAGCACCGCCACCATCCGCGACGTGCTCAAGGAGACGTGGAAGCGCATCGAGGAGAACCAGAGCGATCACGGCACCATCATCGGCCTGCCCACGGACTATTACGAACTCGACCAGAAAACCTCGGGCTTCCAGGAAGACCAGCTCATCATCGTAGCCGGCCGCCCGGGGATGGGCAAGAGCACCTTCGCGCTGAATATCGCCCGCCGCGTCGCCGTCGACCACCACTTCGGCGTGCTCATCTTCTCGCTCGAGATGAACGCCATGAACATCGCCCAGAACATGCTCTGCGCCCAGGCCCGCGTCGACGCCCAGCGCCTGCGCACCGGGGCGATGAGCGCAGAGGAGTGGGAGCATCTGGGCAAGAGTACCGACGCGCTCTCGCAGGCGCCGCTCTTCATCAACGACAAGCCCGCCATCAGCTTGGGCGAAATCCGGCGCGAGGCGCGACTGATGAAGAAACAGCACGACATCCGTCTCTGCGTGGTCGACTACCTGCAGCTCGTGACGGCCTCCTCCCTGGCCGCCGGCCGCAGCCGCGAACAGGAGATCAGCGAGATCTCCCGCGGCTTGAAAGCGCTGGCCAAGGAGTTGCAGATTCCGGTGATGGCGCTCTCGCAGCTCAACCGCAAGCCCGAGGGGCGCGCCGACAACAAGCCCATCCTCTCGGATCTTCGGGAATCGGGTGCGATCGAGCAGGACGCCGATATCGTCATCCTGCTGCACCGCCCCGACTATTACGGCGGCGAGGACGCCGCGACGCCGGGGCTGGCCGAGGTCATCCTCGCCAAGCAGCGCAACGGCCCGACCGGGACGGTCGAACTCACCTTTATCGATCGCCAGCTTCGCTTCGAAAACATGTCGCTGCGCCCGGCCGACGCGCCGCCGCCCGCTGCGGAAGAAGACTTGTAATCCTTTTTCTCCTAAACGGACACAAAGACTTGACCGGTGGCGGTGGCATTTCCGCCAGCCGGATGATTGTCGCGCATCCCGATATCGATAAGCCGTTTCCGGGAAATCCCGCCACTCATCTCCGAATCAGTGAAAGAAACCCCGGCGTAAGCGACAGTATCTCTTGAGACTGGGGAGCGAAAAGTCCAACTTTAACCGGTCAGGTCGAGTGCAGTTATCGGCCGATCTGGTCGATAATCAGGTTGGTGAGCCTGACTTGCCGCGCTAACGCCTTGAGGCGCAAGTTGTTGAAATGGATTGAAAGGTCCGAGGATTTCGTTGCATAGACGCCTGTTTTTTATATAATGTTTGCCCGAAAACAGTTAAGTGTACAACTATCGGTTCGGCACCGCCTTCTGGGGGGCTTCGAAGGCGTGCCCGAGAGGTTTCGGCCGTAAACAGGGGAGTTTGCATGTCTAGGGAGTTGATTAGGCGCACCGTCTTCGCGTTTGCTCTGGGCTTGGCGCTGGCTGGCGCCTGGACCGCGGATGCCGGCGAAGAAAGCGGTTCGGCGCCGATTGTCAAGAACATCCGAGTACGCGGCAGCCTGGCGCATACGCCCGAAGAGATCAAGTACAAGATGCGCACCCGCGAAGGCCAGCCCCTGGACAAGAAGATTCTCGAGGAGGACTTCCGCCGGCTCTACGGCATGGGAACCTTCGCCGACGTCCAGATCCGCGAGGAGGCGGTGCCGGGCGAGAACGCGGTCAACATCATCGTCCTGCTGCGCGAGAAGGCGCTGATCCGGCGCATCCTCTTCCGCGGCAACAAGCAGATCAAGACCCGCAAATTGCGCGAGAAGATCGAGAGCAAGGTGGGCGAGCGGTACGATCCGGACATGGCCAATCGCGACGCGCATGTCCTGGAAGACTGGTACAAGAGCGAGTTCTACTACTTCGCCGAGCTCACGACCAAGGTCGAGCCGTTCGAGGACGGCGTGCGCCTGGTCTTCGATATCGACGAGGGGGGGCGTCTTTATATTCGCAAAATCGTCTTCCGCGGCAACTACAGCTTCTCCGACAAGGAATTGATGAAGTACATGGAGATCAAGCCGAGTACCCTCTTCGGTCGCGGGCGCTATAGCCGGCGGACCTTTGAGAAGGATCTCGAGCGCCTCCGCCTCTTTTACCAGAACAAGGGCTATCTCGACGCCGAGGTGACCGAGAGGCCGTTCCAGGTGACTGCCGCCAAACCCGGTGAGAAACGGCAGCGGCGGGACGTTTACATCTTCATCGATATCGACGAGGGCAAGCAGTATCGCATCGGGCAGATCGCCTTCGATGGCAACGCCCTTGTGGAGGACAACGCCTTGCGCTCGATCGTCCGGTCGGCCCCGGGGCAGGTCTATTCGCCACAGGTGATCCACAACGACGAGCGCACCATCCGCGACCACTACGGCCTTTACCCCTCGAGTCGCTATTTCACCAACGTGCGGGCCGAGCGCGTCCTTACCGAGCAGGAAGACGTTGTGGACGTGGTCTTCCATATCCAGGAAGGGCCGGAGGTGGTCATCGAGGACGTTCAGATACGCGGTAACGAAAAAACCAAGGACTACGTTATCCGGCGGCAGTTGGCCTTCTACCCCGGCGAGAAGATAGACTCGGCCAAGATCAACATCAGCGAGCGCGACCTGCGTAATCTCGGGTACTTCGATCAGGCCACGCTTTCCATCGACGTCAAAGAGGGCTCGAGCCCCTCGCGGGGCGTGGTCACCGTCAACGTCGACGATGAACCCACCGGCAAGATCTCGGCCGGCGTGGGCATCTCCTCCTCGGAGTGGCTCGTCGGTACGGTCAGTCTGGCGCAGCGGAACTTCGACTACAAGGACTTGCCCGAGAGCTTCAAGGAGTTCTTTACCGGCAAGTCCTTCGTCGGCGGCGGCCAGAAGTTCAGCGCCTCCGTATCCGCCGGGACGCGCAGCACCAACTTCTCTCTCGATTTCATGAATCCGTGGATATTCAACCGTCCCATCCGCTGGGGCTTCGGCGGCTACTACAGCGGATACGAGTGGGACTACTTCGACGAAGAACGCAAGGGCGGCTACACCACCATCGGACGCCGGCTCTGGCATCGCAATCTGGACGGTTCGATCACCTACCGGCTCGAACACGTCAAGGTATTCGACGTCGATTCCGACACCGCCGCGATCATCCAGGACGACGAGGGCGGCAATCTCCTGAGCCGGCTGAAGCTGCGTCTGGCCTGGGATTCGCGCGACAATCGCTTCGATCCCGAGAGCGGCCTGCTCGTCGAGGGCACGCACGAATTCATCGGCGGCTTCCTCGGCGGCGACAGGTCGTTCTGGAAGCAGCACGCCGAGGCGAAATATTTCCTCCCGCTCTACCGTGACCGGCACGGGCGGCCGTGGTACCTGGCCATGAAGGCGGACTTCGATACTCTCGACGGCTACTTCGGCGAAGACAAATACGATATCCCCATCTACGAGCGCCTGTACAACGGCGGCATCGCCACCGTCCGCGGCTTCTCCAGCCGATCGCTCGGTCCGCGTACGGAGAACGACGTCATCGGCGGCTACACGCGGCAGAACAACTCCGCGGAGTTCTTCGTTCCGGTGTGGCAGAAAATCCTCAAGGTCAGCGCGTTCTACGATGTCGGCGGCATCTGGGACGATACCTATAGCTTCGACGACGGCAACCATTCCGGCGACGACGGCGGCAGCGGCTACCGCCACAGCGTCGGTGGTGGCGTGCACGTAATTACCCCGCTGTCGCCGGTGCCGATCCGCGTCTATTGGACCCATGCGCTGGATCCGAAAAACGGCGACGATACCGAAACCGTTCAATTCACCTTCGGGGCGGTATTCTGAAGCACGGGACGCACCGGACGGCGCGTCGGCGCGGAACTTGAAACGCTTGCCGGCGGGACGTGCGATCCGTCTCGCCAGACCGCGGCATTCGTGGTGTGACGGGCGCTTCGACGGGCGGTGCTGCCGTGCCGTCCGGACAAGAGGAGAGCAGATATGAAGACGACGTACGCGGTGTTTTTCGTGTTGACGAGCGGATTTTTCCTGACGCCGGCCGCGACGGATGCGGGTGAGTTACAGGTCGGCGTGGTGCGCATCCAGCAGGTGTTCAAACGCTACGAATACGCGATCAAGCAGGAGAAGGCGATCACCGAGAGCTTCAAGCCCGAGCGCGAGCAGATCAAACGCATGGAGGCGGATATTCGCGAGCGGGTCAACAAGATTCGGGGCAGCGACATGCAAATGCTGCCGCCTGACAGCCCGATCCTGCAGGAGAAGCAGTTGGAGATCCGCATTCTCGAGGTGCGCCTGAACAACAAGCTCAAGCAACTTCAGAAGCTTCAGCGTCACCGCATGGCGGAGTTCTGGCGCAGCGTCTATACCGAATTCCGCAAAGCCGTCGACGCCATCGCCACCAGGCACGGATACGATTTGATCATCACCGCCCCGGACGCGGATCTCTCGGCCGAGTCGCGCGATTCCAGCGCGCCCGAGTCGATCCAGAACGAGATTCTGCTCCGTAATATCCAGTATATAGGCAAGCGCATCGACCTGACCGACGCGATCGTCGAATACATGAACGCGAACCAGCCCAAGTAACCTCCGGCAAGCGCTCGCGGCGGAGCCGGATCGTACGGCGGAGATGACGTCGCGTTTCGTCCGGGCAGAGGATCGATCCGTGAAGCCATACTCCGTCGGCGAACTCGCCAGCCATCTCGGCGGCACCGTCCGCGGCGACGCGTCCGCGGTGGTGACCCATCCGGCGGGTCTGCAGGAAGCGGACGAAGGCGCCCTCACGTTCCTGGCCAACCGCAAATACGCCGCGCATCTGGCGAAGACCCGCGCCACCGCCGCGGTGGTCGGCGTCGAGGTGGAGGAGGCGCCGTGCGCGCTGATCCGGGTGGACAATCCCGATCTGGCGTTCGGCGAGGCGGTGTCGCTGATGGCCGGCCCGCCGCCCCGCCCGCCCGCCGGGATCCATCCCGCGGCGGTGATCGATCCGACGGCGACGCTCGGCGCGGACGTGGCGATCGGCCCGGGTTGTATTGTGGCGCCGGGGGCCGTCGTCGGCGAGGGGTGCGCCTTGCACGGCAACGTTCATCTCGGGCACGGCGCCCGTCTCGGCGAAGGGTGCGTGCTCCATCCGGGCGTGGCGCTCTACCATGACGTCGTCCTCGGCGCGCGCGTTGTCGTTCACGCGGGCACGGTCATCGGCAGCGACGGTTTCGGGTATGCCTGGGACGGCTCGCGCCACGTCAAGATCCCGCAGGTCGGCACCGTCGAGATCGGCGACGATGTCGAGATCGGCGCCAATTGCACCATCGACCGCGCTCGTTTCGGCGCCACGGTCATCGGCCCGGGCACCAAGATCGACAACCTCGTGCAACTGGCGCACAACGTCCGCGTCGGCGCGCACGCCATTCTCGTCTCGCAGGTCGGCGTCAGCGGTTCCACCACCCTCGGCAACGGCGTTGTCGTCGGCGGGCAGGTCGGCTTCTCCGGGCACTTGAATATCGGCGACAGGGCCATGTTCACCGCCCAATCCGGAGTGAACAAAAACATCGCCGCCGGCGAGCACGTCTCCGGCACGCCCGGCGTGCCTCACAAGGTATTTCTCGATGGCTTGCGGCACCTCAAGGCATTGCCGCGCGTGCGCGCGAGCCTGAAGGATTTGGAAGAAAGGATCGAGCGCCTTGAGCAAGCAACGGACTCTCGCGAGTGAAGTGGCCTTCAGTGGCGTCGGCCTCCATAACGGCGCGGAGGGGCGCGTCACCCTCCGCCCCGGTGCGGTCGACGGCGGCTACCGCATTCGCGCCGAGGGGCGCGAAGTGGCGGTCCACCCGCGCTTCACCGACGGATCGCAGAACCGCACCTCCATCGATGTCGACGGCGTGGCGGTGCACACGCTCGAACACCTCTTCGCCGCGGTTTACGGCATGGGCATCGACAACGTCGTCGTCGAAGTGGAGGGGGGCGAAGTGCCCGGCTTCGACGGCTCGGCCAAGGTCTTCGCCGACGCCATTGCAGAGGCGGGGATCCAGGAGCAGGATGCGCCAGCGCCGGTCTTCACCCTCAAGCGGCCGGTGACGGTCAATTTCCACGGCAGTGCGGTCACCGCCTTCCCGTCGAAAAACGGCGACTTCCGCGTCACGTACGTTCTCGACTACCCCGAGAGCCCGCTCGCGCAAGGCGTGGTCGAGGTGGTCATCAATCCCGAGACGGTGCGCGAGGAGTTGCTGCCGTGTCGCACATTCGTCATGAAGGCCCATGCCGAGGCGATGCTCGCGGCCGGGCGTGGCCAGGGGGCCAACACGCAGAATACGCTCGTCCTCGACGGCGAGACGGTGCTGGAGAACGAACTGCGCCTTCCCGACGAATGCCCGCGCCACAAGGTTCTCGACGTCCTCGGCGATCTGGCGACCGTCGGGCGACGCATGGCCGTGCACGTGGTGGCCTACAAGAGCGGCCATGCCCTCAACCGCGAGTTGGCCTTGGCGCTGCTGCAGGAGATCGACCGTGCGGAGCACCCGCGCGGCTTGCTGGACATCCAGGACATCGAGAAACGCCTGCCGCATCGCTATCCGTTCCTGCTCGTCGACCGGGTGCTCGAGTTCGAGCCGCGCACGCGCATCGTGGCGATCAAGAACGTCACCCGCAACGAACCGTATTTCAACGGTCACTTTCCCAACCAGCCGATCATGCCCGGCGTCCTGCAGATCGAGGCGCTGGCGCAGGCGGGGGGGCTGTGTATCCTGGACGACCAGGACAGCAAGCTGGCGGTTCTGATGGGTGTCAACGACGTCAAGTTCCGTCGACCGGTGTTGCCGGGCGATCAACTGCGGCTGGAGGTGGTCGTCGAGCGACTCAAGGGTCGCATCGGCGCCTCGCGCGCGCGCAGCCTCATCGACGGCGAGGAGGCCACCTCCTGCCTGATCAAGTTCGCGCTGGTCGAGCGGGAGGATTATACCTGATGAATTCGTGTCTTGACGGGAATGCCGTCGGCGGCTAGGCTGCGGATTCCGCTGTCATCGCGCCTGCACGAAAGAGGGGGGGTATGAGCACCATGATTCATCCCACCGCGGTGATCGACAGCACCGCGGAGATCGGCGATAACGTCGAGATCGGGCCCGGATCCATTGTCGGCGAGGATGTCGTCATCGGCGAAGGCTCGCGCCTGCGCGCGCATGCGCAGGTCATCGCGCACACGCGCATCGGCCGGGAGTGCGATATCTTTCCCAGCGCCGTCGTCGGCGGCGAGCCGCAGGACCTGAAGTTCCGCGGCGAGGTGAGTTATCTCGAGATCGGCGACCGCAACACCATCCGCGAGTGCGCCACCATCAACCGCGGCACCGACCTCGGCGGGGGCACCACGCGCATCGGCGACCATAACCTGATCATGGCCTACTGCCATATCGCGCACGACTGCCGGATCGGCAACCACTGCGTCATCACCAACCTCGCGCAGCTCTCGGGGCACGTCAGGGTCGAGGACAAGGCGATCATCTCCGGCCTGACGGCGATTCACCACTTCACCACCATCGGTACAATGGCCTTCGTCGCGCCTTATGCGGCGGTGCGCGCGGACGTGCCGCCCTACATGATCGCCGACGGCAAGCCCGCGGCGGTGCGCAAGCTCAACTCCGAGGGGCTCAAGCGCAACGACGTCTCGCTCGAGGCCATCCAGACGCTGAAGGAGGCGTTCCGCATCATGTACCGCTCGGAGCTCGCCCGTGCCGACGCGCTGGAGAAGATCGCGCAGATGCCCGGCGCGGACGATCCGTATATGCGCCACCTGATCGAGTTCTGCCGCGCCAGCGAGGCCGGCGTCCAGGGGCGCGCGCTCGAAGCCTTCCGCACCGACAAGTAGAAATTTTCCTTAGCCCCCGCGCCGCTCTGGCCTACAATGGGGTAAGGAATCCGCCGTTTCCAGTCGGCGTTGCCGAAGAAGGCCTGTCATGGACGAGAACGAGCGCTGTCCCGTCTGCGCTTCGCGCCGCATTCAGGCGGACTATCCGCCCGCGCGGGGGTATGCGTTGATGCTCGGCGGCATGGCGCTTCTGTTCGCCGGCGGTTTTCTCGATCCGGCGGTGTTGCACCCGAAGCTGGCGCCGGAGATGTTCTGGCTCGTCGCTATCGGCGCGCTGCTGGCGCTCTACGGCGCAAACTGGCTGGTCCGCCACGACAATCGCTTCTGCCAGGACTGCGGCTACCGCTTTCGCCGTCCACTCGCCGCCCCCGCCGACGCGCGTACTCCCGCTCCCGGCGGCGTCGCCGGGGCGTTGATGAAAGCCACCGGTTTCGGCGTCGGCGAGAGCGAGGAGGCCAGGGCCGCCCGCCGCTTTGTCGCGCCCTCTTCCACGCCGTCGACGTCGCCCGCCTCCGAGCGATCCGCCACCATCAACCCCAATACCCCGGTCGAGCCGATCCTGGCGTGCCTGAAGTTCCGCGATCCGAAACAGCGCGAGACAGCCGCGGCGACGCTGCGCAAGCTGACCGGCCGGGACTTCGGCACCGACCATGCGGCGTGGGCGGCGTGGTGGGAGGAGAACAAGAACGACTACACGGCCCGCCGGCGCGAAAAGGCGGACTGAGAGGGATTCTTCGTGCGGCTCTCGCTGGCGACCGACTATGTGCCGGATCTGGATCGCGCCTGCGCGCGCCTCGACGGCGCGGCGGCCATCGGCTTCACGCATCTGCACTGGTGCCACCACTGGGACGATCCGTACCATTACACCCCCGCCGACATGCGCCGCGTTCGTGCTGCGCTGCGCGCGGCGGGCATGGGCCTGACCGACGTCCACGGCGCGCTCTGCCAGGCGGCCGACTGGCGCGCGCGCGAGGAGCCGATCCGCCGCGCCGGCGTGTCGCTGCTCCGCAACCGCCTGCGTTTCGCGCACGAGCTGGAGACCGACGTCGTGGTCATGCATCCGCCGCTGCGGGCCGGGCGGGCCGGGCCGATGCTGCGCTCGCTCGCCGAGGTCGAGCCCGAGGCGCGGCGGCTGGGCGTGCGCGTGGCGCTGGAGAACCTGGTCTCCTTCGCGCCACTGAGCGCGGCGTGCGACCGGTTCGCGCCGGAGGTGCTGGGCATCTGCTACGACAGCGGCCACGGCAACCTCGTCGAGGGCGGTCTGGCGCAGCTCGCGAAACTGAAAGACCGCGTCATCGCGGTGCACCTTCACGACAACGACGGCGCACGCGACCGGCATTGGCTGCCGTTTACCGGCACGGTCGATTGGGGCGGATTGATGGCGCTGCTGGGCGCCTCGTCGTACGGGAAGTGGATCAACCTCGAGGTTTCGCGTCGCCGCAGCGGCCTGCCGGGCCCGGCGTTCCTGGCCGCGTCTGGCGACGCCGGCCGGCGGCTGGACACGCTGTTGCAGGCAGGGCGTGCGCAGAACGAGGACCGCGCATGCGCCTAGGCCATCTCAGCCCGCTGCGCTGTCGCTGCTTCTGGTGGCGATTCCTCGCGCTGCTCCTGCTGGCCGGCGGGTTCGCGTTCCATATCGTCCTGCCGAGCGTGCAGGTCTGGCGGTTCCGGCGGGCTCTGGTGCGCGACGATATCGCCACCGTGCGGAATCTGCTGTTCGACGACCGGTACGAGATGTGGGTCCCGGTGCCGGACGCGCCGGGCTTTTGTTATGATGTCGTCACGACATTTTCGAGTGACCAGATCGTGCCCGTGCACCTGACGGAGTTGACGGCCAGCGACGTCACCCGCCCGACGTGGTTCTTGAGCGGGCAGCGGCAGGTCGAGCTCTCGACCGGGCTTTGCCTCGCCTTCGACCGCCGCGGCTATAAGGTTGGCTGGAGCGGGAGTGTTCTCGGCAACGCCGTCTTCGGCCTGCTCCATTGGCTGGAATTGACCGAGAGGGATGCGGGAGAGAATACCGCGTGGTGAGTGGCGCAGAGGAGCGGCGCATGCGGGAACACCGTCCCCTGCGCTGCCGCTACCCCGGCAACGCCGTATTCGATTTGCTCCATTGGCTCGGATTGCCCGAGACGGGCGCGGAACGGAACTGGGTCTGGCAAAAAGGAGTGACATGCCTATCGACGAGGATCTGTTGAGTATCCTGGCGTGTCCGCTGACGAAGCAGCCGGTGCGCGAGGACGGCGACTGGCTGGTCTGCGACGCGAGCGGGCTGAAGTACCCGGTGTGCGAGGGGATCCCGGTGATGCTGATCGAGGAGGCGGTCAAGCTCGACGGCTCGAAGCCCTCCGGGGAGGAACTCGAGCGGATCGCCGAGGAATGCACGAAGTAGGAATATCGAGCCGCCGACCTGTCGCGTTTCCGGGAACCCGCGGCAAAGACGCGTGTGCTCCTCAAGCGTTTCGCACACGCTTGAGGGGAGTGTCAGCCCTGACCCGGGACGCGCCGTACACCTCCTTGAAGAACGCTTCGCGCCACCAGCAGAAGTAGCCCCCGTCGTTTTCGTGGTACTTGCCGGTGAGCGGTTCTTCCTCGTCGTCGAGGAAGCGGTTGCCCGGCTCGCGCTTCTTCACCAGGAATTCGTACGCCGCGGCCAGCAGGCGGAACCGCGCGGCCGCCTCCGCATCGCCGGGGTGCTTGTCCGGGCGGTTCTCCATCGCCTTGAGCCAGTGCGCCTTCTTGATGGCGATCTCGTCCGCGTCGGCGTCGACTTCCAGAATCCGCCGCGCGCGCTTCTCCATCTTCTCGTACCGGCTGAGCGGTTCCTGCCAGTTCTCCATTCCCGTTTCTCCGCTTCGTTGCGGCTATTATTCCGGCTTGACGGCGGAATACAAACGATCTAGCCTGTTTTCGGCAGTGAAGGCGGAAAGGAGCAGGACATGTTCGAATTGCTTTCGATGCCCGCCGCGCTCGGTATCGGCGGCGGTCTGGGCGGTTTGCTGGTGGTGATCGGCTGGATCTGGCTGGTGGTGATGGGCTTTCAGGACAGCGTGCTCTGGGGGATCCTGAATCTGCTTCTCTTCCCGATCCTCGCCATCGTCTTCGGTGCCATGCACTGGCCCAAGACGCAGGTGCCGCTGGTGTTGCTGATCGTGGGACTTGTCCTTGGCGGTGCGGGAGCCGGCGGGTTATCCTAGTTCGAGACTACGCCGAGGCCGTCTCCTTCGAGGTTTCGGTCTCCGGGTTCAATCGCTTGCCTTGGTGGTGGACGATCAGCACCGGGCATGAGGCGCGGCGGATTACCGCATCGCTGACGCTGCCCAGCAGCAAGTGATACAGCGCGCCGTGGCCGTGCGAGCCGATGACGATCATGTCCGCGTCGACGTTCCCGGCAGCTTCGAGAATCTCGTGGATCGGCGTGCCCGGCAGTACCGTGGTCTGAATCTGCACGCCGCTGGTTTCGATGCGCTCGAGAAACTGGCCCACCAGTTTCTTCTCGTTCTCCAGATCCTGTTGTTGCGTAGGGGGGATCGGGCCGACAAAGCCGGCCTCGGACATGTAGCCGACCATGCCGGGCGTGAGCGGTACGACGTTCAGGACATGCAACTGCGCCTCCAGCGCCCGGGCCAGATCCACCGCATTCTGCAAAACCTCCAGAGTCACGTCGGAGAAATCGATCGGCGCCAGAATCGTCTTCATGATTGCCTCCCGTGGATTTCATAACTCGCTTTTGTGGCGGCATTTGCCTTCACTGTCAGTATACCCTCCCGGGCGGCTTGAGCAAACGGGATATCTGTGCCTGCGGGGTGGTGGTCAGATTGTCATTCCTGTCGCCGGCACGGCCTGACAGTCAGGTCATTTTGACGTGGAGGAGATATTCGCGGGAGTGGCAACCGCAATCGGGTGTATTTGATAATGTTTTTAAGCGTAATGATTTATGTTTGTCTTGTTGACAAGAATGGGGTTGCCTGTACCACTGGCACATCGGTTGCATCTTCTTCTGCCAATCGTCTTCCGTGTCAAGCGGACGGGGTTGTGCTGTGGAAGCGTAAACCAGAATCGATGGGATTGGAGGAGAGCAATGGCTGTACAACCGTTGGGGGATAAGGTCCTCATCAAGCGTCTCGAGGCCGAGGAAGTGACCGCGGGCGGCATCGTGCTGCCGGATTCGGCGCAGGAGAAGCCCAAGGAAGGCAAGGTCATCGCTGTCGGCCCCGGCAAGATGACCGACGACGGCTCGCGCAAGAAGGGCCAGGTCAAGAAGGGCGACCGGGTGATCTTCAGTTCCTACGCCGGCACCGAGATCACGGTGAAGGGCGAGGAGTACCTGGTCATGGGCGAGGACGACATTCTCGCCGTTGTCGCGACGAAATAGGACGGCGCGCCGCATGGCGATCCGGCGGGCGCAACCGTCGGCACGAAGCTGAACAGAAGAGGAGTGAGATATGCCTGCTAAGAAACTCGCATTCGATATCGACGCGCGCGAAGCGGTCCGGTCCGGCGTCAACAAGCTCGCCCAGGCCGTCAAGGTCACCCTGGGCCCGCGCGGGCGCAACGTGGTGATCGAGAAGTCCTTCGGGGCGCCGACGGTGACCAAGGACGGCGTTACCGTGGCCAAGGAGATCGAGCTCGAGGACAAGTACGAGAACATGGGCGCGCAGATGGTCAAGTCCGTGGCCAGCAAGACCTCCGATATCGCCGGCGACGGTACCACCACCGCCACCGTGCTCGCCGAGGCCATCTTCGAAGAAGGGCTCAAGAACGTGACCGCCGGCGCCAGCGCCATGGCGCTCAAGCG
>CAYWFP010000079.1:0-17991 GCA_964457365.1 uncultured Planctomycetaceae bacterium
TTACACGGGCTGGATTGTCCAGCTTGCCCGCACCAGCTTGCTTGGCGCACTCATAAATTCTCCTCGATAGAATCGTTTATACCAGATCGTCTTTGGTGAAGATCGTCTGCAGCGCATACCCCTGCGCCGCCAGGGCTTCGCGACCGCCGTCGAGTCGGTCGACCAGGGCGTAGACGCCGACGATCTCGACCGCCGGCTGGCTTTCCTTCACCCGCTCGATCGCCTTGAGCGCACTGCCGCCGGTGGTGACGACGTCCTCGATCACGGCGACGCGTTGCCCCGGTCGCAGTTGCGGCCCTTCGATCCACTGCCCCGTGCCGTGGCCCTTGGGCTCCTTGCGTACGATAAATCCTTCGTACGGCGTCCCCGCGTCGAAACTCAGCGCGACGATGGCGCCGATCAAGGCGTCGGCGCCGAGGGTCATGCCGCCGACGCGCGCGGGCCTCGCCTCCTGCATCTGCGACAGAAATATCTTCGCCGCGAGGTTCAATGCCTCGGGCTTGAGCGTGGTGGTCTTGCCGTTGATGTAGAAATCGCTCTTCTTGCCCGAGGCGAGGGTGAAGTCGCCGCGCAGGAAATCGACCTGCGGCTTGAGCCTGCTTTTCCATTTCTCGATCATTCCACCCCTTTCCGCTGCCGTCGCTGCCGCTTCCTCAGCCGGCACGCGCTCCCGATCTTTGCTATCACGCGCACGCGCGCTGCTCAACCGAAGCCTCTTCCGCCGGAAGAAAACGAGAGAATGACAAAAATCCTGAAAATGTTGAACACTCGCACAACTGCAATCAGTGGAATACGATAGCGGCAGACAGAATAGATCATTACCGCAAATGCGTCAATCTAATCCAGCGTAAAATCTTTTTACTTCACCCAGGGGTTTTGCCGATAAATCTCCTAACATCAATCGCGCATTTCGAGCATAACGGAAAAATAATTCCCCCGCATGCAAGATCGGGTGTAATAAATTTAGCGTCTCACCCATAACCGTATTTCCCGGTTTGTTACTCGGGTTTGCGAACCGTATCGCATCATCTTGACACCCGTTTCCGGCAGTGGTAGGATCGCCATCGGAAAAGGCTTCGTTGCCTTTCTACCGTAATCTGGACGCGTGACGGAAGCACCCCCCAAACCGTTAAGCACCCACGCTTTCGGCATGAACGTCCAAACGCTACCGAGCCCCTTCCGCCCCCCCGGAAGGGGCTCCCCTTTTCCGCACCATACGCGACTTCGGTTTCTCTTCATCTGCGCGCGACATCACCCGACGGTCGCCATTCGTCGGCGGCGCAAAGCGATGAAAACGACCTGCACCGAACGCGGCGACACGGGCCTTATAAGCGGGCCATTTGAACCACTCGCCGGTCTTGTTCCCTCGATCCGGCAGCGGCAGATGAAAATCCTGCGCCGGGACAAAGCCATACCCCATCAGGTACAATCGTTCCCCCGCCGCGCTCTCGCAGAGATCGAGCACGAGCGAGACATGGCCGTAAAGCCCGCCCGGATTGGGTTGGATATACGCATCACCCGGCCGCACCTTGTCGGTGTCGACCGGCGGCAGGTCGCGCGCGAGCGAGCGGCTGTTGGCATACGCCATGACAAAGCGGAGGTAACGCTCAAACCGCTCCTTGGTATCGGCTTCGGCCCTGCCGCCGACATAGTCGATGCGCTGTCCGTCGGCCGAGAGGGTGTATCGTCCGCGCAGCCACTTGGCATAGGAGATCGACTGCCCGCTCAACGACTTGAAGACGATCGCGGCGTCCTCTGCCCCGCGCGCGTACTCCGCCCACAACCGGATCGCTACGTCGGCGCACTGCTGCACCTTGTGCGGCCGCGGCCAGTCGATCACCGCGGTCACCGCCGCCGCCGGCTTGACCACCTCGCCGTTCCAGGCACGCACCGGCGCGCGGGTCTTCAGCGGCAGTCGCCGGACGTAGTCGACCAGGGCCGACGCGCCGGCCACGCGCGCGTATCCCGTCGGCGTCGGGATGTCGGCGATACGCCGGATCGTTTCCGTCGCATTCGCGGCGGGCGGATCAGCGGCGGCTGCCGCGGGTGTGCGTTTCGCGCCGGTGAAGAGCTTGCGCGCGGCGGGCAAAGCGATGCGCTGGTACTTCGCGTACGCCGCCGCCGCGGCCTGCCGCACCTGCGGCGGCGTCTTGCCCTCGGCCCAGGCGCGCACGGCGGCCTCGAGAGTGTAAGCCTCCGGCGCCATCAACTGCGTCGTGGTCACCAGCGGCCACAAGTCGCTCTGCGGCAGAACGTCCTCGAAATACGGCGCGCTCTTGCAGGCGAGGATGATCGCGGGGCGGGGCCTGGCGGTCTGCGGCACCGCGAGCGCGGGCAGGCGGAAATCCATCAACCCGTTGTGCCCCACGAAGGCGCGCAGGTGCGCGTGGCGGCCGAGGTGGATCGGCGCGGGCGCGACGTGCTCGACCCGGTCGCGGCTGGCCGGCACCAGGAACGACAACAGCGCCTTCTCGAGATGCCGCCCGTCGTAGGCGTCGGCGACGAGGTAGGTGCGCGTGGCCTTGTGGAAGAAGACGGCGCGCTCGAGTATCAGGGCGCTCGGCGTGGCGATCCGCCCTTTCGGCGGCCTGAGCCGCGCCCAGCCCGGCGCCTGGGTGAAGTAGGTACGCACGCCGTACAGCGCACCCCAGTAGAGATTGTCGTCCGGATCCTGTCCGTTGCCGAGCGCGGCCGGCACCTCGACGATGCCCTGGTGCTCGTTGTCGCAGAGAGCGACGGTGACGTGCACGACCTTGACCCCGGCGGCACGGGCACAGCTCGCCGCGCCGAGAAGCAGCAGCGCGACAGCAAGCGGCATCGCGCGGAGCCGAATCGCGTACGTGTCGAAGGTTCTGCCTAGCATCGCCGCCCACTATACACCCGCGGCACGGAATTGACCATACCTTTTTGTTCGGTATAGCGCTTGAAGAGCGCGACGTTCGGCTGCCGCTGAAGCATCTTGCAGCCGCGCGCCCGCGGCACCACCTCGATCGTTGCCTCACCTCGGCGCGCTTCATCAATTCGCGCACGATCTCCGTCGCCACCCGCCACGTCTATCGCATCCGATTCGCCGCCAGTCTCGGGGGTATATCCGGCTTGCCCGGAAGGTTTCCGGTAATCGATCATTCGCGAACGACTCTCGGAATACGCGAGCTGCGAACGGCTTACGTCAGACCGTCCGCGCCGAGGGGTTTCTTTACCGTAAATATGCTTGAACAGAATGGCGACTTTGTTATATTTTTATTCGGGCAGTTTGAGAGTGCTCGGAAAGACCGGACAGTTTTTCAGGGGGACAATCATGTTGAGCCACCCCTCCGTGGACCGTCGCCAGCGCGAGACCGATCGCCGCCAGCACGAGGAAGTGATCAAGAACAATTACTTCCGTTACGGCAATATGTTCGGCACCGACCGCCGCAAACTCCCCGACCGCCGCCAGCCGCCGCAGGCAAAAGAGTAACCTACCCCACCGCCGCCGGTTTCTTCGCCTTGCCCGGATAGTAGAAGTCGTCGCCCGCAGGCGGGAACTCGCGGAAGTCCGCGTCGTCGACGATGCCGCCGGTCTTTCGCAGGATGTCGCGCGCCTGCTGCGCGCCACCGACCTGCCGGTGGGCGAGATCGCCGCCCGGGTCGGCTTCTACGACCAGAGCCATTTCACCCACCGCTTCGTGCGTCGCTTCGGCCAGCCGCCGCGCGCCTACCGCCGGCAACGCCAGGGAATGATTTGACCGACCGCTGCAAGCAATCCCGTGATAGCCCCGCATACCGCTCGCCTCGCCCGAGAGACGGAAGCGCATTGCGCCGCCGCAGTTGCGCCTAATGGCCCGACAACGGATACGAATCGGGATATTTGAGCCATGTTTAAAAGCGTTGAGAAATAGGTGTTGTCAACGTTGCGATGCAGTGGTATCATTCTATTCTGGAATTTCGTCGAGAAGTTGTCGATCAGTCGGCAGGCTATGCGTTTATCGTATGATTTGTGAGGCTGTCTGTTTGCTGGCCGCTTTCTTTCGGCTCGGGGACCATCGCGGCGGCATTGCCGCTATGGCGACTGAGCAGACGTGACACCGGCGTACCGCACCGGGTTCGCTTGAACGAGTCGCTTGAACGAGAACGCGCCATGATCGAAGTCAACGTGAACGATATCCAGCCCGTGAAATCCCTCCCGCGGGCGCTCTTTCACGAATCCGGCCTCGTGCTCATTCCCAAGGGCGAAGAACTCTCCTCGCCCATCCTGGACGCCTTGCAGAACAGCGACGAGAGACGCTTCTTCCTCGCCGAGGAGAGCGAGAGCGAACACGACATCCAGTACCGCCTCCGCCACGCCGAGATCCCCGTCGACGACCTCGAGCCCGGCACCGTCCTCGGCAGCCCCGTTTACGATCCGCGCGGACAACTGCTGATCGAGGCCGGCAAGCCCGTGCCGAAAAACCTCGCGCAGACGCTGCAGCGCCGCAACGTGCAGCGCGTCCAGCGCAGCCGAACCCCCGAGGAGCTCCGCCTCGAGGAGGGCAAGGCGCTGGTCGAGAAACTGCGCGCGTTCCGCTACCAGTCGAGCCAGCCGGTAGAGTTCGCCCAGATCGAGGAGAAGGCGCGCAAGGCCGTCGAAGGCGCGCCGATGCAAATGGCCAAGCCGCAGGAGCTCTCGGTCTCCAACCTGCGCAGCGCCATCAACAAGTCCGAGACGCTCGAGTGCGTTCCCGACGGCGAAAAGTTCGGGGAGATGGTGGTGCGCCACCCCATCGACCGGCGGGCGCCTCCGGAGGAGAAGAAGGCCTTCTCGGCCAACGTCAAGCAGTGCCTGGATATCCTGCGCGGCTACTACGACGACATCGCGCTCAAGCGCCCCAACATGGACACCGACCCGCTCGACAAGGTGGTCAACACCATCCTCTCGGGACTGATCCAGAACCGCGAGCTGATGCTGCTCTGCGGCTTCAGCCCCACCGAGGACGACTACCTCCCGCGCCTGGGGCTGGCCATGGCGGTGATGTCGACCAATATCGCGACCACCCTCGGCTACGGCACCGGACAGATCAAGTCCCTCTGCTACGGCGCGCTGCTGGCCAACGTCGGCATGCTGCAGGTGCCGCAGGGGATCCTCAAGAAGCCGGGCAAGCTCAACCCGCTCGAGCTCTCCTATATCCGCCGCCATCCGACGTTGGGGCTTGAGATCCTGCAGAGCATGCGCCAGATCCCGCGCGAGGTGCCGTATATCGTCTTCCAGAGCCACGAACAGCCCAACGGCCAGGGCTACCCCTGCGGCAAGAGCGGCGTGGTCATCCACACCTTCGCCAAGATCGTCAACGCCTGCGAGGTCTACACGGCCATGTGCACCGACCGGCCCTACCGGCCGGCGATGTCGCCGCACGCGGCCATGCGCGAGCTCCTGAACCGCACCAAGCGGCGCGAGACATGCAACCTCACCATGCGCGGATTCCTCTCGTGCAACTCGCTCTACCCCGTCGGCTCCTTCGTCCACCTCTCCGACGGCAGCGGCGGCCGCGTGGTCATGGCCAACGCCAACGAGTACGCCAAGCCGGTGGTGGCGCTCTTGTGGGACGGGGAGAAGAAGGCCGTGCCGGACAACCGCCGGATCGATCTCTCCGCGCAGGAGGAACTCACTATCAGCCGCACCCTCAACCCGTCCGAGGTCAACGGCTTCAGCAAGTCGATGATCGGGTTCTGAACAACCTTATTCCCCGCCCTTTTCCACCGCCGCGATCCGCGCCCGCAGATTCGCCATATACGTTTCAAACGGCACCGGCTCGCCCCAGGCGTTGCCGATGGCGCAAAAAGCAATCGTCGTTTCCGGCCTGGACGCCATGCCCTTCTCCATTTCGCTCGAGACCATGTGCGTGCGAATCCAGCCAAGGCTGTACGGCCCGCTGCGCAGATCGTAACCGGCCCTGCCGTCCTCGCTCTCGCAGGCGGACAAAAAAAGCAGATACGCCTCGTTCAAGCGCAGATCGTACCCCAGTTGGGAATTGGCAATCCGGATTTCCCACGGTCCGGGCCAATACCGTCCTTTCGGCGCCACAGGCCTGTGCACGTACCCCAACTCGATCGCGACCGTTCCGCCGGCGGCCAATTCGCCCTTCACCCGCTCCTCGATCTCAAGCGTCGCGCGGTAATGATCGGTTCGGATCTCCCGCGCCCCGGTCTTCTCGATCTGCGGCTCGGGCAGGCGTTCGAGTTTGATCACGCGCCCGATGACGATCGTGTCGGCTTGTTCCGGATCGGCGGCCGCGTGCTTCTCGTTCCACCCGCCCGGCAGATACCCCGTCAGCCACGGCGCCGCGCCGGCCACCAGCCCCAGACACAGCCACCGTATCCTTCTCGTCCGAGATACGCGCATGGTTTTCCTTTCGTCTCGAGGCGAATACTCGTGGAAACGTCAACCCAACGAAAAGGTTCGCCTCGACAGCCCCGCCGCAAGCCGCAACCCTCGGTCGCTTCGTCTTTCCCCGCGCCGCGACGACGCGGACGCGCGCGGCGAACATGTCCTTCGGATTCGGCAGCAAGGAGTTAGCGAAGAACGGCTAGCCGTTCTTCTCGGCCTCGGTTTCTTCGGCGGCCTTCTGCGCGGCGCGTTTCTCGGCGCGCTCCTCCTCGATCACCTCGTAGCTGCGGTTCTCGATCTTGAGGTAGTAGCGCCGGGCCACGCCTTCGTCGGGGCCGTGCTTGCGCCGCTGGTTGGAGTAGGTCACGCGGATGCGGCTCATGGCGTTGCGGCGCCAGGTCTTGAGCTGCTTCCGCGTCTGCTTGTCCAGGTTCGGCAGACTCAGCAGCAGTTCGTCCGAGAGGAAGAAGCGGCGGCAGGCGTTCTGCAGATCGTCCTTGAGCTGGCGCAGCGAATCGGAGTTGGTGCGCATGAAGAGCCGCAGCGCGGTGTACTTCTCCTCGAGCTCGCGCTTGCGGGCCTCGCGGTCGCCCTTGGTCGACTCCTGCGCGTAGAAGCGCGCGCGCATCAGGTGCAGCACGCCCTGACGGCTCCTGAGCTTCGCCTCCTGCTCGTCGGAGTAGAACTCCAGCAGCGTCTCGATGGAGTCGATGGCCAGCTCGATGGCGACGTTGGCGTTGTGCACCGAGCGCGGCATGGCCGGGTTGCCGGTTTCGAGGCGGAAGATGCTGAGGCCCTCGTCGTCGGCCTCGTGGGCGATCTCCAGGCGCTGGTCGATGGTGTCGGCTATCTTGTTCCGGTGCTTGCGCAGCACCCGTTCCTTGACCTTGTTCCAGATATCGTCGTCCGAGCCGGTGATGCGGTCGAAGCCCATGTGGTAGTTGCCGAGCTTGAGCATGTGAAAACCGCCGCGGTCCGAGGCGTAAAGGCAGCCCGGGCAGACGAGGATCTCGATCAGCGAGTATTCCAGAAAATCCTTCTCGTAGCTCTTGGTGAAGATGCTCAGCTCGTACGGGTTGTCCGCGTCGTCGATCGGCAGGAGCGCGCGGTCCTTGATGTCGGGCGCGGTGAAGACCGTGTCGCAGTAGGGGCACTTGAAGTACCACTCCTTGAGCGCGTAGGAGGTATGCGTCCGCGCTTCGGGGATGCCCTCGAAACGCTTGGGAAAACCGATGTGCCCGGGGCGGATCACCCGCTTGGGTTGCTGCTCGCGGGTGATAATGGCCGTGGCGCGTTTCTGCTGCCGCGCGGAGGTGGAGGCCTTCTCCGCCTCGTCCTCGAAGATCTGCCGCAGCATGTCGTTGAGCAGCTCGCTCAGTTCCGCCTCGCTCAAATCCCCGCGGTGCTCGGGATGCTCCTTCAGGTAGCGCAGCAGGAGCGAGCGATAGTTCGCCTCGTTGAAGACGACGGAGCGCTTGAATTCCATGATTTCTCTTCGGCCTCCCCGCGACGGGGCGAAATTCCCGTTTGCTCATTCTACCCCACGAATTCGACGGCGTCAAAAAGATTTGCCGGGCGCGCGGATCACACCGGTGCCGACGCGGCCAATCCCCTTGCGCGGAAAACGCGAAGGCCTATAGTAGAAGCCGGAGACCGCATACGGGAGACGCCATGAACCGCATGATCGACGAAACCCTCGCCGACTTCGCCAACACCTTCGGCCGCAAGAGCGCCGCCTACGGCTGCGCCCCGGGCCGCGTGGAGGTATTGGGCAACCACACCGACTACAACGAGGGCTTCATCCTCAGCGCCGCCATCGACCGCCACATCGTCATCGCCGGCCGCCGCGTCGACGGGGATACCGCCAAGATCTACTCCCGCACCTTCGAGGTCGGCGAGACGTTCAAGGTGACGGATCCGGCCAAGACCACCGAGCACTTCTGGATCAACTACGTCGAGGGCGTGGTCGACCAGTTGCAGGCGCAGGGGATCGAACTCGGCGCCTTCGAGGCCATCGTCCACGGCAACGTGCCGCTGGGCTCGGGACTCTCCAGCAGCGCCGCGCTGGAGGTCGCCACCGCGCGCTTCCTGCAGCAGCTCTTTCCCTACGAGATGGACGCCGTCGAGCTGGCGTTGACCTGCCAGGCCGCGGAAAACAACTTCGTCGGCGTCAACTGCGGCATTCTCGACCAGTTCTCCAGCGTCATGGGCAAGGCCGACCACCTCATCTTCCTCGACTGCCGCGACCTGAAACAGTACAGCCACCTCCCCCTCGGCAGCGAGATCGGCCTGGTGCTGGCCAACACCCGCGCCGAGCACGAGCTGGCCGACGGCACCTACAACCGCCTGCGCGAGCAGTGCTTCGCCGCCGCGAGACGGTTCGACGCATGGCTCGAGAAGCCTATCACCCACCTGCGCGACGTCGGCGTGGAGGACTTCGAGGCGCACGCGCAGAAACTCGAGCCGGAACTGCGCGACAAGGCCCGGCACGTCGTCACCGAGAACGACCGCGTGCTGCGCGGCGTCGAGGCGCTGAAGGCGGGCGACCTGAGCGCCATGGGCAACTGCATGATCGACTCGCACGCCTCCAGCCGCGACCACTTCGGCAACTCCTGCGCGGAACTGGACACCATGGTCCGCTGCGCCATCGGCCTGCCGGGCTTCTACGGCTGCCGGCTCTCGGGCGGCGGCTTCGGCGGCTGCACCGTCAACCTCGTGCAGGCGCAGAAGGCCGAGGCCTTCGCCGCGCAACTGGCGGAGAACTACCGCGAACAGACCGGGATCGACCCGGAAATCCATGTCTGCCGCGCCGTCGACGGCGCCGTCGGCCGCCGCTGCTGACGTTTCGCTGATCGAAAGGAACCGAGATGACCGCAACGCGCAAACCGAACGTCGTCTACATCCTCGCCGACGACATGGGCTACGGCGACGTGTCGTGCCTCAATCCCGGCTCGCGTATCCGTACGGAGAACCTCGACCGTCTCGCCTCCGGCGGCATGGCCTTCAGCGACGCGCACGCCAGTTCCGCCGTCTGCACGCCCAGCCGCTACAGCATCCTCACCGGCCGCTACAACTGGCGCTCCTCCATGAAAGCGGGCGTGCTCTTCGGCTACGACGGCGCGCTGATCGAGGAAGGGCGCACGACCGTGGCGTCGTACCTGAAGGCGAAGGGTTACGCCACCGGCTGCGTCGGCAAGTGGCATTTGGGATGGCACTGGCATCTGAATAGCGACGACCCGAAAGACATCGACTTCACCAGGCCGGTTACGGGCGGCCCGGTCGATCACGGCTTCGACGAGTTCTTCGGCATCATCGGCTCGCTGGACATGGACCCGTACGTCTACGTCGAGAACGACCTGCCCACGGCCGTCCCGGACCACGAGACCGAAGGGACGGGCAAACGCTTCTGGCGCAAGGGGCCGACCGCGCCGGACTTCGACCACGAGGAGGTGCTGCCGAAATTCACCGAGAAGGCCTGCGACTTTGTCCGCCGGCACCGTGACGAGCCGTTCTTCCTCTATATGCCGCTGCCGGCGCCGCACACGCCGATCCTGCCGACAACAGAGTTCCAGGGCGTGTCCGGCACCAACGAGTACGGCGACTTCTGCCTCATGAGCGACTGGGTGGTCGGCGAGGTGATGAAGACCCTCGACGAGTGCGACCTGGCAGAGGACACCCTCCTCGTATTCGCCAGCGACAACGGCTGCTCGCCGATGGCCGACTTTACCGAACTCGCCCGCTGCGGGCATTACCCCAGCTACGTCTTCCGCGGCCACAAGGCCGACATCTACGAGGGCGGCCACCGCATTCCGCTCTTGATCCGCTGGCCCAAGGAGATCGCCCAAGGCGGCGTCTGCGACGACACGGTCTGCCTCGCGGACCTGTTGGCGACGCTGGCGGACTTCTTCGGCGAGAAGCTGCCCGACGACGCGGGCGAGGACTCGGTCAGCAACCTGCCGCTCTGGCGCGGGAACGCCGACGCCGCGCCCGTGCGCGAGGCCACGGTGCACCATTCCGTCAACGGCTCGTTCTCCATCCGGCAGGGCAGGTGGAAGCTCGAGTTCTGCCCCGGTTCGGGCGGCTGGAGCTTTCCCAAGCCCGGCGAGCAGACCGAGGGCCTGCCGCCGATCCAGCTCTACGACCTGGAGGCCGACATCGGCGAGCACGCCAACCTGCACACCCAGCATCCCGAGGTGGTCGAGAAGCTGACCGCGCTGATGACGCGTTATCTCAAGGAAGGCCGCTCCACGCCCGGCGCGCCGCAGCCCAATACCGGCCCGCGCCACTGGCCGCAACTGAACTGGCTGAGCGAGCGGGAACTCGCGTAGTTCAGCGCCGCGCCAACTCGCGCGCATACGCGAAGTAGCGCTTCACCGCCTCGCCGGGGACGTTGAACGGAATGTGATTGCCGATGCACATCATATACCCCCCGCTCATGCGCGCGGTCTCGGCCATCGACTCGACCATGCGGCGGATCTCCTCCGGGTCGTTGCGCATCAGCACGCGGTTGTCGCCTTCACCCGCGATGAAGCAGTCGGGGTAGGCGCGGGCGATGCGCTTGTAATCGGTGTAGGGCTCGCTGATGATGCCGCGCGCGCCGCAGGCCATCACGTCGTCGACGAAGGCGTCGATGCAGCCGTCGACCATGAAGATCACCTCCTTGCCCGCGTCCTTCAATAGGCTCCAGTACTCCTCGTAACGCGGGAAGATGAACTTCCGCATCCACGCCGGGCTACAGACGGGCCCCTTGGTGAGGACGATGTCGTCGTGGCAGACGACGAAGTTGACCGGCAGCCGCGCGAAGGCGCGGAAGACCCGGCGGTTGATCTCGGCAAACTCGTCCATGATACGCTCGAACTCCGGCTCCAGGGAGAGCATGAGGAAATTCTCGTAACCGAAGACCATTATCGGCCACATGAACATCGTGTTGTAGAAGCTGACGCTCGCCGAACTCCCTTCCGGCGCGCTGTCGCCCCACTCAACCGGATAGTTCTTCCGGTAGCACTCGTAGATGACCTCCTCGGAGCTGAAGTCCCCGTCGACGGCCACTTGCCAGCCGGTGAAGTCGGCCTGTTCGAGCGGGCTGAACGCCAGCATCTCGTCGAGATCCCCGAAGCGGCGGCTCGCCACGTCCTGCTGCCAGTAGTCCCGGTTGGCGTCGCCCCAGCGCCCCGCGCCCTTGCTCTTCTCTTCCGGGCGGGCTTTCGGCTCGTCGCTCTCCGGGACGGGCAGGCCCAGCTCCGGATAGAGCTCGCGCATTTTCAAGCGGCACCGCCGCGGGTGGTCGTAATAGTCGATCCCGGTCAGATAGGTCTCCGCGTCGGGGCAGGACCAGTGCTCCCAGTGCGGCACCGGGTCGGGCCCGAGCCCCATGTACGCCTGATACCGCACATCCGTCGTCTCTTCGACCGCCGCCATCGTTCTTCCTTTCCCTCAAAGCCGGATTCTGCACCGCGACTCTACCCGCCCGCCCCGGCGGCGACAATGGACCGGGCTTCGTTTAGCATGAAGAATCCACAGATTGTGCTGGACGGAAGCCCCCGGGCGCGGTAGCGTCGCGCGCATGGCGAAGACCGAGGCGGTCCGCATCGGCGGCGACGACCCGCTGGCGAGCCTGACCACGCGCGTGATCCAGGTCGACTGCCGGCGCTACAGCGCGCACTGGGGCGGCGGCGGCGTGGACGAGCACCGCAACCCCTTCGGCCGACTCTACTGGATCCGCGGCGGGGAGGGCGAGACGCGCCACCACGGCAAGGTCTTCCGCCTGCGCCCGGGGCACCTCTTCTGCATTCCCGCGCATACGCCCGGCTATTACCGCTGCGCCGAAGGCATGGAACTGGCGTGGCTGCACTTCGAGGCCGCGGTCCTGGGCAGCCTGGAACCGTTCGGCGCTTTCGGCTGGCCTTTCGCCGTGCCGGTGCGCGATCCGGCCGCCGTGGACGGACTCTACTTCGGCATTTTGGAGCGCATGAGTGATCCACAGCCCGCCGCGCGACTGGAGATCGACGGGGGCCTGCGGCAACTGCTCGCGCGCTTCGCCCGGCCCGTCGACGAACGCAGCGGCACGCTGGCGCGGGCGCGACGCTTCGCCCCGGTGCTGGCTTATATCGAGCACCACCTCGCCGCGCCGATGAAGCTGGCGGAGCTGGCGGAGCTGGCGCACCTGCAGCCGACGTACTTCTCCAACCTCTTCAGCCGGGTGCTCGGCCAGCCGCCGATGACCTACCTGACGCGGCGGCGGATCGAGCGGGCCGAGGCGCTCTTGCTGTCGCGCCCGGAAGCGAAGTTGCAGGAAGTTGCCGAGCGGGTCGGCTTCCAGGACGTCTTCCACTTCTCGCGCACGTTCAAGCGCGTCGCCGGCGTGCCGCCGTCACAATACCGCGAACGCGCCGAGCGACTGGACGAGTGAGAAAGAACCCGGAAGACGGGCGCGCTGTGCGTTGCATGCGATGTTCGCTTTCGGATTGTTGATTACAGTCTGCCGCCATACGACCGCCATTTCTCAACTCATCGCCGACTTGCCCAGAACGCCCTCCCCCACTCGGTTTGGCAGTCGCCCCACTCGTCGCGCAATTCCGCCATCGTCGCGGTCAGCGCCTCGCGGCGATTCTTGTACGCCGGGTCGTCGATGAGGTTGTTCGTCTCCCACGGATCGTTCTCCAGATCGAAGAGCTGCCAGCCGGTGCGGCGCCCGTTCATGCGCACGTCGATGAGCTTGAAGCCGTCGCGCTTCACCGCGCGCTGGGTCTGGCAGTAGGCGAAGTACATCGCCTCGCGCAGCGTCTCCGCCGGATCGTTCAGCGCCGGCGCCAGGCTCGTCCCCTCCACCGTCGCCGGCGTCTCCACGCCGCAGAGTTCACAGAGAGTGGGGAAGATGTCGAACAAATACGCCCGCGCGACGCTCCGCTCTCCGGCGGGCACGCCCGGACCGGCGAGGACCAGCGGCACGCGCACGCTGTGCTCGTAGCAGCTCTGCTTGCCCATCAAGCCGTGCTGGCCCACCGCCAGGCCGTTGTCTCCGGCAAAGACGAAGATCGTCTCCGCCAGCTTTCCCGCCTTCTCCACCGCCTCGACCACGCGGCCGATCGCGTCGTCGAGGTGGGTGATCATGGCGTAGTACTCGGCGATATGACGGCGGACCTCGTCCGGATCGCGCGGAAACGCCGCGAGCAGCTCGTCGCGGATCCGCAGCGCCCCGTTCTCGAACGGATGCCCGCCCAGAAAGTTCGGCGGCGTCGGGATCTCGGCCGGGTCGTACATCTGCCGGTAGTGCCCGGGCATGGTGCGCGGATCGTGCGGCGCCAGGAACGAGAGATACATGAAGAACGGCTCGGCCGCGTCGGAGCTCTGCAGGAAACGCGCGCCCGCGTCGGCGATGATATCGGTCGAATGCACGCCGGCGTGGATATGGTCGCAGCGGCGCTCGCTCACCTCGTTGCTGCTCGCGGGAGCGTTCACCGCCAGGCAGACCTTGTCGTATTTGCCGCGCGGGTCGTAGCGGCAGGCTGGCACGTTCCAGTGGTCGGCCATGCCGCCGAAGAAGATCTCGTCGCCGTGGCTGAAGCTGCGCGCGTACGAGGCCACGCCGTTGTGCCATTTGCCCGCACCGAAGGTGTTGTATCCCGCTTGGCGGAACGCCTCGCCCAGTGTCGCGTGCGCTTCGGGAATGCTTTCGCCCGCGCCCTCGATGCGGAAGAGGCTGCGCCCGGTGTGCAGCATCGCCCGGCTGGGCATGCAGACCGCGCCGGAAGTGCCGCAGGGGATGTGCGCGTGCGTGAAAGCCGAGCCGCGCGCCACGAGCCGGTCGATGTTCGGCGTGCGGATCACGTCGTTGCCGAGCGCGCCGATGGTGTCGAAGCGCTGGTCGTCGGTGAAGAGAAAGACCACGTTGGGACGGCTCATGCGGAATCCTTTGCTGAAAGCGATCGACGGGAACGCTTCCTGTTTAGCACGAATCGACGGCGAAGGAAACGCGAAAACGTCGCGGCAGCGAATGCCTCTTCCCGGTTGACAAGACGCGGCCCGGGCATTACCGTACCCTGCGGGTGGGGACCCACAGGAGGCGCCTCGATGCGTATGCTCGTGCTCGCTTTTGTCGCGCTGCTGCTCTTCGGCGGCGCCGGCCGCGCCGCAGAGGCGAGGAAACCGGTCGTCGTCGCCTCGACCACCCAGATCGCCGACTTCGCCCGGCAGGTCGTCGGCGACCGCTGCGAGGTGCTCTGCATCCTCGCGCCCGGGGAGGACCCGCACACCCGCGAACCCGCCCCCGGCGACATCGCCAAGGTCCGGCGCGCCGACCTCTGCCTCGAGAACGGCATGCACCTCGAGGGCAAGAACTGGATGCGCACGCTCGCCAAGAACGCCGGCAAGCCGCTGATTACCTGCACCGACGGCATCGAACCGATCTCGCTGGAGGAGGAGGGGCGGACGTTCTCCGACCCGCACGCCTGGTTCACCTGCGCCAACGCCGCCGTCTACGTCAACAACATCCTCGCCGGGCTCGAGCGGGTCGCGCCCGCGCACAAGGCGGAGTTCCGCGCCCGCGCCAAGCTGTATCTGCAGCAACTGCGGGTGCTGGACAACTGGATGCGCGAGCAGATCGCCAGGATCCCCGCGCAACGGCGGGTGCTGGTGACCAACCACGACGCCTTCAACTACTTCTGCCGCGAGTACAAGTTCAACCCGCAGCACGACTACCGCAGCCTCGCGCCAATCGGCTGGTCCACCGGCGCCGAGGTCGGCGGCGGCATCAGCCCCGAGCGCCGCAGGCAGGTGATCGAGGGCCTGCGCCAGACCGGCACGCCCGCGGTCTTCGTCGAGACGAGCCTCAACCCGGAGGTGCTGCGCGAGATCGCCAGGGAGGCCGGCATCGAGATCGGCGGCGCGCTCTACTCCGACTCGATGGGCCCCGCCGGCAGCGCGGGCGAGACCTACATCGGCATGATGCGCGAGAATGTCCTCCTCATCGTCGGCGCCCTGGCCGAAGAGTAGAATACGCATGCGTATCCTCCTCACCGTACTCGTCTGGCTCGTCTGCATCGGGGGGCTGCATGCCTTCCTGCAGTACCGTCAATCTCATCGCCCCGAGCGCGCCCGACCGCAGGCGCTGAAGCGGGCCGAAGGCGAGTACGCCCTGGAGATCGTCAGCAGCTTCGCGGTCGAACCCGACCCGTTCGCCGTCCGTATCGGCGAGGAGAAAGCCGCCGCGCTGACGGTCCGTGCCGCCGGCGCGGAGGTGCTGCGCCTCACCGAACGCCTCCCCGGCGACACGCCCGTCCGGCTCGAGCCGGTGCCGCACCTGCTGCAAGGCCTGAACGAATTCTATATCGAGGCCAGCCCCCCCCCGGGCGGCGGCCACCACGCGCTGCGGGTGCGGCTGCTGCGCGGAAAGACGATGGTGGCGCAAGAATCCTACTGGGGCGAGGGCGGCGCCGTCGTCGGCGGCGTCTTCCGCTTCACCCTCGCAAGCGACGAGGCGGAGGAGGTTCATGAGCGCTGAGCCGACGATCGACGTCCGCCACCTCACCGTCAGCTACGGGCCCAAACCCGCGCTGCTGGATATCAGCCTCTCGATCGAGAAGGGGCTGCTCGTGGGCATCATCGGTCCCAACGGCGCGGGCAAGTCCACCTTCATCAAGGCCGTCCTCGGCTTCGTCCGCCGCGACGTCGGCGAGGTGCTGATCGAGGGCATCCCGGCGGAGAAAGCCAAGGGGCGCGTCGCCTACGTCCCGCAGCGCGGCGCGGTGGACTGGGACTTTCCCGTCACCGTCGAGGACGTGGCCATGATGGGCCGCTACCGCCACATCCCCTGGTGGCGCGAGCCGGGACGCGAGGATCGCCGCGTCGCCGAGGAGGCGCTGGAGATGGTGCGCATGGAGGACTTTCGCTACCGGCAGATCGGCCAGCTCTCCGGCGGGCAGCAGCAGCGCGTCTTCATGGCGCGCGCGCTCGCGCAAGGGGCGCAGATCCTGCTCCTGGACGAGCCCTTCGCCGGCGTCGACGCGGCCACCGAGCGCGCCATCCTCGACGTCCTGGAGCGCGCCAAGGCCGCCGGCAAGACGCTGGTGGTGGTCCACCACGACCTGACCACCGCCGCGGAGTACTTCGACCGGCTGATCCTGATCAAACAGCGGCTCTACGCCTACGGTCCGCCGCCGGCGGTGCTGCACGAGGATCTGCTCAGCGAGGTCTACGAGGGCAGGCTCCGCGTCTTCAGCAACATCCTGCGCGAGGAAGGAGCCTCGGCATGAGCGCGTGGCTGGAGGCGGTATTTCTCGATCCGCTGCGGCAGGGGTGGTTCCAGAGCGCCCTGGTCGGCGGCTGCCTCGTGGCCGTGGTCAGCGCCGTCGTCGGCTGCCTGGTGATCCTGCGGCGGATGGCCTTCCTCGGCGACGCGCTGAGTCACGCGATGATCGCCGGCGTCGCCGGGGGCTACCTGGCGATGAAACTCCTCTTCGGGCTCGAGGCCCACGCGCCGGGGATGCTGCTCGGATCGCTCCTGGCGGCGGTGGCGACGGTCTTCCTCATCGGCCTCGTTTCGCGCGTCAGCCGCGTCAAGGAGGACACCGCCATCGGCATCATGTACACCGGCATCTTCGCCGCCGGCGTGGTGGTGGTCAGCATCTTCCGCAGCTACATCCACATCGACCTGATGCACTTCATCATGGGCGACGTCCTCAGCGTCAACGCGGACGACCTGTGGGCGAGCGCCGTCGCCGCGGCGCTGGTGCTGAGCGTGATCCTCCTCTTCTTCCGCCACTTCCAGCTCGCCAGCTTCGACCCGGTCATGGCCGCGGCCATCGGCCTGCCGGTGGTGCTGCTCGATTACGTCCTCACCACCTGCGTCTCCCTGGTGGTCGTCAGCGCCGTCAGCATGGTCGGCGTCATCCTGGTGGTGGGGCTGCTGATCACCCCGGCGGCGACGGCGTACCTGCTGAGCGACCGGCTCGGCCGCATGATGTGGCTGGCCGCGCTCTTCGGCATCACCAGCGTCGTCGGCGGGCTCTACCTCTGCACCTGGGTCGACTCCGCCGGCGGCGGCGCGATCATGCTCTTCTGCACGCTGCAGTTCCTGGTCGTGCTGGTGGTCGCCCCGCGCTACGGCATCCTGGCGCGCTGGCTGCGCCTGCGGCGGATGGTGCCGCAGCAGACGGTGGAGGACATCCTCGCGGTGGTGCTCCGCCACGAGCCGGTGAGCGAACTGACGCTGTGCAAGCAGATCCCGCGCGAGGAGAACGTCCGCCGCGCCGCGCGGCAACTCGCGCGCGAGAGGCTGCTCGAGCGGGAAGACGACGCCTACCGCCTCAGCGACGCCGGGCGCAAGGAGGCGCTGCGGATCCGGCGCTCGCACCGGCTGTGGGAGGCGTACCTCGCGCACGTGGGCACGCCCGAGGAGGAGATCCACCCGCGCGCGCTGGAACTGGAGCACGTCCACGAGACCGCGTCCATCGACTACCTCGACGATCTGCTGGGCCACCCCGAGACCGACCCGCACGGCCAGCCCATCCCGCAAGACGCGATGCGCTTCGCCGCCGGCAGCGTGGTCGGCCTGGCGCTGCTGCGCGAGGGGCAGGAAGCGCAGGTGGCGCGCATCGGCGGGGCCGCGGGCGACTGCGGCCTGCAACCGGGCGAGCCTGTCCACGTGCTGCCGC
>CAYWFP010000079.1:18001-18774 GCA_964457365.1 uncultured Planctomycetaceae bacterium
CCAACGACACGCACGCGTCGGGCGACGACGTCTACGTGCTGCCGCGCGAGAACGGTGGAGAGACCTGGGTCGTCCGCACCGCCGACGGGCGCGAATTCCGCCTCGCCCATTCCCAGGCCGACGCGGTGCTCGTCACCTGCTGAAGCGGCAGGCTTTCACACCGGGATGCTCTGCAGGAACTCCGCGTTGGTGGAATACTTCTCCAGGAGGCCCTTGAGCGACACCAGCGCCTCCTTGGGCTCGCGGTCGGCCAGCACGCGGCGGAACTTGTGGATGCGCTTCATGTCCTCGCCGGTGTAGAGGCGGTGCTCCTTGCGGGTGCCGCTCTCGGGCAGGTTGATCGCCGGGAAGAGCCGCTGCTCGGCGAGGGATCGGTCGAGGATGAGTTCGGCGTTGCCGGTGCCCTTGAACTCCTCGAAGATGAACTGGTCCATGCGCGAGCCGGTGTCGACCAGCGCGGTCGCCAGGATCGTCACCGAACCGCCGTTCTCGATCTTGCGCGCCAGGCCGAAGAAGCGCCGCGGGATCTCCAGCGCGCCGGCCTCGACGCCCCCGGACATCATCCGCCCGCTGCCGCTGCCGCCGAGGTTGAACGCCCGCCCCATGCGCGTCAAACTGTCGACGAGGACGACCACGTCGCGGCCGCACTCGAGCTCGATGCGGATATGCGCCAGCGTCAGCTCCGCCAGTTCGATATGCTCCTCGATACTCTGGTCGCTGCTGCTGGCGAGCACCTCCGCCTGCACCGCGCGCCGGAAGTGCGTTACCTCCTC
>CAYWFP010000080.1:0-18647 GCA_964457365.1 uncultured Planctomycetaceae bacterium
TGTATCCCGATTGCACGGTTGTCCCGTTCCCCCTCGATTTCTCGCGGGCCGTGCGACGCTACCTCGATCACTTCGCCCCCGCCCTGGTTGTTCTCCTTGAGCTTGAACTCTGGCCGAATTTTTTGGTGGCCGCATCGAATCGCGATATCCCGGTCATTCTCGTCAACGGTCGGTTGTCGGAGAAGTCGTATCGCGGATATGCGCGATACCTGCGCGGACTCTTCCCTGTCATGGTTGCCAACGTGCGCCGCTTCGCCATGCAAAACGAAACCTATGCCGAAAGACTGATTCGGCTCGGCATCGCGCGAGAGCGCGTGACGGTTACCGGAAACATGAAGTTCGATGTTGCCATTGAGGTGTCGCCAAAAGCGCGTCAGGCGCTGAGACGGCAGTGCGGTCTCGCGTCCGATCACTTCATTCTGGTGGGGGGCAGTACACACGCGCCGGAGGAGAAGATGCTGATTGCGAGTTACCGGGCCCTTCTCCCCGAATTTCCCGGCCTTCGCCTGATCCTCGTTCCGCGCCAACCGCGGCGCGCCGCGGAAATCGGCCAGTGGATAAGGGAGCATGGCTTCAACGTCATATACAGAAGCCAATTGCCCGCCCGTGAGCGAAATCCACTTGCGGCCAGTGACGTGATCGTGGGCGATCTCATGGGCGAACTGGTCGATCTCTACGGCATCGCCGGCATTGCCATCATCGGTGGCAGCCTGGTCGCCGACGGCGGACACAACTTCATCGAGCCGGCTGCCCTGGGAAAGGCGGTAATCTGCGGTCCGTCCATGTTTCATTTCCAGGAAGCGGAGGAATTCGCCCGACAGGGAGCGTTGCTTCAACTCGCGTCGGCGGATGAACTCGAAAGTGCCCTGCGGCAATTGCTTCGCTCCGATGAAAAGCGAACCGGACTCGGTGTGACTGCGCGTCGTATTGTCGAAGCGAACGGGGGGACCGCGCGGCGAAACGCCGCCTTGTGCCTGGACATGCTGTGTAGCGGTTTGGGCACATCCGGCCGCATCGAAATTGCCGAATCGTAATCTTGCGATCAGCCTCCGGTAATCGCGTCATCATAGCATTCAGGATTGTCAACTTGATGCTGGCGCGGACTCACAAGCGGCGCATTAGATCCTGTTTCGGTATGGCGTGGCGACTTCGGAATCCGACGGAAAGCGAGGCGTATGGGCTACGTGATTTACGTACTGGGATTGCTGATGGTTGCGGCCGTTCGCTTCTGATGGCCATGGTTCTGGTCTGCGCGATACGCGCCGCCCTGCGCGGCGACCTGTTTCATGACTGCCGACGACGGGCGGGACGTCGCATGAAAAGAACAGCCTTGCATTCGGTCGGGAACACGACGCAACGCCTCGGGCAACCGCGACGCTGTCTTGCGGGCAATGCCCGGAGAATGTGGCAAATCGCACTCGGTGCCGGATGTATCGTGCTCGGGGTGCCGCTTTTCCCCTTGCCGCTTCCGTTCTGGGCTTCGAACAACTCTGTAACTGTCTATCATTCAAGGGCATTCCGTATAAACCCTTGGTGTGTAAATGGCGGAGAGACAGGGATTCGAACCCTGGGTACCCATAGGGCACACTGGTTTTCGAAACCAGCCCGTTCGACCACTCCGGCATCTCTCCGGTTTCCGGACGGAAAAGACCATCATATGCGTGCCGGCGGCGATGTCAAGAGCGGCTCAGGCGGTAAGGGACATCGTGCTCCCGATGAGCTCCGTGGCGGCCGTGGCCGAAGCGAGAAGGCTCTGGCGGTAGGCCGCCTCGCGGATCTGGCGCTGGGCGTCGACGATCTGGCGCGTGGCGATGGCATCACGCAAGACGCCGAGACGGTAGCGGCCGAAGGCCAGCTCCCCGCGCAGCGGATGGCCGACCCGATCGCCGGCCTCGGCGAGGCGGTCAAGCAGGCCGATCTCTTCGGTGCGGAAGAAGTCGCGCAGGGCGGAAACGTCCCGCGAAACCGCTTCGTCCAGCTTCTTCTCGTCGAGCGAGAGCGTGTTATGCTCCGGCGCGCGCAGACCGAGCTCGTCCAAAATATTGTAGACGGAAGCGGGGAATTGCGCGCGCGCGAGCCCCGGCGCCTCGGAATCGTACGGCCGGCGCAGGCGGGCGGACTGGAGTTGCAGCGCCTGCAAAACGATGCGGCCGTCGATAGTGCGTTTCAGGCCGATATCGCCGGCGCGGTCGTAGCGCTCGGGTTGCCTTTCGACCGGATCGGCGACCGCGTTGCGCAGGAGCGTGTACGAGCGGGTGGCCTTCGGGTCGTTCTTCAGCGCGCCCTCGAGATACGGCGAGAGCGCCTCGTTGAAGGCCGCAAGCGTTGCGTTGTAACTCGATATCAACTCCTCGAGTTCGTCCTTCAGTTGCGCGACGTCTCCCGCGACGGTGATCTGAACGCTCTCCTCGCCCGCCTGGAGCAGTTCGATCTCGAGCCCGTCGATGGCGTCGTCGACGAGGTTGTCCGCATCGCGCCTGTCTTCGCCGTCGAGAGTAATCGACGCGTCCGAGGCGGGTTGGGCGACCCGGACGTATTCGTGAATGCCTTTCCCGTTCTCGACCAGCACGCCCAGCGCTTCCATCAGGCCGGACGTGTCGCGGAGCTGGATCTCGCCGGCGCCGGGATCGGCCTGCCGCAGCCGCAGGTTGCCGCCGACGATGTCGGCGATCACCCCGTGCGCGGCGGTGCCGCCGTCGAGTTCGCCGTCGAGGTCTTCGTCCTCGCGGGCGAAGCCGGGGACGGTGTAATCGACGTCGTCGGTGTCGAGTACGCCGTTGCGGTTGAAATCCTCGCCCCAGTTGATGCGGTCGCGGAGCGTGAAGACGTTGTCGGCCTCGGTGGCGACCACGTCGACGCCGTTGAGGGAGAAGGTGACGCTGTTGAGCGGCAGCGGCGCCTCGCCCGCGTCGTCGTACATCGTCGCCAGCGTCGCCAGCGACCGGGGATAATAGGCGCCGGTCTCGGTGAACGCGAGCGTTCCCTCGTCGTCTTCGACCAGGCCCAGGCGGCGGAGGATCTCGTCGTCGTCGGTGATGGTGACCGCGGCGGAGGTGGACAAGCGCAGGCGGTTGCCGACGAGGGTGGCGACGACGTCGTGTTCGGCCGTGCCGCCGTCGATAACGTCGTCGGCGTCGGCGTCCTCGTAACCGTCGAACTCGTCCAGAAAACCATTGTTGTTCAGATCCTCGCCGTAGTTGATCTTGGCGGCGATAGTGGCGAAGGTGTCGTCACGGCCGACGGTGACGGTGATCGCGTCGGTGCCGTTGTCGAAGACGAAATCGGCGGTATTGGCGGCGATGACCGGCGCGTCGTCCTCGTCGAGCAGCTTGTCGAAGGTGGCGTAGACGGCGTTCTCGCGCGTGCCGTCGACGGCGTGGGCCTCGGCGATCTCGTTCACCATCAAGGTATGCGTGCCGGGCTCGACCTCGGGGCCGCGGATGCGTACCTCGGCCACCGGCGGCCCGCCGGAGACGCTCATCCCCGTCAGCGAAGACGCTTTCCCGGCAAACGCGTCCAGCTCCTCGCGGAGTTTGCCGACGGCTTTTTCGAGCGGCTCGTAGGCGGCGACGAGATAGGAGAGCGAGCGCCCGGAGATATTGCGCAAGAACCGCATCAGATCCGGCTGCGAGCGCTGATCCGAATAAATCTTGTCGCGGTTGTTGAGCATGCGCCGCGCACTGCCGACCGAGCCGGCGAAACGGACCGACGGCAGCGAGCGCTTGCTCATGCCGAAGACCGGCGCGCCGCCGGTGGCGATATAGCGCGCCAGATCCGATACATAGGCCAGTTCGCGGAGCAGCAGTTCGCCGTCGACCGCATCCGGCGGCAATTCGCCCCCCGTCGCGGCACGCGAAGGCAGCACGTTGGATGGCAGCTCCGCCCGGTCGAAGGAGGTTTCCGTCGCCCCCGCGAGGGCGATCAACTCGCCTTTCTCGGTCAGGCCGGTCTTGATGCGGACGCGTTGGGACTCGACCGCGAGGCCGTAGCGTTGCGCCAGGGCGCGGTGCCGAGCGGCGTGGATCTGCTCGAAACGGTAAAGATGGTGGAAGCTGCGGGCGGGGGAGGGCGAACGCATGTGCTCCTTGCCGCTCTCGCCGAAGGGCACTTCGTACCGGATCTTGTCGCCATCGGCGGCAGACTCTTCGGCCCGCTCCGTATCGATGCGGGTCGACACCGCCGGGTGCCGCCGGTCAATCCGGGGCAACGCCTGCGTGTAAGCTGCGCTGGCCGCGCGCGGGAGCACCTGCATGGCCATCCTTCCGTGGACGACGATTCAGGCAAATGGAGAATCGTCCGCCGGGCGCGGGTATCCGTACCCGCGCCAGCGACGGTCAGCCCATGGTGTCGATGATCTCGCCCTTGCCGGTCTCGTTGCGCAGGCTCGCCGTCTGGTTGGCGGTGTTGACGCGCTGCGCGGGCGAGCGCATCTCGGCCGAGCCGGAATTATCCGGACGGCTGTTGGTCCCGCGCACGGGCTGCTCGCTCTGCTGCAGTTGTGCGTTACGCGGCGGCGGCGCGTTGGGGACCGGATTGTTTCCGGCCGGTCCAATCGGTGCCATGGCCATGATCCGCTCCTTAGACAGATACCGGCGCCCGCCGATCCGCGCGGGCGCCATCGAAGATCGAACCGACCTGTCTCAACGCGGGGTTCCGCTGCGGCGGAGAACTGCCGGATCCCCAAATCCGTCTCCGCCGAACAGCCGCCGGGATAGTCCCCGGTCTATGAAATCCCAAGTTAAGCCTAGGATACGTCAGGGGTATTGTCAAGTCCGATAACACGAAAGAGGTGTAAATTAGCACTTTCTTTCAGCGTTCGGGCACCACTCGCGTTATAATAGCAGTACTGGGGTATCCCCTTGACTCAGGTGCAATCACCGTAACCCTATTTCCCTCAGACAGTTGCATTACATTTGGCGAAGAGGCAGAAAATCCACTCAACCTATTGCTCCAATGAGGCTTACAAGAAATCCACCGGAGTTAAGGGGATACCCCCATAGCAGTAAATCGCGACCGATATGTCCGGCACAATCGAGATCGAATGGATTACCTGTTGGCGCACAGCTTTTTACGCCATATTTCCGCAGCCGCCGAAAATGGCTTTGCAGTGTAATCTTGTTGTATTTCGCCGAATTTGCTGTAATTTGAAACAGGCATGGCTTTGTATAGCAGCCATTATCCCGCTACCGATGGAGACATCCATGGCGTTGCGCAATCGTACCGAAAAGATCGAATACACCAGCTCCACCCGTATGTACCGCCGCGGCAGCTTCGAATTCGAGGACTTCAAGACACGGGTCAAGCGCATGGAGGACTGCCTGCGGCTGGCCGAAGGCGCGGCGCATACCGACCTGTCGATCCTGATCACCGGCGAGAGCGGCACCGGCAAGAACCTGCTGGCGCAGGCCATCCACAACGCCAGCCCGCGCGCGAGCGGTCCCTTCGTCACGGTCAACACCAGCGCCCTGAGCGAGAGCCTGTTGGAATCGGAGCTCTTCGGCCACGAGAAAGGCGCCTTCACCGGTGCGGACAAGCGCCGCCACGGGCAGTTCGAGCTGGCCACCGGGGGCACGCTGGTGCTCGACGAGATCGGCGACATGAGCCTGACCGCGCAGCCGAAGATCCTGCACGCGGTGGAGTACAAGCAGTTCCAGCGTCTCGGCGGCGAGGAACTCCTGCACACCGACGTGCGCATCATCGCCATTACCAATTACGATCTGGACGAACTGGCCGCCGGCAATCGCTTCCGCCCGGAACTGCTCTACCGCCTGCGGGAGATGGTGGTCGAGCTGCCGCCGTTGCGCGAGCGCGGGGGCGATATCCCGCTGCTGGTCGATACCGTGCTGCACGAATGCCGCAGCAACCTCGGCCTCCCCGTCGGCGAGATCGGCGACGCGGCGATGGACCGGCTGATGCGCTACACGTGGCCGGGCAATATCCGCGAACTCAAGAGCGTGATCCGGCGGGCGGTGGTGCTCTCGCGCGGCCAACCCATCGGTCCGGAGCACCTGGGACTGAACATGATGAAATCGGCCGAGACGGCGCCGCTCGGAAACGAGGACGACTTCCTCCTGACCAGTGTCGAGCGCGCGCATATCCTGCGGGTGGTGGCCTATACCGGCGGGAACAAGCGGCAGGCGGCCAAACTGCTCGGGATCGCGCGGACCACGCTCGACCGGAAGCTCGACCAGTACGACATCGCCTCGGCGTGAAGTGCGGGCGAGGCGCGTCTCTGATTCGCTGTAATCCGAGGCGAAAGGCAGAACGGATGCGCGATTCGAAAATAGACGCCGCCGCACAGAGGTCGACGCGGCGGCGGTGGATCGCGTGCGTCGTCTTCTACCTCGGCTTCGCCCTGACAGCTAGCTATCTCGTGGCGCTGACGCAGCGGGACGCGATCGCACGGTGGCACCGCGCGCGGCTGCAGGCGGCGCTGGCGCGGGCGAACCCGGCGTGGCGGGAGGACGAATTCCACACCGACAATACCTCGCTGGTGCCGCCGTTCTATCCGTGCGAGGTGTATATCCACGGCGATATCGACGACCTGACGCCGCTGGCGTGGCTGGACCTGGAGGGCTTCTTCCTCTTCTCCGACGCCCCGCCCGATCTGGCGCCGGTGAAGAACATGCCGCTGAAGCGCGTGGCGATCCACTACGCCCGGCATCTGGACTTGGCGCCGCTTGAAGGGAAGAAGCTGACCTGGCTGTCGCTGCTCGACAGCGGTGTCTGGGACTTGACGCCGCTGCGCGACATGCCGCTGCGACGCTTGCGCCTGACCGGTACCCGCGCCGCGGACCTGGCGCCACTGGCGGGCATGCCGCTGGAAGCGTTGTCGCTGGAGAGGACGCCGGTGCACGATCTGACACCGCTGCGGGGCATGAAGTTGAAGGTGCTGCACCTCTCGCACACGCCCGTGGCCGACCTGGCGCCCCTGCAGGGGATGCCGCTGCACACGCTCTCGCTGGACCGGACGAGCGTGCAGGATCTGGCGCCGCTGCGGGGGATGCCGCTGACGCGACTGTTCCTGCAGGAAACGCCGGTCGCGGACCTGGCGGCGCTTAAGGGGATGCCGCTGCGCATGCTCGACATCGGCCAGACGCGGGTGGTCGATATCTCGCCGCTTCAGGGCATGCCGCTGATCTTGCTGAAGCTCGGCGGTACGCGAATCCACGACTTCGCCGCCCTGAAATCGATGCCGCTGCGCGTGTTGCAGCTCAACCTCCTGCTGGAGGAGGAGGAGCCGCACTGGCTGAAGACGCGGGAGAACCTCGGGTGCAAAGTGATACGACAGACGCCGTGAACGAGAGGCGGGCGTGCCCGCGGCGCTGGATCGTGGTCCGCTTGATCGTCATCGCGCTGATGAGTTATGCCTCCGTCTGGTTTCTGCTGCTGAGCCGGAATCAAACGAGGATAGCGGCGCAGATTCTCGATTACGAAGCAGGGCTATCGCATCTAAATCCCGAGTAGAACACACTTAGTGTCGATTTTTGACGGATAGTCAAATTGCGCCTCCTTGTTTTTGACAAACCGCATAATGTCAAACCCGGCATTCCGTTAACTGGGCAGCAAAGAAAGCGCTGAAATTAACCTGCGCGCCCGGCCGATAATCTTGTCGGCTGACCGCAGAATATTGTGTTTTTGGTTGTGATTGATTGCAGATGGCGGCGCTGGAGGGCCGATAACACGATAGTGATGAGTGCTTGAGAGGAACCCCTTTAGGGAGGAAGTTCTGTGCGCATTTCATATAACTTGTTGCCCTTCATGATGATTGCAAGCGCACTCCTGTGCGGGTGCAACGGCTTTCAGACGCTGGCCAACATGTTCAAGGGATCTGACCCGGCAAGTCGCGGGGCGGAAAAAGGCGAACTGGGTGAGCGGCAGCTTGAACGCGATCCGATGCCGATGGCCCGTAAAGGCGGCGTCGGTATCGAGTATGATCCGCGCAACTGGAAGGCCCAGTTCTACGATCCGAGCGCGATTGGCAACATCATCCATTCAACAGGCGCCAAAGGCGTTACACAGCATACCTTTATCGAATCCGGCGCAGTGCTGCACATCGATCTCTCGCATGACGGCAGATATATGACCTACGCTTCCACGCAGTATTCGCGCACGCCGCAGATCTGCATGCAAGGGACCGACAGCAAGGCCGTGCAGGTGCTGACTCAGGATACGATGAGCGATATGATGCCCAAGCTCAGCCCGCCCAACATCGCCGCACGGCAGGGCGAGCAAACCGGGCAGTATATCGCCTGGTGTTCCGACCGTTACGGCAACTGGGATATCCTGATCCAGCGCGCCGACGGCTCACCCGACGCGCAACCGCGGCAACTCACGCGCTCGACCGACGACGATATCCATCCGACCTGGAGCCCGGACGGGAAGTATATCGCGTTCTGCCGCTTCAACTCCATGGACGGCATGTGGCAGATCTGGGTGTTGAACCTGGAGAACCGCGTCCTGAGCCATGTCACCGAGGGGCTGTTTCCGAAGTTCCGTCCCGTCGGCGACCAGCCGGGCGAGTATACGCTCGTCTACCAGCGACACCGCAAGCGTGACGTGCCCTGGTACAGCATATGGACCACGCGCATCAGCCCCTCGGCCGACGGGCGGGTGGAGACGGTCGAGGCGCCGATCGAGATCGTGGCCAACCACAACTGGGCGGCGATCACCCCAACATGGAGCCCCAACGGCAATTACATCGCCTTCGCCACGGTGCGCAAGAGCACGTTGGCGCAGTGGCAGGCGCGGATCTACAAGCCCGACGACGTCTGGGTCGTTCGTGTCGACGGCACCGACCTGACCCAGATCACCGACCACCCCGCGCCGGACTGGAACCCGTCCTGGGCGCTGGATCCGAACAAGCCCGACGACCCGACCGGAAGGATCTACTTCACCAGCGAACGCTCGGGCCACGCCAACATCTGGAGCGTCAAGCCGGTGGTAGCGGGATTGGTCGTGCAGCGGACCGAATGAAACCGCACGGACGCGCCTCTGACCCCAGGCAAGGAAAGACTGTCGTGAATACGAATCGAAGAATCGTCCGCAACGCGCTGGCTCCTGTTCTGCTGGGGCTTTTGCTCTGCGGCAGCGGTTGCTTCATGAGCATGGCCCGCAAGGGCGTGCGCGCCGCCGCCGGCGGCGACAGCAAGGCGTACAAGGAGGTGACGGGCGATCCGGTCGCGCTGGCGACGGTGAAGACAATACTTGTCCTGCCGTTCGACTCGGTGGCCAGCGAGCCGGGCTTCGACGCCATGGACTTCTCCACGCGCTTGGCCAACAAGCTCAACTCGCGCGGCAAGGTGCGCATTCTCTATCCCAAGCAGGGGATGATGCTGGCGACGAAGCAGAACCGGCAGATCGCCCGGCAAAACAACGAACTTCAGCAGTATATGCTCATGGGCGAAGATCTGAACAAGCTGACCATGGAGGACCGGAACCTGCAGGAGCCGTTGGACCCGGTGCGCAATGTCGCCGACGCGGTCAAAATCGGCCGCCTGCTCAAGGCCGATGCGGTGGTCGTGGGGCTCTGCACCGACTTCGACCCGTACAGCCGCCCGCGCCTCTCGCTGACGCTGAAGGTGGTGGCGACGGGGCAGTCCGACGCCGCGGCGATGGCGCTGGCGCAGATGACCCAGTGGGGCGTGCCGCGTTCGGTCAGTACCGCCCGGGGCGAGCTCTGGTTCTATCAGCAGAATTTCGACGCCCGCGACGGCAACATCGGCCGCAACGTTGCCGTATACGGCACCCTCAAGCACACCGAGGAGCAGCCGTTCGACATCGATATCTACACCCGCTCGATGAACATGTACTACGACTACGTCGGCGCGGTGTTGACCAATAGCCTCCTCGACGCGCGCAACGACGCGATCTGGGAAGCTGAACAGCGCGCCCTGGCCGAGGCCGACCGCAAACGACTGGCGCAGGAAGGCGTGCGTAACCGGCTCCGCGCGCTGGTGGATCCGTTTATTCGACTCCCCGACGGCGACGCCGTGCTCAACGCCAATATGAACGCACGCGAACGGCCTGACTGGCGCCCCGATATCTACAACATCGAACATCCCCGGAAGAAGGCATGGCTGGATCGGCAGCTCGATCCCGAACGCGTCGCCGAGTACGAACGCGAGCAGCATAACAAGCGCCAGCGGTGACCGGCTGCGAGTTGCGAGGACCGCTAGGGGGCTGTCCGAAAACTTACTGCAGGCAGCTTTAGGCTTCGGCTTCCAGCGCAGAGACGAGATCGTCTTCGTTCTGCACGCCCATGAAACGCTTGGCCTCCACGCCGTTCTTGAAGACGATGAGCGTGGGAATGCTCTGGATGCCGAATTTGCCGGCCAGAGCGTTGTTGTCGTCGACGTTGACCTTGACGATCTTGGCCTTGTCGGCGACCTTGGTGGCGACGGTCTCGAGAATCGGCCCCATCATCTGGCACGGACCGCACCAGGGCGCCCAGAAATCGACCAGCGTGACGCCGCTCTTGATTCCTTCGTCGAAATCCTTCTCGTTGAGTTCCGCGATCTGCTCGCTCATGGCCGTGCTCTCCTTGGCTGGATCCTCGTTTCATCTCATTGCTTTCATCTTAGCGTTCACCGCCCGCCGTGCAAATCTTTTCTCCGCCTGCGCCGGCAATCGTCGCGGCCGCCTAAAGCCCGCGAGGCGTACGGCCGATAACATTAACGGAGGAATAGCGATGATTGTGGCCTGTTGCTCCTGCGGAAAAGTGCACCACAACGGACTCTGGATCGACAAGCCGATTCCTCCCCATGTGCTCATTTCACACGGTTACTGCCCGCACTGCGCCGCCGCCGCCCGCGTCGAGATGCTCTTCATGCGCCTGCGCGACAGCTATCTCACCTCCCGCGCCGCCGCCGCCGCGGTGGCCTGATCCGCGCGAAAGTCCCGTCCCCAAAGCGCTGTTGACACGTCGCCGAGCTTCTGCTAGGCTCACTCCACGTTGCGGCATTTAGCTGTCGAGGAAACGCTCATGAGACTCTGGCTGGCGGTGATGGCCGCGTGTTGGCTATGCCTGGCTCCGGTCCGCGCCGGTGAAGACGAGAAGGCTGCGAGCAAAGTCGTATTGCCGTCCGAGGATTTCACCGGCGAAGTCGTCATTCTCGAGGTCAAGCAGGTCATCGCCTCGAAGACAAAAGAGACCTTCAAACACGCGTTCGCACGCTTTGCCGAAGAGCCGCCGAAGTTGGTCGTCATCGAGATCGATACCTACGGCGGCTACGTCGACGCCTGCGACAAGATCAGCCACCTTCTTTTGTCGAGCGAAGCGCCCACGCGCGCGCTGGTGCTGCGCAAGGGCATCAGCGGCGGGGCCATGATCGCCACCGCCTGCGCCGAGATATTCATGGTCCGCGGCAGCCGCATCGGCGACGTCCAGCCGATGCCGGCGATGCCGGGGCAGGAGCTCGACGCGCGCACCGTCGAGAAGATCGAAGCCGACGTCCGCGCGATCATGCGCAGCAACGCCAACGCCCACGGCCACCCGGCGCAATTGCTGGCGGCCATGGTCAGCCGGGACATGGAGGTTATCGAGGTCGTCTTCAAGGACGGCAGCCGGGAGTTCCTGAATCGCCAGAACTTCGACCTGCTGGAGAAAAGTATCGAAGAGGGGCGCGACAAGCGGGGCATCGAAACGACCCGCGGCGTGGTCGACAAGGGTAAGCTCCTGCACCTCGACGCGCTCGAGGCGCTGGACCTGGGGCTGGCGGAGAAGGTGGTCCCCAGTCGCGAGGCTTTTTACCGCGAACAGGATATCGATTTATCGGAGGCGATCGTCCTCACGCCGCCCGAGGAGACGATCGAGTTCCCGCAGATCTTCGGCGACTTCGATATGGAGCTCTGGAAGAGCATGCTGCTGGTGATCTTCCTGATCATGGGCTTCGCCGGCGCCTTCACCGAGGCGCACATGCCCGGCTTCGGCATCCCCGGCGCCGTCGGCATCATCGGCTTCGCCTGCTTCTTCGCCATCCTCGCCTTCGACGAGCGCCTGGAAGCCTATCAACTTGTTCTCTTCATCGTCGGCGTCATCCTGCTGGTGATCGAGATTGTGGTTATTCCCGGATTCGGCGTCGCGGGTATTCTCGGCATCGTCTGCCTTCTTTCGGGCCTCATCCTGGCCATGCTGCCGGCCATGAACACGCTCTACTGGCGCGAGAATTACTGGCAGGAGCTGGGGACCGTCGGCAGCATCCTGCTCATCGCCATCCTGCTGACGGTCGTCTGCATCGCCATGCTGATGCGTCTGGCGCCGCGGCTGCCGTTCCTCCACGAACTGACCGACAGCGGCGTCCTCCCCTCGGGGCGGCAATCGCTCGAGCGCGGCCGCATTACCCCGGCGATGGACGACGACTACAACCCCAGCCCGCTGGATCGCTACCGTGGGGCGCGCGGCGTGTCCGTAACCTGTCTGCGCCCGGCGGGCAAGGTGAAGCTCGACTCGGGGGAGGCCATCGACGTCGTAAGCACGGGCGACCTGATCGAGAAGGACACCCGCGTCAAGGTGGAGCGCACCGACATGAACCGGATCATCGTGGTTCCGGATAACGAGACGAACGCGTAACTGCTGGCACGGCTGAGGAGAACGATATGGACCTTTGGGCTCTTTTGACGGTACTGGTCTTCGGCGCACTGGCGATCATCGCGCTGATTCTGGTCTTTCTGCTGCTCGTCTTCGGGCGACTTTGGATCCAGGCGTGGTCGAGCGGCGTGTCGGTGGGCCTCTTGAGCCTCTTCGCCATGATGCTGCGCAAGGTCAACGCCAGCACCATCGTCAACTCCATGGTCGTCGGCTACAAGGGCGGCCTGCAGCTCAGGCGAGACGACCTCGAATCGCACTATCTCGCGCGCGGCAACGTGCCGGTGCTGGTACGGGCGCTGGTCATGGGCAACCAGGCCGGGCTCAAGATCGCTCCGGAGGCCCTGGGCGCGCACCTGCTGGCCGGCGGCGACGTCACCGCGGTCGTGCGCGCGCTCATCGCCGCGGGCAAAGCCCATATCAACCTCAATTTCGAGCAGGCCTGCGCCATCGATCTCGCCGGCCGCGATATCGTCGAGGCGGTGAACACCTCCGTCCACCCGCGCGTCATCGATTGCCCCAAGCCGCAGCAGTCGCGCCTGACCCTCGATGCCATCGCCAAGGACGGCATCCAGCTCAAGGCCAAGGCCCGCGTCACCGTCCGCACCTGTATCGAACGTCTCGTCGTCGGCGCCACGGACGACACGATCATCGCCCGCGTCGGCGAGGGCATCGTCTCGGCTATCGGTTCTTCCAAGAGCTACACCGACGTGCTGGAGAATCCGGACCTGATCTCCAAGGCGGTGCTCTCCAAAGGACTAGACGCCGGCACGGCCTTCGAAATCCTCTCCATCGACATCGCTGACGTCGATGTCGGCGAGAACGTCGGCGCCAAGCTCGACATCGACCGTGCCAACGCGCGCAAGCAGGTCGCCCAGGCCGACGCGGAGAAGCGCGCGGCCGAGGCGCGCGCCACGCAGGCGGAGCAGGAGGCGCGCATCTTCGAGATGCGGGCCAAGGTCGTCGAGGCCGAGGCGGAAATCCCGATGGCCATGGCCGAGGCGTTCCGGTCGGGCAATCTCGGGATCATGGACTACTACCGCATGCAGAACATCAAGGCCGACACATCGATGCGCGAGAACATCGGCGGTACGGCAGAGGAGGGCGGTCAGTAGGCGCCGGCCCCCTTTCTGACATCCGTTTATACGAAAGGCCAACATGCCCGATCAATCGCAGGACCTGCAGGCGTGGCTCGACGCGCTCAAGAAGCGCGCAGCCGACCAGGGGCGCGGTCAACGCGCGCCACAGCCGGCGCGGCCCGCCCCGCCGCCGCAGGAGGTCTATGCCCAGAACGAGGAGGTGGACGAGTTCGACGATCTGGAGGTGATCGAAGAAGGCCCCGCCCGCTGGGTCGATGAGTACGAAACGCGCCGCCAGGCGCAGCAGGCTAACTTGCGCGCCAAAGCCGAGGCGGAGAAGCGTAAACAGGTCGAAGCCGCGCGCCGGCGCGAGGAAGCGGACAAACAGCAGGCAATGGAACGCCGCCGCCACAAGCAGCAACAGAAAGAGAAAAGGCGCCAGGCCAGGCAGCCGGAGGTCAAGGCCAAGCCGCCCAAACCTGTGCCGCCGGCCCGGTCGAACCTCGGGCTGACCGGTGACGTCGTCCACGACGTGCGCTGCAATCCCCGCTCGCTGCGTGAAGCCATCGTGCTGGTGGAACTTCTCGGTCCGCCGGTGGCGTTTCGCGATCCGCAGGATCGGATGATGTAGGGTATGCGGTACAACGCGAGCGTCGGCGAATCCCGCGAACTCGAGGTGCCGTTCGAGGCGGCCGGCAGCCGTCTCGACGTCTTTCTCGCCCAGGCACTCGCCGAGCCTTCCCGCAGTTTTATCAAACGCCTCGTCGACGCGGATCTTGTCGAGCTCGAAGACGCCAAGTCCAAGCCGAGCGCCAAGGTGCGGGCGGGGCAGCGCGTGCGCGTCTTCCTGCCGGAACTGCAGGAGCTTTCGGCCGAGCCCGAAGCGATCCCGCTGACCGTCCTCTTCGAAGACCGGCACCTTATTGTCATCGACAAGCCGCCCGGGATCGTGGTCCATCCGTCCCCGGGACACGAGTCGGGCACGCTGGTCAACGCCTTGCTGTACCATTGCCGCGATCTTTCCGGCATCGGCGGAGCCTTGCGGCCGGGGATCGTCCACCGACTGGACCGCGACACCAGCGGCTGCCTCGTCTGCGCCAAGTCCGACGCCGCGCACCGGGAACTCTCGGCGCAGTTCGCCGCGCGGACGCTCGGGAAGACGTACCTGGCGATCACCCATGGCGTGCCGCGTCCGCCCGAGGGCAAGGTGGAAGCCCGGATCGGCCGGCATCCGAAGCGTCGCCAGCGCCAAGCCTTGCTGGAGAAAGGCGGGCGGCACAGCCTGACGTTCTACCGGACGATGGAGGAGTTCGGCGATCGTTTCGCACTCGTCGAGTGCGATATCAAGACCGGCCGCACCCATCAGATCCGCGTGCACCTCAAATCCGTCCGCGCGCCGATTCTCTGCGATGCCGAGTACGGTCGGCAGAAGACGATCGGTTCGGGCGAACTCCTGGGCAGGGCGGTGCAGGGATCGGACGCGCCGGTGCTGGCGCGGCAGGCGCTGCATGCGTGGCGGCTGGCGTTTACGCATCCGGCGAGCGAGGAGCGGATGCATTTCGAGGCGCCGCTGCCGGTGGATCTGTCGGCCGTGCTGGACGTGCTGCGCCGCGCTACTCGATAACCATGATTTCGGTTTCGCGTCCGCGGCGGATGCTGACGAAGCCGTACAACTCCTCGACATGCTTGTTCAGCAGGCGCACGCACCCGTTGGAGCCGCGGCCGGGGATGGACTCGGGCCTGGTGGTGCCGTGAACGCCCAGACCGGAAGCGGGCTGCCCGTCGAGGCCCTTGATCGCGATCCAGCGGGTCCCGATGATGTTTTTCGAATCGCCGTAGCGGTAGATGCGGCCGTCATCGGGATTGGTCCAATCGGGGTTCACCGCCATATCGGTGACGATAAAACGCCCGGTTGGGGTCTTCCCTTCCGGACCGACGGCGCAGGCGTACTGCCGAATCATCACGCCGTCGAGATACCATGTCAGCGTCAAATCCTTTTTGTCGACGAGGATGAAACATCGGCCGGTGACGATCTTCAACTTCATCCCCACCTTGATGCGATGGGGATTGATCCGGTTGGTCTTTTCGATCGCGGTCCAGTTGTGCAGGTCGTATTGCCGGGCGATGACGCTGACAACCTCGCCGGGGCGGACGGTGTGGAAGACCGCACGCGAGTACGGAGCGCGGCTGAAGACGAGGTATTCGTTGAGTGCGTTGACGTTGCGGGCGATGCGCAGGCGGGTGGCCTTGTCGAGAAATCGCTTGCCGGTTTTGGTCTTCGTGCCGTCCATACCGAATGCGGTGCTGTAGGCGTCGCGGATTCCTTCCCAGTGCTTCTTCTCCTTGGTATCGACGGCGTATTGGCGGAACCATGTGTCGGCGAGCGCGAGCGCGCAGTAGCGCCCGGAGACGGTCTCGGAATACTGCTCGTAGCCGGTGCGCCAGTGCTTCTGCGCCTCGGCTTCACGCTTGGTCTGGCGTTTGATCAATCCCATGCGGTACTGCGCCGCGGCCCGGATCGGGGGTGTTTGGGAAGAGGCCAGAAGCGGCTGCAGCGTACTCTCCGCCTTGGCGTACTCGCCCTTGTCCAAACGGCGATCCACTGCCAGCAGCACGCCGCGCGGTTCGGACAGGTCCGGGGCGGGTTGTTCCGCAACGGTTTCGGTCGTCTCGGCCGCCGGTTCCGATTCACGCGGCGGCGCGGTGGCGTCCGGCGGTTCTTCCGTGGCGGTGGTCGTCGGAGCGGCGGCCATTGTTTCGGCCGGTTCCGGGTCGGGCTCGGGGGCCTGTAACGACGCGGGCACCTCCGCTTCCGGGGGTGCCGCCTCGGCGCCGGGAAGGCGTTGTGAAGGATCCATCGCCTCGGGGATCGTCTCGGTCGTCGGCACCACGGCATTCGATGCAGGAACGATTTCACGCCAGTTCCGGCGCAGCCACCAGCCGCCGAAGGCGCCGCCGACCATGATCATCAGCATCAGCAGCCAGACGATAATGCCCTTGCCGCCGCGGCGTTTCTGCGGCAGATCGTATGCCATTTGCAGTTTCGAAGAGTTCGCAGCCATGGTTCGATCCTCTTGATTAGTCGGCTATTCCCGTCGGGACCGGCCACTCGCGCACCAGGTGGCGCAGAAGGATCTGGTCGACGTAGACATCGTCCTCGCGATTGCAGATCGTCAGCGTCAGCGGCTCCCCGGCGTTCAGGTGAAGCGGCACCGCGCGCCCGGTCGCGTCGCGCAGGAGGTTCCACGACCAGCGCCCGTGAGTGCTGCCGGCCAACATCTGCGGTTCCACATCGTTGAACGAGATCGAGATCGAGTCGCCGCAAGCGTCGCTCCAGAACGCGCGGACATACAATTGATAACTCCCCGTCGTCTTCGGGGTAATGGTGTACCGGGCATATCCGGGGTGTTTCGCCTGCGGATGCCCCTTGGTATATTGCGCCGTTTCCTTCTTTTCGTTCACTTTTTCCGGTCCGATAAAAACGCATTTTCCGGCGCTGGCGCCGTCCTTCTCCACAACATGGGCCGGTGCCTCGATTTGGGCGGGCGACTCCGCTTCGAGAAGAATCCGGTACCGCGACAGATCGATCTCGGCTTCCGTGAATGCGGGAGCTTTCCGAGGGGGCTGGGTAGGTTCGCCTCTGCCTTCTTCCAGCATTTTCGCATATTGCAGCGAAGTGGCGGCAATAAGAACGAGTATGACGCCGATGCCGACGATGATCCAGGTGCGCATAGGTTTTCCTCGCAATCATCAAGGGAGTTACTGTAGTATTACTGTATAAATCGGCGGGGGCGGATGCAAGCACGAGCTCTCGCGGCCGGCGAAGAAGAGGCGAACGTGAATTCCGATCATCCCCTCACCGACCAGTTTCTGCTGCAGGCGGTTCGGAAAGAACGATTGTTCCAATTTCGCGATATCGTCTCGTCCGGACACGGCCCGGTGCTCGTGGGCGTTCACGATTATCCCGATCCCGATTGCCTAGCGAGCGCGCTCGGGCTCAAGCGGCTGCTGGAGTCGTGGGAGATCCCCGCCGATATCGCCGACGGCCGCGGCATCGGTCGGGCCGAGAACAAGGCAATGGCCGGGCTCTTGCAGATCCAAACGCTGGTCTTCAACGATATCGATGTCATCGATTACCGCGGCGCCATCCTCGCCGATACCCAGCCGAGCGTGGGCAACAACAGCCTGCCGCCGCAGATCCCGGTCCTGGCGGTTTTCGACCACCACGCCGTTTCGCAAGGCGAATGCGAGGACGTGCCTTTCGTGGATGTCCGCGCCGATCATGGCGCGACGAGTACGCTAGTCTTCGACTATCTCGAAGCGTCCGGCATGCCTATCGACCCGCCGCTGGCGACGGCGCTCTACCTCGGCATCCGGACCGATACCGAGTCGCTCGAGCGTGACGCCCACACTGCCGACGTCGGCGCGGTGACGCGGTTGCTGCCGGTGGTGGACATGCAGTTGGTGCGCAAGATTACCCGCCCGCCGTTGAGTGACGATTACTTCCGCATGCTCGAAACCGCTCTCAAGGTGGCGGTCCGCTACGATCAGACCATCGTCGCCGAACTGGGCGAACTTCCCGAGCCGGACTATCTCTCCACCGTCTCGGAGCTGCTGCTGCGGGCCAAGAACAGCGATTACGCGCTCTCGGTGGGCACATTCGAGGAGCGGGTTCACCTCTCGCTGCGGGTCGAGCCGATGCGGCGCAATGCCGGTGAATTGATGCGACAGACGCTCTCGGGCGCCGGCAGCGGCGGCGGGCACGCCCTGGCCGCCGGCGGCATGGTCGCGCCGGAAGGGGACGACCTGGCGTCGGCATCCCGAAATGTTGTCGAGCGTTTCCTCGCCGTGATGAACCTCGGGGATGTGCTTCCGCGATTACTGTGCGCACGCGGAGGTTCGGCGCGTACCGATGAGAAGGAGAGACAATGAGTGCGCCAAGCAAGCTGGTGCGGGCAAGCTGGACAATCCAGCCCGTGTAA
>CAYWFP010000081.1:0-18597 GCA_964457365.1 uncultured Planctomycetaceae bacterium
GGTGCCGCCGTACCAGATTCCGCTGCGGAGCCTGATCGCGCGCGACGGGACGAACCTGACGATGGCCGGCCGCTGTTTCTCCTGCGACCAGCACGCGCTCTCTTCCGCGCGGGTGGCGCCGACGGGGGCGATGATGGGGCAGGCCGCTGGGCTTCTGGCCGCGAGAGCCGTATCCGGCGGGACGACCCTCCGCGCGGTCGATCCGGCCGAGGTGCGCGGCGAACTCGAACGTCGCGGCGCGCGTATCGCCTTGTAGGAGCAGACAGCGGGGCGTCCTTTCCCCTTGCGGCCTCTTCAGGCGGTCGGCTCGACCGGCCGCGGATCGAGCCAGCGGTTCAGCGCCGGCCAGATCGGTTTGCGATAGAACGCCACCAACACCGCCAGCGCCGGGGTAAAAAGGCAGAGCAGCAGGTAGCAGACGGTTACCGCGCTCAAGCCCACGCCGAGAAGCTCCTCGCCGAGACGGATGAAGTCGTTATGCACGCCCATCTTCCCGCGGCGGTATTCCCAGATGAAGGTCTGGTCGGTCAACAGCAGCCACGAGAAACGGATGCCGATAAGCACCATGAACCAGCCTAGAATGCCGTAAAGCGGCCTCTCGAGCGGGTTGAGGACGGCGCTGCCGGACAACGCCCGGTAGAGAAAGACCGCGGCGATGACCAGTTCGAAACCGTGGCCCATGAAGACGAAGAGCAGCTCGCGCAGCCACGTGTGCGCTACCAGGACGTACAGCCCCAGCAGTACGCCGAAGACGGCCAGCCGGCTCGGGCGTCGGCGGAAGAGGTAGAAGAGGTACGCCCAGCCGCAGTAGATGATCGCGAGGATGATCCAGGACTGGTCCCACGTCGGGGCGAAACCGCCGCCGTGCAAAAAGTCGAACGCGGGAAGGGCGAAGTGGCCGAAGAGCCAGGCGAAGAACGCATGGCCCAGTTCGTGCACCAGGATCGAGAGATAATGCAGAACGAAACGGCCGAAAGGCCACAGGACCAGAAGCAACGCCGCCGGCAAACCCAGGCCGAAGCAGAGCCAGCCGGTGCGGTCGAGGGGCATCACGTAATCGCGCGCGCGGGCAGGCACGGGATCAGCGTCCTTTTTCCAGGCGGATCTTGGTCGACTCGCTGCGCCGTTTCTGCCGGATCTTGTCGGTGAGGCCGAGCTCGACGATCTTTTGCGCCCAATCGACGGAACTGACGTAGATATCCGGCACCTCCTGTACGGCAAGGCCGATCTGGTTGCCGCAGTCCTCGAAGCGCGGCCAGTCGGCGGCCTCGTAGGCGGCGATGGCACGGTTGATCAGCGCCATCCGGTTCTCGTCTCCGAGAAGCGCTTTCTTGACGTCCTCGGCGAGGGGGATGTCCTCGAGGATGCGTTTCATCGGCATGCCCATCATCGCGTCCAGCAGCGAGAACATGCCCAGCAGGAAGAGGTCCTGGTCGCGCCGATCGAAACCGGTCATCGGCGCCAGCGACTCGCAGAGGCGCGCGCGGATCAGCGAGGCGAGGATCATCTCCGTGGGCTGGTCCTCGGCGAGTCCCGAGAGCGCCACCAGCGAAGCCCATTTGCGTACGTTCTTGCTGCCCAGCAACGTCAGCGCCTGGCGGACTGAGTGGATCTCATTGCGCAGGCCGAAGAAGGCGGAGTTTATATAGCGCAGCAGCTTGTAGGTCAAGGCCACGTCGCGCTTGATGATCTCCTCCATGTCGTCGACCGCGGGCTCGGACTTGTTCGCTTCCTTGATCAGCACGAGCGAGTTGAACTTGTTCTCTGGGATGCGTTCGCTGGTGAGGACGACGGGCTTACTGAAGAAATAGCCCTGGAAGTAGTCGTAACCCATCGCCTTGGCGGCACGAAAATCCTCCTGCGTCTCGACCTTCTCGGCGAGCATGCGGATGCCCTGGGGCTGGAACATCTCGACATACCCGCGGCGCTGCTCCTCGTTCGAGAGCGAGAAATCGACCTTGATGATGTTGGCCAGGTCGATCAGCGGGTCGTACTTCGGTGCATACTCGAAATCGTCCAGCGCGACGAGGTAACCCTGGTTCCTGAGCTGTCGGACCGCGGCGGTCACCGGCGGGTCGGGCTCGACGTCCTCGAGGATCTCGACGACGATGTCGTCGGGCGAGAAGAGCGTGGCCAGATCCATCAACAACAGATCGCGCGTGAAGTTGATGAAGGCGACCTTGTGGTCGGTCATCGCTTTCAAGCCGATGGAGAGAAAGCTGTCGGAGAGGACTGAACTCGACGCCTGCGTGCCGTCGGTGCCGGCGAAGGCCTGTTGCTCGAGCCCCTGGCGGAACAGGAGCTCGTAGGCGATCACCTCCAGCTCGCGGGTGAAGATCGGCTGGCGCGCGACAAAGGTCTGCACGAATGTTTCCTTTGACGAAATCCCAGTCGCATCATAGCCCGCTATCGGCGCGCGCGCAACCGCCGGAACGTCTGCAAAAACCCTGAAGATCCGCGAGAAAGCAGATCGTCTGGACAATCGTGATCGCGGCTTCCCCCTTTTCCCGAATGGGGCGATTCGAGGGCCCGGATACGCTGTCGAGCGGGTATCGGTCACGCCGCACGGAACGCTTGAAGGAAGTGGATCGTTCGTCTTCTTCATCCAGGACAATCGCAGCGGGGCGAGCCTGTTTCTGGGCAGGGTGGAAAACCCGCCGGCGTTGGAGACGAAGCCGAGGCCGCAGCCGGATACGATGTCGTAACCGGCGTACAAGCCTTACCAGCCGACCCGCGGCAGGTGCGCCGTCGCCTTGTCCAGCTCTTCCTGTGGCAGCTCGTAGTCGTGCATCTCCTTGTTGAAATACTTGTCGTACGAGGTCATGTCGAAGTGGCCGTGGCCGGAGAAGTTGAAGAGCACCACCTTGCCGTCGTTCTCGTCCCTGCACGCTTCGTCGATGGCCGCGCGCACCGCGTGACCGGTCTCGGGCGCGGGGATGATGCCTTCGCTGCGGGCGAAAGCGACGGCGGCTTCGAAACAGGCGAGCTGATGAAACGCCGCCGGCTCGATCATCCCGTCGCGCACCAGGGCCGAGATGATCGGCGACATGCCGTGATACCGCAGCCCTCCGGCGTGGATGCTCGGCGGGACGAAACGGCTGCCGAGAGTGTGCATCTTCAGCAGCGGCGTCAGGCCGGCGTTGTCGCCGTAATCGTAGGCGAAGTGGCCGCGCGTCAATGTCGGGCAGGCGGTCGGTTCGACTCCGACGAAGCGGATCGCCTTGCCATCGAGCTTCTCGCGCAGGAAGGGTGCCGCCAGTCCGCCGAAGTTGCTGCCTCCCCCGCAACAGCCGACCACCACCGCGGGCGTCTTCTCCCCGGCAAGCGCGAGTTGTTTCTTCGCCTCCAGGCCGATAATGGTCTGGTGCAAGAGTACGTGATTCAGGACCGAGCCGAGCGCGTAATTGGTGTCTTCGCGCGTGGCGGCGATCTCGACCGCTTCGCTGATGGCGATGCCCAGGGAGCCGGGGCAGTCCGGATCCTGCTCCAGCACCGCGCGGCCGCTCTTGGTGGTATTCGACGGGCTGGGGATGACGTTGGCGTTCCAGCACTGCATCATGCTGCGCCGGAACGGTTTCTGTTCGTAGCTGCACTTGACCATGTAAACCAGGCATTCGATACCGAAGATGTTGCATGCCAGCGCCAGGGACGAGCCCCATTGCCCCGCGCCCGTTTCGGTGGTGAGCTTGGCAATGCCGGCGCGTTTGTTGGCGTACGCCTGCGGTACCGCGGAGTTGGGTTTGTGGCTGCCCGCGGGCGAGACCGATTCGTTCTTGAAGTAGATGCGTGCCTTGGCGCCGACGGCCTTCTCCAGTCGTTCCGCGCGTACCAACGGGGTCGGCCGCCAGAGCGTCAGGACGTTCAGGACTTCCTCGGGGATGTCGAGCCACGAGTCGGCGGCCATCTCCTGCATCAGCAGTTCGTCCGGGAAGATCGCCTGCAGGAGCTTCGGATCCGCCGGCTGCCCCGTTTCCGGATCCAGCGGCGGTTCGAGCCCGCCGGGAATGTCGGGAATGACGTTGTACCATTGCGTGGGCATCTCGCTCTCGGGGAGGAAGAACTTCTTGCGCATGGCGGTTCCTTCGTGCAGGAGGACGATGCGGAGATTCGCAAAGCGTCGTTTGTATCAGAAAGCGGCGCGAGGCTCAAGACGGTGAATGGGAATTCGGCAAGGTTGGTTACAGCGGCGCGAAACCGTTCCGGGCGAGATCGGCCCGCAGATCCTTGAGCGGCGCGTGCAGAAAGATGTCGAGCCAGTCCGACAACCGCTCCGGGGGGATATCGTACTCCGTTTCCCGGTCTCCCTTCAGCGGGATCAGGCCCAAGAGCTTGCTGGCCTGCGGGACGCGCAGATGCGCGCGCAGATCCTCCGGCCCGGTGGTGAAGAGACGCGCTTGCCGGCCGTCGGCATGCTCCAGTCCCAGCCCCGGCGGGCATGCGTCGTCCGGGGCTTCCGCATAGGCCGTGCCGCGTTCGTTCCAGGGATAGGAGGTGACCGCCGCGAGGGCGTCGGCCTCGTCCATCTCGCCGAGTTTCTCGACCTCGAAATCCTCGCGCTGCATCCAGAGGACCCACTTGCCCGACGACGCGGTCATTTGCCCTCCCGCAAGAACTTCCTGTTCTTGCCCGCGAAGACGAGGGTGACCTCGCCCTTGGCGGATTCCCGGGCGAAATCGGCGGCGAGATCCTTGAGCCAGCCGCGGAACGTCCGCTCGAACTTCTTGGTCAGCTCGATGCAGACTGCGGCGCGGCGGTCGCCGAGAACGGCCAGCGCGTCCTGCAGGCAGGCGCCGAGGCGGCGGGGCGACTCGTACAGCACCAGCGTATGCGGCAACTCCGCGTTGGCGGAGAAGAAGTTGCGCCGCTTGCCGCTCTTGGGGGGTGGAAAACCCAGAAACGTATAGCTCGCCGTGGGCATGCCCCCGGCCAGCAGCGCCGTCTCGACCGCGCACGCGCCCGGGAGCACCTCGACCGGGAGTTCCGCCTCGAGCGCGTCGTTGACGATGCGATAGCCTGGATCGCTGATACCCGGCATCCCGCCGTCGCTGCAGAGGCCGACGCGCTTGCCGTCGCGCAGGAGATTCAGGATGCGCGGCGCGGCCTTGATCTCGTTGTGCTCATGATAGCTGAACATCTGCGGCAGGTCGATCCCGTGCCGCTCCAGCAGTCGCCGCGTGATGCGCGTGTCCTCGCACGCCAGCGCGTCGATCTCGCCCAATACCCGCAACGCGCGGAGGGTGATATCCTCGAGATTGCCGATAGGCGTGGCGATGATGTGGAGGGTCATTAAATCCCTTCTCCCGGGACGGAGACATCCTTGGCCCGATACACGTGTTCGGCGGCATACAGGATGAAGTCCAGGAAATGCTTTTCGCTGTCGAAGCAACGCTTGGGGAGGATGACGGTTCCCGACTCGGCTGTTACGAGGAAAGCATGGGTGCTGGTCGTGTCGACATGTTGAATGCTGTTCCAGGGATAGCGCGTCTGCTCCGTCTCGCCCGCGACCTCGATGCAGCCTTCCGTCAGGACGACGCACTTGGGTTCATTAAAGCTGCGGCTTATGTTCAGAGTGTTCAATACAGACCGCTTGATCAGTCGTTCGCTCCAGCGGGGCATGTAAAGGGCAATTCCTGTGATGAGGAATGCAAGCATGCCGAACCATGCGGCGATGAAGAAGTTGCCGAAAGAGTATTGCGAAGAGGACGTCCAGGCAAAGATCGCGGCCAGCAGAATCAAGACGCCTTGATATGGCCAAACCCTGTTGTTCCCGCTCTTATGAATATCTGTTTTGACATGATCGTAATAGGCAAGCCAGTCATCCGGCTCCAGTTTGATATCCGCTTCCATCAGCAACCTCCCGCTTCCGATTATGCCGATTCGTCGTCTTCCGGTCCACCCGGCAGTGGCACGGACAGGCAGATTCGTTTCTCCGGAAAATGCGACAATACCCGGATTCATCCGTCAATTCTTACCGGAAAGCGCAAAAAACTTTTTCTTCGCAATCGATTTCTTGCTGCCAAACAGGACGAACGCAGACGCGGATACGTCTTATAAATTACAGCATGGTAACATCTTATATCCGACTGGCGAGGGAGCTGTCAAATGCGCGGAAGTGGATGAAAAGCAATTTAACGATTGTATAGTAGGATTACTTGACGGATTTTTACTTGTATGGTAATTTTACCTTTATCATGCCGGAGTCGTTTAGAATGTTACGCCGGCCGCTATCCTTCGGGGGAGAGTCATGACCAGCACCGATTCGATTCCCAACGCGTTCGCGCCGCTGATGTCGCGCAACGAGGAGATGCAGCGCTGCGTCGACCTGGCCATCGCCGCCAGCCAGACCACCGCCAGCGTTCTCATCATGGGCGAGAGCGGAGTGGGCAAGAACATGCTCGCCCAGGCCATTCACTCGGCCAGCGCGCGCACGGAGCAGCCGTGCATCACGCTCAACTGCTCGGCCACGCCGGACAACCTGCTCGAGAGCGAGCTCTTCGGCCACGCCGCCGACGTCTCGCACCACGTTCGGCGCGGCAAGTACGAACTCGCCGACGGCGGTACTATCATCCTCGACGAGGTGACCGAACTCAGCCCCACCGCGCAGGCCAAGCTGATGCGTGCGGTCGAGTACGGCCAGTTCGAGCGCGTCGACGGCGAGGAGACGCTGCAATCGGACGTGCGCATCGTCGTGCTCAGCTCCAAGGACGTGCCGGCGCTGGTAGCCAGCGGCGACTTCCGCGAAGACCTGTATTATCGTCTCAACGAGATTACCATCAGCGCGCCGCCGCTCCGGGAGCGGCGCGAAGACCTGCCGACGCTGATCGAGCGCATGGTGCAGGAATGCAACGACAAGTTCGCCAAGAGCGTGGGCAACATCAGCCAGATCACTCTCGATTACCTCATGCGCTACGACTTTCCCGGCAACCTGCGCGAACTGAAGAGCCTGATCAAGCGCGGCGTCACCGTGGCCAAGGGCGACCTCCTCTGGCTCGAGGACCTCGGCATGCGCGTGGAGGTACCGAGCGAAACCGAGGCCGGCGAGAACCCGGAAGAAGCGATGTCCCTGGCGGCGATGGAGAAGCGTCACATCCAGCACGTCCTGGATTACACCAAGGGCAACAAGAAACGCACCTCCGAGATCCTCAAGGTCAGCCGTCCCACCCTCGACCGCAAGATCAAGATCTACGGCCTGCGCGTGCCGTAGGGGCGAGTCGCCGCCGACAATAACGCTGTCGCGATTGCGGAACGGCCAACGGTCCGCGCGCTCCCGTTGGTCGCGGGTCCGTGCCGGACTGTCAATCCTCCCGCGTCGTTGCCGCGGTCTTATGAAACGGGGCAAGGTCGGGTTAGCGTAGCGTACCCCGACGGATTCAACCGCCGGCCATTCACGATGTCGGGTTACAACTTCGTTAACCCGAGCCACTTTTCTTCCCGATCATCAGAATCATTACACAAGCAGTAATGCGCGAGGAACTCCAGTTCCGCCGGATCAAAGTCGAAGCGCGATCCGTTCCTTGGTCCGATTTTCTTTCGGATCGGTTGGTCTGATGGGTCTTTCCACAAGCCAACTACTCCCTGTTAGGATATCGGAACCGCCCTACTCCTTCCGTCGCACCCGCAGCAGACACTTCCCGCCGCCTTCGCTCAGCAGTTCCTCGAACTCGCCTTCGAAGCCGAGTCCCGCGAGCGTGCCGTGGTCGACTTCGCGCGCGGCGCGGCACAGCTTGGCCTGTTCGTGCTCGGGCACGCCGAGCTTCTCCCAGCCGTCGATCAGCGCGCAGCGGGTCAGGTGAACCGATCCGGCGTCGGCGGTCTCTTCGCCTTTGACGATCTCGAAGAGCTTGCAACCCACCGGCGAGTGGGTGCAGAAGACCGCGCAGAAGGTCTGCGGCGTGTCGTCGGCGAGCTGGCCCTCGAAACGTTCGCGCTTGTTCAGCCCCATCTGATAACAGGCGCGCCCGATCAGGTTCAGCGCCTCCTCCTCGCCGAGCTTCTCTTTCAGTTCGCTGTAGATGCGCCAGTAGAATTCCGCGCGCACCGCGTGCGCGTCACGCACCGCCTGCATCCACTCCTCGTCGCTCAGGTGCGGCGTATCCGGCATGATTTAATCCTTTCTGACAGACGCCCTCATTTCGGATACTCTACCAGCCGGCACATGCGGACCGCAAACGGAAAAGACGACTTGCGCCGCGAGTGCAGCTTGGAGTAAACTGCCCGCCGTGAAAGGAAGTCCATGATCGCCATTACGGGAATCGGCGTGGTCAGTCCGCTCGGCATCGGCCGCAAGACGGTGCAGCAGGCGGTGGCGGCAAAGGTCTGCGGCATCGGGGAGCTGACCCTCTTCGAACCGGCCGGTGCGTGCGAGCACGCCGGCGAAGTGAGCGGCTACAACTGGAAGGAATTCCTGCTCAGCAAGCAAACCTACGCCGACCGATTGACGCAACTGGCCGTCGGCGCGGCCTACCTCGCGCTTCAGGACGCCGCTGTCGAGACGCCACTTCCCGAAGAGGCCGATCCCGTGGGGCTCTGCTTCGGCACGCAGTGGGGCTGTCTGGAGGCGATGGGGAAGTTCTACGAACCCGTCGCCTCCGGCAAGGGAAAGCGCGCAAGTTCGCTGGTCTTCTCGCACTCGTATCCCAATGCCCCCACGAGCCTGATCGCCATCGAGTTCGGCCTGCGCGGCTACGGTACGACCTTTACTGGAGACGCGCGCGCGGGACTCTGGGCCGTGCGCAGCGCCTTCGACGCCATCCAGGACGGAACCGCGCGGTGCATCGTCGCCGGCGGGGCCGACGCCTTGTCGCCGGAACTGCTGAAGCATCTGGAGAGCGCGGGCGCTTTGCCCGATACGCGCGGGCAGACGCCCGTGTTCGATACCCCCGAAACGGCGGCATACTGGCGACGCGCCCCGGCCGAGGCGGCGGTCTTCTGCGTGCTCGAAGAGCATTTTGCCGCCGAGGAGCGCGGCGCGCAGGTGTTGCGCGAGTTCGACGAGCCTCCCTCCGAAACAGCGGACTCGCCGGATCCGCGCTTGGGCGACAGCTTCGCCGCCCGACCGCTCATGGCATGGCTCTTCGGCTGAGTGCGCAGGCGCGCCCCATCCGTAGCCACACGTCGCCCCTCACGCCGCGGGCTTTCGCTTGACAGCGGGGCCTTGTTCCAGGAATATGAACAGGGGAAAACGTGGGGCGGTGGCCCCGGTGGATTTTCAGGGATGGGAGCATACAGATGAGCATGGTCAAGATCTCCGACAAGCGCGGCGGCGTGTTCCAGGTGATGATGACCTTCACCTACGGCGAATGCGCGCGCCTGCCGTTCAACAGTCTGCGCAAGGTGCGCGCCCGCATCGACCAGGTGCCCAACGGCGGTATTTCCGCCACGGCGGACTTCAACCTCCGCAATCCCACCGAGGCGCAGAACTTCGTCGAGGTTCTGGACCTCTTCGGCGAGGACGGCTCCTACGTTCATGGCTCGCCGGCCGATCCTGACGAGCTGGGCAAGTCCGAACCCGACGAGGACGGCCCTCAGTCGGCGGCGGCAGGAAGTGCGCGCGGCGTCTCCACCTCGCTCGCGGTGCCGTCGCCGGAAACCGAGGCCAGCGAGACCGCCGAGAGCGGCAGCCCCGAAGCGGCGCCGGTCGAGGAAGAGGTGGAGATGGAACTGGAGGAAGAAGAGTTGGTCATGGAGGACGGGGAGGAGCCGGAGGATTTGAAGATGGAGTCCTTCGGCGAGGACGACCTGCCCCCTTCCACGGCGATCCGCGACTGGGAACGCGCCGGCGACGAGGCCGTGGCCGCGGCCATCCTCCGGAAAGAGACCAAAGAACAGATGCTCGCGCGTGTGCGCGAAGCGGCGGGACGGAAGTATAACTCCCAGATGGTGCGGCAACGCCTGATCGAGCTCTTGCTGCATAAATTCAAGGACGATGCGGCTTACGTCGCGGCGTTTCTGCAGCGCCGGGGCTGGGACGATATCGCCGAGCAGGACGTGTTGCAGGTGATGCGGAGCGAATGAGCATGAGCGTGCGCCTGGGACGACGCGACGAGCAGCGCTTCGCGGCGGTGTCCGAGGAGGAGCGGGATTACCTGCTCTTCAAGGTCGAGTTCGTGCTCGGCATCCTGGAGCAACGCCCCACGCAGCTCGAGGCCCTCCAGGGCGGGGCCGAGGCGTTGACGGCGCTGGGCTATTACGAAGACGGCCTCGCGCTCGATAAGCGGCTGGAACGCCTGCTGCCGGAGGATCCGCTGGTAATCTACAATCTCGCCTGCAGCCTGGCTCTGGCCAAGCGGAGCGAAGAAGCACTGGCCTCGCTGGAAAAAGCCATCGATCTGGGCTATCGCGATCGAGCGCACATGCAACGCGATCCCGACCTGACGTCCCTGCGTGACGATCCGCGCTTTCAGAGCCTGCTCACCCGCGCCGCGGCCGATCCGCCGGAGGTGCGATGACCCGCGACGAGTTCATCGCCAATCTCGAAGCCTGCCGGACCGCGATGGTCCGGCGTTCCATTTTCATGATTGTCGTGCTGATTGTCGGTTCGAGTCTGGTGATCGGCGCGGGTTTATCGCTCTTTCACTATTATCTGATGCCGGGCCTGTTGACGGCGCTGCTGGTGATCTTTATCGTCTTCCTGCTCGGGACCCTCGGGTTGTTCCTGCCGGTGGTCTATTATTGGCCGCTCAAGAAGTACGAGTTGCTCTGTCCGCATTGCGGGAAATCGATCCTCGAGAGCGATCCGCAGTGGCTGCTGCGCGAAGGGGTCTGTAACGAGTGCGGCGGACGATTCCTGGAGCTGATCGATCCGACCGCGCCAGTGTATCCGGAGAAGGGCGAACCCGCGGAGGAGTCATGAAAATTCTGCTCACCGGCGCCACGGGGCTCCTCGGCGCCACGATCATGGAAGCATTCGCCCGCACGCCGCATCAGGCCGTCGGCGCCAGCCATTCGACCGACCGGGGCGGCATGACGCGGCTGGAGCTGACCTCGCGCGACTCGGTGCGCAGTACCCTTCTCGGCCGAAACTATACCCATGTGATCCATTGCGCGGCGCTGCGCAGTCCCGATTATTGCCTCGCGCACCAGGACGAGGCGTGTCGGGTCAACATCCTTGGCACCGAATATATCGCCGAGGCCGCGCGCGAAGCCGGCGCGAAAGTGGTCTACATCTCCACCGACTACGTCTTCGACGGAACCAATCCGCCGTACGAAGCGGACGATCCGCCGCGGCCGATCAATCTCTACGGGCGGACCAAGCTCGCGGGCGAGTATGCCGCGCGCACGCTCTCCGGGGCGCTGATCGTGCGCATTCCCGCGCTCTACAAGCTCGACCCGGAGGAGCCGCGCAACGTGTTGTCGCAGTTCGTCGGGTGGTTGCGTGCGGGAGAGACCAGGCCGCAGGACAGCGAGACGGTCCGCTATTACACGCTGGTCGAGGACATCGCCGCCGCGCTGGTCTTCCTGCTGGAACAAGACATCGACGGCATCGTTCAACTCAGCGCCGAAGAAAAGACCAGCAAAGCGAAGTTCGCGCGCGATATCGCCACGGCTCTGGGATTCGACCCGGCGCTCGCACCCGATGCGCCGCCGCCGACTACCGGCGATATCCGGCCGCACGACAGCCACCTTTCGATCGCTCGCTACCAGGACCTGGGCGGCCCGCGCTTTCGCGGCATTCAGGAAGCGTTGGCTCAACTTCGACCGTAAATTCCGTCTATCCGTCTCGTTTATCTCCATGCTTTCCAGCGGCTTGGCGGAATCGCGCCGCAATTCTTTTTCTTCCCCGCGATCCGGCTGCATTTTCACGCCGGATATTCCGTTGAATAGACAGGGTTTGTAAAGGAAGGCCGCGATGCTGAAACGACTACTGAAGAAGAAACAGAAATCAGCACAGCGCACCGTTACGGTGGTCGATGGCCGCGTTTGCCGGCGCGAGAACGTGCTGGTCAAGTATTTCCCCGCCTTGTACGAGATCGACGTGTGTGTCGACCCGATCGTGCGTACGGAGATGCTCGACGAGGCGGAGGCGACCGCGCGCGAATTGGCGTTCCAGATGCGTTTGCCGCTGGACCGCCTGCCGAAGCTGGTTCGCGAGAACATGGAGGCACTGCTGGAGGTGCCCCCCGTGTATCATCTTTTCGCTTCGCTTCGGCGGCAGGAGTTCGACCGCTTTTACCGGAACAACCTGGCGCTGCTGACGGTCTTTCAATGCTGCGCCTTTTACGCCCGGAGCGACCGGGCCGAGCAGGTGCGCGAAAGCCTGATGGTTTCGTTGCTGGCTATCGCGTTACGGCACTACGGCATCAGCTTCTTGAGCAAGCCCGAACGGACGCTCTTGAACGAAACGCGGGAATTCGACCTGGGCGACGCACGGCAGAAACACCTGCGCGATCAGTTCCTCAAGCGCTACCGCGCGGTCAAGGACAAGCTCGCGCACGTCTCCTGCGACCGGCTGCATCGGCTCCTGCTGGGCAATCACGTCTGCCCCAGACCGATGTTCCGCGGTTTTCTCCACATCATCCGGTACTCCACCCGGCTCATGGGTCGCGCCGCCGCGGAGATCAGCGAGGACGAGGCGTTGGAGATCCACTTTCTCGCCGGTTACGTGGCGCAGTTATTCACCTTCGCCGCCGCGTGGCTGCCGCGGCGCAAACCCGTGCCGCAGATCCTGGGCGAACTTTGGGGCCGGGCGCGCCAATTCTATCATCAGAAGGTATACAACGCCACGGTCACGCACAACATCCAGGCGTTGACCGATCTCTTCCGCATCTGCCGTTGCGAGATCCTGCCCAACTTCCAGAACAAAGGCCGCGACGCGGTCTGGTCGTCGCATGACAAGCTGCTTGCGCGCGAGGTAGCCGCTTACGCCGAGTTGAAGCCTTCCTCGGCCACCTCGGTGCGGCGCTATGTCACCGGACCCGGCCTGCAGGGCGATACCGAGGTGCTGCAGCCACTCTCGCTGGAGGATGCGGCCACGCACGCGGCGTCGCTGAGCAGCGCCAGCGGGCGCAAGCGCGTGGTGGTGCAGAACCGCTGGCAGGTTTTTCGCGTTACGCGCGCATTCGTGACCCAGAATCGCCTCTTGACCGAAGCGCTGGAGAATAAGCGGCAGGCAGACAACGATCCTTCCGACGACGAACTGGAACCGGTACAGATCGTACCGGGAACGCGTGCAAGCGCGTGACGATCACTCGTCGGCCTGCCGCGACAGCTTCTCCAGGACCGACGGCACCTCTTCGCCAGCGGTAAGCCCCTGCAGCACCTGCCGGTACTGGCCGTCGATCACCCGTGTCGAAGCCGCGGCGAGAATGTTTCTCGAGGCCCGCCTCCTGTTCTCCATATCGATTGCGGACGCTTTGAGAATCGCATCGGCGAAGGTCTTGGCGTCGAGTTCCGCAAGGCAGCCGTTGACGCCGTCGCGGATCCAGACGTCGGTGACGCCGTCGATGCGGGTGGCAACCGGAGGCAGCGCGCAGGCCAGCGCTTTCAGGAGCGGCACGCCCAGAGCCTCGTTGGTGGTCGGAAAGGCGAAGACGTCGGCCATCTGCATATACGCTTCGACATTGTTGAAGAAACCGGGTTTCAATTCGACGCGTTTCTGCATGCCGTACGCGTCGATACGCTCCTGTATTTCTCGATAATATGCCCGGTCGCTCTGAAAATCCGGATCGTTCTCGACCAGGAGGCCGATACAGAGCAGTTTGAAACGCGCGGGGAGTATTCGCAGCACGTCCAGGAGAAAGATCTGGTTCTTGAGCGGGCGGAACTTGGCGACGTTCAGAATCAGCGTATCGCCGGGAGTGAAACGGCAGAGCGCACGGCGCAGTGCCTCCCGGCGTTCGGGTGCGGGATTGAAACGCGTCTCGTCAACCGGGTTGGGCCGGTACCAGATCCGGTCGGCGTAGCCGTGTTCCGCGCAGACGTCGGCGAGGAAGCGGGAGATGCAGACCAGCACGCAGCGCCGCGGGTAACGGCTACCGACCAGCCAGCGCAGCGGCAGCGGCACGGACTGGTGCGGATCGCGGTAGCGGTTGACCAGTTCGACGACAAGCGGCAAATTGAAGAGCTTGGCGTAGGCGATAGCGCTGGCGGTGACGTAGTTGCGCCCGACGACGTGGACCAGGTCCGGCCGCCGGCGCAAGAGCCACGGCCAGCAGCGCAACGCTTCGCTGAAGAAGTTGACGCGTTCGCGAAACGGCGTGGTGGCGTGGGCCTTGTCCATGCCGCTGACCGTCGCCACCGGGTATGGTTTGGCAGCGACACGCCTTACCGGTAAACCCTCGTGCACGTACTAATCGCGCCATCAAATACATTGCGCACGCGGTGGCCGAAGAAGTAGTAAATCAGGCATTATCGACGGGTTGCCTGCAAGGTATTTTTAGGCGCGGTTAGTAACTTGCGCACGTGTTCTCGGTCATCGCGCCGGCCAGAACCTCGACCCGGATGCCGTGATCTTCCATGAGTCGCCGGTACAGCGCGTGCACGCGGTTGCCGGAGCCGAAGTACTCCGGCGGGTACTTGCTGCTGACCAGGAGAATGCGCGGCGGTCGGAGCATCGGGTACTCGCGTTGGACCGAATGCAAACGATATATCGGTGGTGCGATTATCATTTTACCGCGCGCGTTGGAAATACTCCAGAATTTTCAGCCGCACGGAGAGTTTCCGTCAGGAGTTCTCATATCGACGCCGCCACGCCTCCTCAACAAGCGCAGCATCGGTGCCGACGATTTGCGGCGGCGTCTCGCCAACGTTATCGAGAAATCTCGACAAGGGGAAATTGAAACCGCGCTTGGGAAGATTCGCGACTTCGCGAGGCAGATAGCGATAGAGAATGCGGCGGAGAACCGATTTCTGTCCGAAGACCAACAGAGCGCGTCCGTCCATCTCGGCGAGTCGTTCGAGCAACCCACGATGCAGAAATGGCGCGCGCATCTCGAAACTCGCGCGCATGCTGCCACGTTCACTGGCCGGGATATACGTTCCGGGCAGGGTGGCGCGAAGGTCGAATCGCTGCGCGGCCAACGACAACGGCAATTCCATGTCGGCGAATTGTGTGCGACTCCAGTCGGAAAAACCGGGCAGTTGTTGCAGCCAATGAAAGACGCCGATGTTTTTCGCCGCGAGGAATTGTTGTTCCGGTGCAGCCGCGATCAGTGTTGCCACACCATCGAAGCTGTCCGGGCGGAGCGTGCGAAAGAGAAACGCGGCAGCGCGACGCAACGGCGCCGGCAGAGCGGTCCAACGCGTTCAATCGTGGAGGAACTGGTATTTCAGGTACCCGCCGAAGAGTTCGTCGCCGCCGATGCCGGAGAAACCGACGACGATGCTTTCTCGCGCGCGCGATGTCATCTGGTGGACCACCGCGACGGTGATGTTTTCGTTCGGCTCGCCGAAGAGCGCATAGATTCTCGCGGGGAGGTTGTCGGTCGGCTCGGTTCTCGACCACCGGATGCAGTAGATCGAGGTGACGCGCGATAGCCGCGGCGGAAGCGGAATCATCGGTCGCGCCCGGATCGCGGAAAGCCACGGTAAAGGTTTCCACCCGCTGCTTCAACTCCCGCGCCGCGAGTGCCGCGATAAGCGAGCTGTCGATGCCCGAGGAGAGGAACAACGCCAGCGGTACGTCCGACCGGAGCCGCACGCGCAACGAATCGATCAGCAATTCGACGACATCGTCGAGATCCCTCTCGCTCGGGGGCTCTGGGGCTCCGCGGGGGATTCCGGGCATCGGAGGCGTATAGTGGCGGCGTTCACGAAATTCGTTTGCCTGCGTTACGGTCAGGTGCATCCCCGGCAGGACACGGCGCAGGCCTTCCCAGCCGGTATCGCCATCGGGAAAGAAGCCGAGGCTGCAGAAAGCCGTGATCTGTCTGGGGCCAAGGTCCGGAGAGAGGTTCAACAGCTGCACCAGCGGCTCCGGTTCGGAGGCGAAGTAGACACCCTCCGGTTGCCGAACCAGATACAGCGGTTTTTCGCCGAAGATATCGGTGGCCAGATGAAGTCGAGCGTTCTGCCAAAGCGCGAAGGCGAACATGCCGTCGAACGTATCGAGGCATTCCGGGCCCCATGTGCGCCATGCCTGCAGCAGCACTTCGGTATCGCCCCGGCTATTGAAGACGGCTCCAATCTTCTCCAGTCTATCGCGCAATTCCGCGGTAGTTGTAGATCTCCCCGTTGAAAGCGACGGTGGCGTCGCCGCGAGTCATGGGTTGGGCGCTCTCGTCCGTCAGGTCGATCACGGCCAGACGGGTATGCCCCAGAAAGACACCCTCCCCGCTCAGATACCACTCGCCGTGGCCGTCGGGACCGCGATGGCGCAGCATATCCATGCCTGCACGTCCGCGGCGAAGATCCTCTTCCCGCAGAGGGCGATTCAGTTTGAAGCCGAAGATGCCGCACATGGCTATTCCTGCCGCAGAAAACGGTCCAGCGTCGCGAGTGACATCATCAGCGCCCCGCCGCCCTTGGATTTGTCCAATGTATTCTGGATGTATCGCCGGAGTCGATCCATATCGAAGAGACCGAGTTCGGCCAAGGCGTCCGAATCGGCCAGCGCCAGCATGGCTGCGCGCAACTTCTCGTGTTGCCGGACGACCCGGTCGTTATCCGGCCAGGTCCGTTCTTCCGCGGAGGGCCAGAAGTTGGCTTGCCCGCCGAAGCCGAGCTTGCGCCGGCAATAATCCCTGAGCCAGAAGAGTTGCTGCTGCCAGGGCTGGTAGCCCGCGGGCATGTTGGTGTTGCCGTTGCGCATGCGGGCCAGCTCCGAATCGATCCGGGTCAGTGCCATGCGGGCGATACGGGCGTTGAGGCGATAGCGCTTGGGCAGGGCGTGATACAGATCGAAAACCTCGTTGTCGAAGGCCGCCGTACGCTGTTCCGCGCAGGTGCCGATGCTGGTCAGGTTGGTGTTGGGGTAATGGCGACCGAGTGCGTGGGTGATAAGGTGCTCCCACATGTTGTCGCGAGTCATGCAAAATGATTCCCCTTCATCGAGCACTGTCCGGACCGACAGGCGAAGGGCGTTCATCAATTCGTCCCGAAGTCGAGATTGGACGAGCGCCATCAATCCCGGATCCTTGAGCCTGTATGAAATCGCGTCGAGAAAATCCTTTACCAAATCCGGGCCCAATGAGCGTTGCCGCAGAAGAAACGTCGGTTGTCCCACGATACGGATGCGGGAGCTGGGAACGTACATGCCCTGAAACATATAGTCGATTCCACGACCGTGGAAAGCGACGTCCACCCATGGCGCCACCGCCGGACGGTAGCCGCAGAAAAGCGCATGCCCATAGCTATACATCCCTCCGCCGAGGCGGGTCATGGTGTCGAGGTAATCGGTATACGGGTCCGAGGGAAGCGGAAGATGAACGTGCCAACATCCCTTGCTGAGCGCCACTTCGCGTGCGATGCGCAGTTCGTTGTTCTCGCGGATGGTCACGGTAAAGCAGGTCGGCGCGCCCGGAAAGGCCGCCAGCACAATGCGTGAATCGAGTCCGCCGCTGAGGAACAATCCCCAACGTCTGGGCGTGTCGCTGGTCTTGCGCAGGAGCGAGCGCTTCAGCCGCGCGGCCAATTCGTCCGCGCATGCGCCAAGGCTTTCGCGTGTCTTCTCGAACGAGGGCGTCCAGTATCGTATCTCCTCGACCGTCTCGCCGTCGTAGACCCAGTGCGTCGCCGCGGGCAGGAAGCGCGAACGCGTATCGTAGGTCCTGTCGCCCATCAACCGTTGCAGCCAGAGGAATTCGAAGAACGCCGGCTGGTTCAACCGCAGTCGGGCGGTGCGCTTCAGATGGAGCCAGAGATCGTTGTAAAATACGGAGCCGGTAAACTCCCCGTCTTCGGCGACGTGGTAGAACGGGATCGACACGAAACGGTCGGTGACGACGTGCAGGCGGCCGCGAGTCTTTTCCAGCCACACGAGCAGAAACTCGCCGTTGATCTGCCGCAGGAACGACTCTTCGCCGCCGGTTTGCGTCAGCTCCTGGCAGACGCCTTCGGGATCGATCCGCATGCCCAGAATCGGGCGGCCGACGATCTCGACCTGATGCGCCGCGTCATCGAAAGTCCATCGGCCGGCGGTATAGTACTGCCGGTCGAAGATAAACGCCTTTTCGCCACGCCGCCAAGTGCAGAATGCGCGTGGCAGGCGTATGGCGGCCGGGGATTCGCGAATATCGGTCAAAATAGTCGCTCCGTCGTTTCCGTCGCGGCGGGTGTAGACTTACGGATGCCGCCGCAAACAAACTATACTATGGATTTTCGGGGTCGAGAACAGAAAGAGAGGCACTCGTATCACGGGGAAGACCACGCGTTCATGAGTTGGCGCAGCTTTTCCGTGAGCGAAGGGTAATCAGGTGTGAGCGGGAGGTGCTTGCTATGTGTTTTCTTGGGCTGTCCGGAAGGCATTTTCGGCAGTCCGTCCGCCGTCCGAACATCCCTTTCGGAGGGCAAGGAAAAGCCTTCGCAACCTGTTGCGGCCGTGAGGGTTCCGTCTACTTCTTGTCCGCACGCGTCTTGCTGCTGTCCGGTCCCATTCCGGAGCGGGCGGGGGAATCGAACCTCCGTGTCCAGCTTGGAAAGCTGGGGAGGGGAATGCGTAGC
>CAYWFP010000082.1:0-18530 GCA_964457365.1 uncultured Planctomycetaceae bacterium
ACACCGCGACGCGGAATCGACGGCGGACGGTGACCGGCCGCGTCACCAGCGACAAGATGAACAAGACCATCAAGGTGGAGGCGCAGCACCAGGTCAAGCATCCGCTCTATCAGAAGCGCATCCTGCGGCGCACGGTCTTCACCGCGCACGACGAGCAGAACGAGGCCCGCGAGGGCGATACGGTGGAACTGATGGAGACGCGCAAGCTGTCCAAGAGCAAGAGCTGGCGGCTTATGCGGGTACTCAAGCGCGCGGAGTAGCGCGGAGGAACGACGATGATCCAGACACAGACGATGCTGGACGTGGCGGACAATTCCGGGGCCAAGCGCGCCATGTGCATCAAGGTGCTCGGCAGTTCCCGCCGACGTTACGCCTCCATCGGCGACGTGGTGGTGCTGACGGTCAAGAAGGCCCAGCCCGGCGGCCAGTTCAAGGCGGGCGCGGTGACCAAGGGCGTGGTGGTGCGCACCAAGCGCGCGGTGAAGCGCCCCGACGGTTCCTCCATCCGCTTCGACTCGAACGCGGTGGTACTCGTCGACAACGACAAGAATCCGCGCGGCACGCGCATCTTCGGCCCGGTGGCGCGCGAGCTGCGCCAGAAGAATTTCATGAAGATCGTGTCCCTCGCGCCGGAAGTGGTCTAGGAGAAACGCATCATGGCCGCCACGACGAAGAACCCGGTGACCCGCACGCGCGTCCACGTTGGCGATACTGTGCAGATCATCGCTGGCAAGGAGGCCGCCGGGCGCAAGCGGCGCCTCGCCGAGGGCGAGGAGGCGCGCGCGCGCCAGCCGCGGGGCAAGGTGCTCCATATCGACCGTGTCAAGAATCGCGCACTCGTCCAGGGGTTGCGCATCGTCAAGAAGCACCAGCGCGCCTCGCAGGATCCGGGGCAGCCCAACGTCGGGCGCGTGGAGAAGGAAGCGCCGGTGCACCTCTCGGACCTGATGGTCGTCTGCCCCAAGTGTGACGAAGCCACGCGCATCGGCGTGCGTGCGGAGCAGCACGAACGCGCCGACGGCAAGACCAAGACCCGCCGCATCCGCGTCTGCAAGAAGTGCGGCGCCGACATTCCGGAGAAGTAAGATGGTCGCTCGCTTGAAAGACAAATACGCCCAGGAGATCCGCCCGAGCCTTCGCGAGAAATTCGGCATCGGCAACGTGAACGCCGTGCCTAAGATCGAGAAGGTCTGCCTCAACATGGGGCTCGGCAAGTCGCTTGAGGACGGTAAGATCCTCGAGGTGGCCAAGCGCGAGATGAGCAACATCGCCGCCCAGGTGGCGGTGGTTACCTCCGCGCGCATCTCGGTTTCGAACTTCAAGCTCCGCCAGGGCTACAAGATCGGTTGCCGCGTTACGCTGCGCGACGAGCGGATGTGGCTCTTTCTGGACAAGCTGATGAACGTGGCCATTCCCCAGATCCGCGACTTCCGCGGGGTGAAGAAGAGCAGCTTCGACCGGCAGGGCAACTACAGCCTCGGCATCGACGAGATCGTCATCTTCCCCGAGGTGGACCCGGACAAGCTTGAGTATCCGCTGGGGATGGACGTCACGATGGTGATCAGGAATTCGGCCGGCCCCGACCAGAGCCGGGAGCTGCTGCGCATGCTCGGCATGCCGTTCGCCGAATAGGGACGAGAAAGGAGCGCGACGTGGCCCGGAAGGCCTTGATCGAAAAATGCAATCGCGAACCGCGATTCGCCAGCCGCGGGTACGCCCGCTGCCGCCTCTGCGGCCGGCCCCGCGCGGTTTATCGCAAGTTCAAGATCTGCCGCATCTGCTTCCGGAGCTTGGCCAACAAGGGCGAGATTCCGGGTGTGAAGAAATCTAGCTGGTAGCCGGAGGAAGCGTGGAATGGGGATGACCGACCCGGTTGCGGATATGCTGACGCGGATACGGAATGCCGTCGGCTGGCGCAAGACGCACGTGAGCATGCCCTCGACGAAGCTGAAGTTGAGTATCGCCGAGGTGCTGAAGCGCGAAGGGTATATCAAGGGCTTCGACATCGTCGAACGGCCCGTGCAGAACGACTTGGTGATCGAGCTCAAATACGGCCCCGAGGGCGAGCACGTCATCACGCGTATCGAACGCTACTCCAAGCCCGGCTGCCGCCGCTACGCGCAGAATAAGCATCTGCCGAGCGTGCTCAACGGGCTGGGCATCGCTATCGTGAGCACGAACAAGGGCGTGCTCTCGGACCGCGAGTGTCGCGAGAAGAACGTCGGCGGCGAGGTGTTGTGCGTCGTCTGGTAAGTGAGGATCTGGCATCATGTCGCGTATCGGGAAGAAACCGGTCCCCATCCCCGCGGGCGTCAGCGTCGCCGTGGGCGAGGAGATCCACGTGAAGGGCCCCAAGGGCGAGTTGCGACAGAAGCTCGTCCCCGGCGTCAGCGTGGCCGTCGACGAGGAGGCCAAGGAGGTGCGCGTGGCGCGCCAGTCGGACCTGAAGCCCCACCGCGCGCTGCACGGCCTGTACCGTTCGCTGGTCAACAACATGGTGACCGGCGTCACGCAGGGCTACGAGAAGCGCCTGCGCATCGTCGGCACGGGCTATCGCGCGGAACTGCAGGGCAAGACCCTGACCATCCACGCCGGCTACGCGCACCCGGTGGAATTCCCGATCCCCGACGGGATCGAGGTCGAGGTGCCCAAAGCCGCCAGCCGCGAGTACATGGACTGGATCGTCCGCGGTATCGACAAGCAACTCGTCGGGGAGATCGCCGCGCGCATGCGCCGCGTGCGGCCACCGGATCTGTACAAGGGCAAGGGCATCCGCTACGCCGACGAGCAGGTCCGGCGTCTTGAGGGCAAGAGCTTCGGCTCGGCGTGACGAGGAAGACGGCAATGAAACGCGAAGTCAAGAAACGCCAGGACCGTATCCGGCGCCACCGGCGCGTCCGCGCCAAGGTCAACGGCACGGCCGAGCGGCCGCGGCTCTGCGTCTATCGCAGCCTGCGACACATCTGCGCGCAGTTGATCGACGATGCGAATCACCGTACGCTGTTGACGGTCTCGACCAAGCATGTCGGCTGCGGCAAGGAGAAGAACGGCGGCAACGTCGGCGCCGCCGGCGAGGTGGGCAAACTTTTGGCCGAGAAGGCCAGGGAGCAGTCGATTACGAAGGTGGTCTTCGACCGCGGCGGACGGCAGTACCACGGGCGCATCAAGGCGCTCGCCGACGCCGCGCGCGAGGGCGGCCTGGTCTTTTGACCCGGAAGAGAGAAGGCGGCTGGCATGGCTGAGAACGAGAACACCCCCGGTCCGGATAAATCGGCGGAGCCGCAGAAGTCGGCGCCCGGCGGCGGGCGCGGTGCCCGGCGGGGGCCGCGACGGAGCGACGGGCAGGGCGAAGGGCGCGATGGCCGCGAGGGCCGCGGTCGCGGCCGCGGTCGGGATCGACGCAGACGCGACGAATCCGAGGAACAGGGGCCGGAATACATCGAGACGCTGATCGACGTCTACCGCTGCTCGGCCACGGTCAAGGGAGGCCGCCGGCTCAGCTTCGGCGCGCTCGTCACCGTCGGCGACGGCAAGGGGCGCGTGGGGATCGGCTACGGCAAGGCCAAGGAGGTGCCCGGCGCGATCCAGAAGGCGATCAAGCGCGGCCGCCAGGGGCTTTCGAAGTTCCCCATCGCCGAGAACGAAACCATCCCGCACGAGGTGATCGGCCGTTTCGGCGCCTCGAGCGTGACGCTGATCCCGGCCGGCCCCGGTACCGGAGTCATCGCCGGCGCTGCGGTCAAGGCGATTCTCGAGGCCGGCGGGCTGAAGAATGTGCTGACCAAGAGCATGGGCAGCAACAATACGCGCAACGTCACCAAGGCCACGCTCAACGCGCTGCAGTCGCTGCGCAGTCGCGAGCAGATCGCGGCATTGCGGGGCGTGGAACTGTAAGGGAAGAGCGATGAATATCACCGACGTCAACAAGCGGGTCGAGGCGCACAAGGCGCGCAAGCGGCGCGGCCGCGGCGCAGCCTCGGGGCTGGGCAAAACGGCCGGCCACGGTCAGAAAGGCCTTGGTCAGCGCGCGGGCGCCAACTACCTGAAAGGCTTCGTCGGCGGGCAGACCCCGCTGCGGCAGCGCTTTGTCAAGCGCGGGTTCAACAACGCCAATTTCCGCACCGAGTACGCGCCGGTCAATCTCTGGTGGCTGGAGAAAGCCTTCGACGAGGGCGCCGAGGTCACGCCCGAGGTGCTGGCCGCGCACGGGGTGTCGCTGGGGCGCGGCGAGAAGGTCAAGGTGCTCGGCACGGGCGAGCTGGCCAAGAAGCTGACCGTCAAGGCGCACGCTTTCAGCAAGAGCGCGCGCGAGAAGATCGAGAAAGCCGGCGGCACGGCCGAGGTGATTGCCCAGCATGTTTGAAACCCTGGCGAAAATTCTCAACGTCAAGGAGCTCAAGGGGCGCATCGTCGCTACGGCGCTGCTGCTGGTCGTCTTCCGTCTCGGGATCTATATTCCCACGCCGGGGATCGATTACACCGAGGTCAAGAAGATGATGGAGGGCGCCATGGCGCAGGGCGGCGCCGGAGCCAGCGTGGCGCGTCTGGCGGACATGTTCACCGGCGGCGCGTTGAGTTCGGGGTCGATCTTCGGCCTCGGGATCATGCCCTACATCACCGCATCGATCATCTTTCAGCTCCTGGTGGCGATCATCCCCAGCCTGGCGCGGCTGGCTCACGAAGGCACCACCGGGCGCAAGAAGATCAACCAGCTCACCCGGCTGACCACGGTGGGGTTGTGTTTCATCCAGGGCACCATGGCGACTTCGTATCTCGTAACCATCTCGCAGAACGACCCGAGCCGTTCGTTCATCGCCGAGGGCGTCAGCATCTACGGTTTCTATTTCTACGCCATCATCTCGCTGACGGTGGGGACGGCGTTTCTGATGTGGCTTGGCGAGCAGATCGACGAGTTCGGCATCGGCAACGGGATTTCGCTGCTGATCATGGCCGGCATCATCTCGCGCATTCCGAGTCTGGCAATGAGCATGTTCGGCGGTACCGGCGGCGGTATGGGCTATTCGCCGCTGATGATCGTGGTGATCCTGATGCTCTTCGTGCTGATGACGCTGGCGGTGGTGATGATCACCCTCGGCACGCGACGGATCTCGCTGCAGGCGTCGAAGGCCACGCGCGGGCGGAAGGTCTACAGCGGGCAGCGCCAGTTCCTGCCCTTGAAAGTCAACCAGTCCGGCGTCATCCCGATCATCTTCGCCCAGGCGATCATGCAGTTCATCGCCGCGGCCATCACCCACGTCTCGGGCTACTTCGGTCTGCAGATCGGCAATCTCTTCAGCTTCGGCTCGTTCTGGTACAACGCCATATACGTGGTGCTGATCATCTTCTTCTGCTACTTCATGACTGCGCTGATGTTCCAGCCCAGCGAGATGGCGGACAACCTCAAGCAGAGCGGGATGTATCTGCCCGGCATCCGTCCCGGCAAGCGCACGGCGGAGTATCTCGAGAAGATCATGGGCCGTATCGCCTTGGCGGGCGCGGTCTTTCTGGCGGTGATCGCGGTCGCGCCGCAGATCATCGCGCAGGTGTTCCAGGTGCAGCTCAACCTGGCGTATTTGATGGGCGGCACGTCGCTTCTGATCGTCGTGGGCGTGGCGCTGGACGTGGTGCAGCGGGTGGAGAGTTACCTGCTGATGCGGGATTACGAAGGTTTCGGCGTATCCGGGGGACGCGTCCGGGGGCGCAGGAGATAGGCGATTCGGTGATGAACAAGCCCATCGTCAAGTCCTCCGCCGAGATCGAACAGATGCGCCGCGCCAACGGCATCGTGGCCCGCGCGTTGAAGACGTTGGAGGCGATGATCGCGCCCGGGGTGACCACGGGCGAGCTGGACGAGGCGGCGGAGGCGATAATCCGCGAGGAAGGGGCCGAGCCCGCGTTTCTGGGCTACCCCTGCCCGACGCCCGACTGCCCGGTCTTCCCGGCGAGCATCTGCGCCTCGGTGAACGAAGAGGTGGTGCACGGGATTCCGGGGGCGCGACGGCTGGAAGAGGGACAGATCCTCAGCATCGACATCGGCGCCATCTGCGGCGGCTATGTCGGTGACGCGGCGCGGACGTTCGCGGTCGGCGAGGTTACGAAGAAGGCGGCGAAGCTGCTCGAGACCGGCCGGCTTTGCCTGCAGCGCGCCACCGAGGCCATGCGCCCGGGCGCGACGCTGATGAGGATCGCCGAGGCGATCCAGCGGACGGCGGAGTCGCGGGGATATTCGGTGGTGCGCCAGTTCGTCGGCCACGGCATCGGCCGCGACATGCACGAGCCGCCGCAGGTGTTGAATTACGTTTCGCCCGGGCTGGCCCGCGAGGACGTGGAGCTGCCCGTCGGAACGGTCCTCGCCATCGAGCCGATGGTGAACCTGGGCGGGCCGGAGGTGCGCGTTCAGCAGGACGGCTGGACGGTGGTGACCAAGGACCGATCGCTCTCGGTCCATTTCGAGGATACCGTCGCCATTACCGAGGACGGGCCTCTGGTCTTGACGGAGTATTGAGGGTATGGCCAAGGAAGAGTCGATCACCGTTCAGGGCGTGGTGAAAGAGTCGCTTCCGAATGCCCAGTTTCGCGTCGAATTGGAGAACGGACACGTGGTGCTCGCGCATATCTCCGGCAAGATGCGCAAGCACTTCATCAAGATTCTGCCCGGCGATACGGTAACGGTGGAGCTGTCGCCGTACGACCTGACCCGCGGTCGCATCACCTACCGCGGGTAACGGCTATCCGCCTGCGGCATTGTCGCGGGCCGAGAAGAACGAGCGCCTACGGAAGACCCGGGCTTGATTGTGCGCCCCGGCTCGGGGTAAGGAGTGAGTCATGAAAGTGGGACCTTCGGTACGCCGACGCTGCGAGCATTGCAAGATCATCCGGCGCAAAGGCGTGGTACGCATTATCTGTTCGGCCAATCCCCGCCACAAGATGCGCCAGGGGTAGGTTCGGTAAGGAAAGGAGGCCGTCGTGCCGCGTATTCTCGGTGTTGACATTCCCAACGACAAGCGCATCGAAGTGGCGCTTACCTATATCTACGGCGTGGGTCGCAAGACCGCGTTCGACATCTGCCGCGATGCGGGCATCGTCGTCGGCAAACGCGCCAAGAACCTGACCGAGGACGAGCTCAGCCGTATCGCCTCGGTGCTGGACAAGTCGCACCTCGTCGAGGGGCAGCTCCGCCGGCAGGTCGCGCAGAACGTTCAGCGGCTGAAGAAGATCGGTTGTTACCGGGGCATCCGTCACGGTCGCGGGCTGCCGGTGCGCGGCCAGCGCACGCGGACCAACGCCCGCACGCGCAAGGGGCGCAAGAAGACGGTCGCGGGCAAGAAGAGCGTCAAGTCCATGCGCTAGGCAGGCGCGCTGAGCGAGGAGAGAGACGAGGATGGCGAAGCGTTACCGGAAGAAGAAGGCCAAGAAGTCCGTCGCCAAGGGCGTCGCCCATATCAAGGCCACCTTCAACAACACGATCGTGACGATCACCGACATCTACGGCAACAGCGTCGCGTGGGCCTCGGCCGGCTCGTCGGGCTTCCAGAACAGCCGCAAGAGCACGCCTTTCGCCGCGCAGAAAACTGCCGAGAAAGCGGCCGAGCTGGCTTCCAAGCTGGGCATGAAGGAGATCGACGTTCAGGTGAAGGGCCCCGGCGGCGGTCGCGAAAGCGCCATTCGCGGCCTGCAGGCCGTGGGACTGACGATCAAGGCTATCGAAGACGTGACCCCGATTCCGCACAACGGTTGTCGGCCGCGCAAGCGGCGCCGCGTGTAGGATACGGGACTATCGCCAACAGGCCGGACCAAGGGCGAAGCGGTCGGATTCCGTGCTCCTGCGGGACGCCGCGATGGCCGGACCGGCCTTGAGAGCAGGAGAAGATGTATGCGTATTCGCTGGAAGGGGTTCGAGCTTCCCACCCGCGTGGAGGTCGACGAAGAGAGCAAGACCAGCACCTACGGGAAGTTCCTGGTCGAGCCGTTCGAGCGCGGTTATGGCATCACCGTCGGCAACTCGCTGCGCCGCGTGCTCTTGAGTTCGCTCGAGGGGACGGCGCCGGTCTCGTTGCGCATCGAGGGCGCGGACCACGAGTTCGCCGCCATGCCCGGCATCGTCGAGGATGTCATCAATATCGCGCTCAACACCAAGTCGTTGCTGGTGGCCTACGACGGTGACGACTCGGTGGTGCTGCGCGTTGACAAGAGCGGTCGCGGGCCGGTAACCGGCGGCGACCTGCGCGCCGAGGGCGCCATGGGCGTGCGCGTGGTCAACCCGGATCTGGTGCTGGCGACCATCGAGGCCGACAAGGCCTCGTTCAGCGCCGAAATCGAGGTGCGCAAGGGCCGCGGGTACGTCCGCACGGAGGACTTCACCTGGAAGATCGACGAGTCCATCGGCACCATTCCGCTCGATGCGGCGTTCTCTCCGGTGCGCCGGGCGCGCTGGCGCGTCGAGGAGACGCGCGTGGGCAAGATGACCGACTACGAGCGCCTCATCCTCGAGGTCTGGACCAACGGCACGGTACTGCCCGAGGATGCCATGGTCGAGGCGGCGACGATTCTGCGCAAGCATCTCAACCCCTTCGTCAAGTTCTACGAACTCGGACGCGAGATGGAGCGCGAGGCGCCGGTGGAGGGCGTCGAGACGGTCGAGGCCGAACAACCGACCGAGAGCATGGACGCCGAGCAGGCCGAACGCCTGAACCAGCCGGTCTCGATCCTCGATCCGAGCGTGCGCGCGGCCAACTGCCTCGCGGCCGAGGGCATCAAGACGCTGCGGGATCTGGTCAGCCGTTCGGAGTCGGAGATGCTGCAGGTGCGCAACTTCGGCAAGACGAGCCTGAAGGAGATCAAGATGAAGCTCTCGGAGATGGGGCTCTCCTTCGGCGTGATCAAAAAAGAAGAAAAATAGAGCGAATCAGGAAAGCGAGACCAGTCGATGCGACATCGCAACCGCGGCCGTAAACTCAATCGCACCCCAAGCCATCGCAAGGCGATGGTGCGCAACCTCGTCACCAGCCTCTTCCTGCACGGCCGGGTCATCACTACGCCGGCCAAGGCCAAGGAGGCGCGGTCATTCGCCGAGAAACTGATCACGCTGGCCAAGCGCGGCACGCTGCATTGCCGCCGCCGGGCGATCGGCCTGCTGCAGGACAAGAGCGTGGTCAAGAGCCTCTTCGAGGAGATCGGGCCGCGCTACGCGCAGCGCCCGGGCGGCTATTGCCGTATCCTGCACATGGACAAGCGGCGCATCGGCGACGGTGCCGAGCAGGTGATCTTCGAACTGGTGGAGGCGGAGATGCCCCAGCGCGGGGGCAAGTCCGCGCCGGCGCAGGCGGCCACGCCGCCCCCCGAAACCGCGCCCCAGGCGGAATCCCCGGGCGGGGAGGATGCCGCCGAACCGGAGAAGACCGAGGACGAGAAGGCCCAGGAGGAAACGCCGGCGTCCGAGGAGAAAGCGGACGAAGCGGACCGCGACGGCGACGAAGCGTCCGTGCCGACTGCTGAGGAATCAGACGAAGCGGACGGGGATGCCGACGACAAGGCCGACGCCTAGCCGTCAGGCCGCGACAGGGGACATTCGGCGCTTCCGGCTGCGGAAGCGCTTTTTTTTTTCGCCGGAACTGCCCGAGGCGGGAGCGTATTTTTCCGTTGCCTTCTTGCCTGAACGCGCGTTTGGTGTAAGCTGGTAACGGTTGTTCGACAACGGGATCGACCGATGGACGACATCAAGCTGCCGTTCTTCATCTACGACACGACGACCTATCATCTCGTGCGCAAGGTCGCCACCGGCGGCATGGGCTCGGTCTACGAGGCCGACCAGCTCGGGTCCGAGGGCTTCACCAAGCGCGTGGCGATCAAGACCATCCTCCCCAAGTACACCGACAACCGCGACTTCGTCGACATGTTCATCGGCGAGGCCAAGCTCGTCGCCGGGCTGGTGCACCAGAACATCGTGCAGATCTACCAGCTCGGCAAGTTCCAGGACGGCTATTTCATCGCCATGGAGTACATCAACGGCGTCAACCTCGAACAGTTCATGGACCGCCACCTCGAACTCGGCCGGCGCATCCCGGTCGATATCGCCACCTTCATCGTCAGCCGTATCTGTCGCGGGCTCGAGTACGCCCACGGCCGCACCGACGAGGACGGCAACCAGCTCGGCATCGTTCACCGCGACGTCTCGCCGAAGAACATCATGATCACCAGCGAAGGCGAGGCCAAGCTCGCCGACTGGGGCATCGCCAAGGCGCGGCGCTTCCTGGAGCAGAAGGAAGGCGACGTGCTCATGGGCAAGGTCGAGTACATGTCGCCCGAGCAGGCATCCTACGAGGAGACCGACGGCCGCAGTGATCTCTTCTCGCTGGGCACCGTTTTCCTGGAGCTGCTGACCGGCATCAACGTCTTCATGTGCGACGACGTCTTCGACACCATCGACAAGGTGAAGGAGTGCAAGGTCCCCGACGTCAAGTCCATGCGCAAGGATGTTCCGGACGAGCTCTGCGATATCGTCTACCTCGCGCTCCAGCGACGACGCGCCAAGCGCTACCAGACCGCCGGCGATATGGGCTACGCGCTGGAGTATTTCATGTACCGCGACGGGTACGGGCCCACCATCGTCAAGCTGGCCAAGTACATGGCCGAGATCTTCCCCGACAGCCAGATCTACCGTTATCCCAAACGCGAGGGGCATTTCTCCCCGACCGACCTCGATACGCGCCTGCGCATCGAACGCTGAATCGACGTAGCCGCTTCTTGCCGCAGCCGTCTTCGTCCAATACAATAGGGCTGAGGGTATTTCGTGGCGAGGTGACGTACGTGGCCGTTGCTCTGACCGAATCCGCTGTGCCCGCGCCCTACCGGCGGCACGGCCGCTGGCTGGCGCTCTGGCTCTTCCTGGCCGCGCTCGCGATTCCCGCCGCCGGCGGCTTGTTGTGGTACGGCTGGGAAGACATGCTGGCGCGGTATTACTTCCACCGTATTCGCGAGGCGCTGGCCGTCGGCGAGGAAGACCGTGCGCGCTTGCACTTGAACGAGTTGGAGGCGCTGCCGCCGGAGCTGGCGCGGCGGGAGCTTCTGCGTGCGCGCCGCTGGCCGCCGGAACTGCGCCGCTGGCTGGCCGAGCGCGTGGCCAAGCGCGTCCGCTTCCGACGGCAGCCCGGCATCTTTCCGGGGCCTGCGCCGCCGCGCCCGCTCGGTTTCGGCGAGAGCTTTCTCGAGACCGCCCTGGCGCTCGATCCGAAGAATCCGCAGGCGCTTGCCGGCACGGCCGAGAACGCCTTCGACCAGCGGGACTATGCCACGACGGTGCGACAGCTCGAAAAGATGGTGCGCGTTGCCGAAACGCGGCAGGTCGAGGTGGGGTATAACGAGTACTCCCTCCTCGGCCGGGCGCTGTACGAGGTCGACCGCTATGCCGACGCCGAGGTGATATTCCGCAAGATTCTGAAGCGGGAATCGCCGCGGATGATGATCGACCCCACCCCGTATATCTTTCTGGCCGAGTGCCTGCAGCGGCAGCGCCGCTACGCCGAAGCCATCGCGGAGATCTGTCGCTTTCTCGTGCGCAGCCCCGGCGACGGTTACGCCCTCTTCCAGCGGGCGAAGCTCTTCGCCAATCTCGGCCGGCACGATCTGGCGCTCGCGGATTACGAGGCCCTGCTGCGCCGGATCGATCTGGCGAACAACACGATGCTGCGTCTGGGCGGGTTTCCCGAACAAGCGCATGTTCTGGTCTACAAGGCCCGCAGCCTCTCGGCGCTGGGGCGCGAGACGGAAGCGGCTGCCACGCGCGCGGAGATTCGCCGCCGGCTGGCCGCCCATCCCTGGGTCGGCCAGATGGAGGCGATCTTCCTCGAGGACGAGGGCGCTGTCGAGGAGGCTATCGCCACGCTCAAACGCGCGATTCTCCAGGATCCGCGCGATCCGACGCTTTACAACAACCTCGCCTGGCTGCTGGCGACGGCGACGGATCCGGCCAAGCGCGATCCGGACGAGTCGCTACGACTGGCGCTCAAGGCGCATGCGCTCGACGGCGGACGTTCGCCCTACATCCTCGACACCCTTGCCGAGGCCTACTTCGTCAACGGCGCCTATGCCAAGGCGGTCGAATACGAGGAGAAGGCGCTGGCGCGCGGGGCCGGCACGTATTCCGAGGCCATGGAGCGCTACCGCCAGGCGCTGGCCGACCACGAGGCCGGACGCGAGGTGGTCTGGACGCCGCACCCGCTGGTGGATCACCACAAGCCGCCGCCGGGCGACGGAGGCGAGGGTCTCGACGCCGCCGCGCTGCCGACGTCACCCAGGCTCTCTGTCTCCTCCTACGCCGAGATGACTACCAACATCGCACGACAAGGCAATCCCGATCTCTGCGCCAGAGCGATGGCGCGGATCTGGTTGCGCCTGGGGCCGAGCGCGGTCGACGATCCGCGCAAGGATCTCGAAGCGATCTTCCTGGCGCTGCAACGCCTGTTCCGGGGCATGGCGACAGGCGATGCGCATAGCGCCGAGGCGACGGCGAGCCACGTGTTCGACGGCGTGCTCATCGGGCTGGGCGTTCTCGCGGGCGAGCCGGATCGCCACAACGCCGTCTCCATCCTCGCCCATCGCGCGGGCGAGCGCATCGGAAGGATGAGCCGCGAGGAGGTGGGGCATCTGCTCGCGGCCATGGCCGCCGGCAGGTTGCTCCCGAGTCGCCTGCTGCCGCCGCGGGAACGCGGCGCGCGGTATATGGGGCAGCTTTCGCCCGAGGCGCGGGCGCAACTGGAGAAAGACTGGAAAGAGATCGAGGCGGTGCTGATCAAGGCCGCAGAGGGAAAGATGCTGCCGCCGGCGCCGAAGTTCGAGAAGCGCCGACGCCTGCCGCCGCCGTTGCGGCCTTCCGTCCGCCGGCCGTTCGTTCCCGGCCCCGACGACCCGGCCGACGGCGGGGGACCGGAGCTCGATGGGCCGGCCCTGCCGCGCGCGCCGTGAGCGTGAGTCAGAAGCCGCGTTCGGCTTCGCGTTCGTACGGATCGGTTGTCGGGTTGAACGGCCGTGGCTCTTCTCGTGCCGCGGGCGGCGTCGCTTCCTCGACCAGCGAGGCCTCCGCGGCGGCTTCGCGGTCCCGTTCGCGGGCGTCGGCATACCGCCGCTGCAGTTCCCCGGCCAGCGGTTCGTCGTAGTCTTGGAGCTTGGCGAGCGATTCCTTCATGGCGTCGAGGCGCTGCAGCGCCAGTTCCGACCGGGCCTTCAATTCATACGCCTCGCGCAGCAGTTCCGGCTTCTCCGGCTTCTTCTCCAGCGCTTTCTCGATATAGAAGAGCGTGCTCAGGTAGTCGTGCAGCTCGAAACGGCGGCGGGCGTTGAGGACAAAGCCGCGGGCGACCGATTCGGCGACTCGTTTCTCCTGCTCGGCGATATCCTGCGCGATTCTCTCCATCGCTTCGGCGCTCTCCTTCCGGGCCTTCTCCAGGGAATCGGTATTTCGGGTCCGGGCTTCCGCGCGGCGCTGCTCCATCTTCTTCTCCGCGAGGGCGGCCTTCTGTGGCTCTGCCGTTTCCTCGGTTTCTTCTCCGCGGGTCCGGGCAACAGAATCCGACGATTTCCTCCGCGCCGGCGGTTCCGCGTCCTCGGCCTCGTCCGCCGGTCCCTGTTCGGCGTTTCCGCCGGCGTCGGGCGTCCTTTTCGACCATCTGAGTCGGTCGGGTCGGTCGTGGGGGCGTTCGGGGGCGGGCGCTTCTTCCGCTTTCGTCTTTGGCGCGGGAGATTCATCCGTCTCGTCGCGCGTGCCCGGGGGGCCCGAGGGTGCCTCCGCCTCGGCCGCCCGTTCCTTCGCGTCCCGGGCGTTCTGGATATGCCGCCTGTAGGCGCGCAACGCGGCCTCCGCCGGCTGCTCCCGGATCAGGTTCTCGTCCGCCTTCTTTTTGTGCGGCTCGGCTTCGTCTCTTGCTTCGACGGTCGCGCCGAGAGCGGGACCCTCCTCCATAGCCGGCGGCAGTGTGTCCTCGGTGGGTTCCTCGTTCTCCGCTTTCGGGACCAGAGCGACGTTGCCCTTCCTCTTGTCGGCGGCTTCCCGCACGGTCTCCTCGGCCTCGCGCGGCGCGGGCTGTTTCAGCTCATCCGACTCCGTGGTGTGCGCGTTGTCGGCAACGCCACCTTCGACGTCTTTCTCCCCTTCGTCCCGTCGGTGGGCGGTGGGTGCATTCTCCAGCTTCTTTGACGACGCGGGCGGGGAACCTTCCGTCATCGGCGCGGCGTCCTCGGCGTTTGCAGTACGGCCACGGCCGCCGGGGGCCGAATCGGTCGTGTCGCGTGCGATACGACCCGCGGCGGAAGGCGGCTCCTCCGGGTCCTTCTCCGGCTCGGTCGTGGCGGCGGGCGTCTTCCTCCGCCACGTTCGACCGCCTATCCCCGGCGCAGCCGGCGCGGGCTTCTCGCCGGCTTCCCCGAATGCTTCCGTCGTCGCGGCCGACCGCTGCGCCAGCTTTCCCGGCGGCGTATCGTCTTTGTCGGCACCGGGCTCCGTGGCGGGCTCGCGGGGCTCCGGGGCGGGCTCGCGGGGCTCCGGGGCGGGCTCGCGGCTTTGGTCGGTCTTCACCTCCTGCTCGGGGATCCACAACTCGCCCTCGCGTTTGAGCTCCTCGATGCGGTCGAGTTCCTCCTCCACCGCCTCCGGCGGCCGCGCCTCCGGGGCTTCCCGTTCCTCTTTGTGCCGTTGTTCGGCCATGGCCTGGCGCCGTTTGGCGCGTTCGTGTTCGAATACGACGTGCTTGGCATCGGGGATGCCCTGGTAGACGACGTACGCCGTGCCGACGATCAGCACCGCCGCGGCGGCCTTGAGCGCGGGATGGAAGAGGATGCCGCCGCGGGCCGGCTCGGTCGCGGGCGCCGGCGCCTCCGCGGGCGTTTCCGGAAACAGCGGCATCGCCTTGGTGCGTTCGTTGCGGGCGGTCTCCAGCGCGGTCTGCGCGGCGTTCTTGGGCGCTGCCGGCGGCGGGGCCATGCGGTAGGCTGTCAGCAGCTTCCGCGTGACCGTCAACTCGTGCTCGAGTTCATCGTCTTCGTCGACTTCGGCCAGGAACGCGCGCTCGCGTTCGGGGTCGAGTTCGCCGTAGAGGTGTTCGAGAATGAAGTCTTTGGCGTCTTCGCGTTTCATCGTTACAGTCCGTTCAAGAGGCCGTACAATCGCGCTTCGGCGCTGAGCGCGTTCTGCAATCGTTTCAGGGCGTACCGCATTCGGCTCTTGGCCGTCTCCTTGCCGCAGCCGAGTATCTCGCCGATCTCCTCGAAGGTCAGGTCCGCGTTCTCGCGCAGCAGGAAAACTTCCTTCTGCTCCGGCGGCAGGGCCTCCACCGCCGTGGAGATGCGCGCACCCAGTTCCGCCACGGTCAACTGCTCCGCTGGCGGCAGGTCCGAGACCATCTGCGCCTCCAGCAGGCTACTGTCGCAGTCGCCGGCCTCCGCGTCGAGCGAGACCACTTTCCGCCGGGCGCGACTGCGCACCGCGTCGAGACAGGCGTTGCGCGCGATCTGGTACATCCAGGTCGTGAACCGCGCCCGTCCGTCGTAGCTGCGCGCGTGCGTGGCCACCTTCACCAGCACCGTCTGGTAGACGTCCTCGGCCAGGTGATGATCGCCCAGAAAGCGGCAGATAAAGCCGAAGAGCCGTCCGCCCACCGCGTCGACCAGGTCGTGGAACGCCTGCTCGTCGCCACCGATGAACTGGCCGAGCATCTCCTCGGGCGTCCGGGCACTCTCCCACAGCGCGGAGGTTTCCATGTCGCCCATCAGGGAATCGGACGGCGCTTCACCCACCCTCTGCCTCCGATTCCGTTCTGTTATACGGCCGGCATACCGGCTGCGGGTTCGAAAATAAAAAAAACATGTGCTGTATTGTCGGATCCTGTAAAGAAAACGTGCCCGAAACGGAGCCCGCCCCGCGCGGGTGAGCTAACCATCGGCGCGACAAGAAGCTGCATTGTCGTCATGAGCAACTTTATCCGCAGGGGAGAACGGGTCAAGCCAATTCTGTCTACGGTGGCGGCGCGGTGCGAGGGCGATGCCTCTGGCGTCAGGCAGGCTCGCGGCGCAGCATTACCGTGCGCGCGATCTCCGCGAATCCGAGCTTCTCGTACAGTTTTACCGCCGCCGCGTTGTCGGCATAGACATGCAGTTCCACCCGTTCGGCGCCGCGCCCGCGCACGTGGGCCAGCAGCATTTCGAGGTTGCGTCCGGCCCACCTCCGGCGACGTTTGGCATGGACCGTGTGCACCCCGAAGAGCGCGTATTCCTCGCTGCCGCGGTAGTCGCTCAACCCGTTCATGCGCGCGAAGATGGCGCGGCTGATCGGGCTCCGACCGGGCTCCATGACGGCGTGGTCGTGAAGCTGCCAACCGCGGAAGACGAAGTCGAGCCAGGTCTGCTCGCTCCGCCGCGGCGCGAGGAGTACCGTGTCCTCTTCCGCCGGCGTCTGGCGGTATCGTTCGGTTGCCGCGAAACGGAGCTCCATCACCAGGCTCTCGCGTCGGCGCGCGAAGCCGAAACGTTCGAAGAGCGCCAGGCTGGCCGCATCGTCCAGGAACGCGCCGGAGCGTTCGGAGCCGTCGATCAACGTGGTATAGAACGGCGTATACGGCCAGCTCCCCAGGCCGTCGATACAGTCGATGCCCTGCCGCGCGAACCAGTCCAGCGCCTGCGTCATCAACAGCGTGGCAATGCCCCCGCGGCGGTGATCCGGCGCCACCGTCACGGCTTCGATTACCCCGCAGTGCGGATAATGCGGCTCGGTGACGAGGTCGAAATGGAGCATGCCGACGACCTCCTCGCCGTCGGCGGCCAGTAGCAACCGGCCCGGATCGAACCGCCGGCACAGAACGATGCGCCGAAGAAACAGCTCCCGCGTGAGCGGGAAGAAGCCGTAGTTTTCCCGCGCGGCGGCGTTCCAGAGCGTGACCACGGCGTCGGCATCGTCACGAAACGTACCGTGGCGGTAAGGGTGTATGGCGATTGACATCGAGACCGGTTCCCTTGCGGTCGAACGAAACGGATTTCTTTTTCCGAGCGGTTCGCCGATTTGACTATGTCGCGTTGTCGGCTAGACTTAACCATAGAGGGGAATGCTTCCGTCTGCAAGAGTGTACTCGCGCCAGGGAGGAGCGTAATGGCGCTGATATTGATTGTCGAGGACGACGACGATTCGCGCGGACTCGCCCGCACCGTGGTCGAGAGCATCGGGCACGAAGCGGTTTCCTGCGGCCGCGCCGAGGAGGTGGAGGTCGTGCTGCAGGGGCGTCCGCCCGATATGGCGCTGCTGGATATCAACCTCCCCGAGCGGCATGGCGTCAGTCTCGCCTGGCACCTGCGCACCCTGCACGAGGATCTGCCGATCATAATCGTCTCGGCCGTGCTGGAGCACTGGGAGCAGGACGACCTCTTCGACTGCGGCGCCGATCTGGTCGTGCCCAAGCCGTACAGGATCGAGCAGTTGCAGCGCGCTATCGACACCTTCCTGAAGCATGGTCGCGCCGCGTCTTCGAATTTGGGGTAGCGTTTTCCCGCCGTTTGGGCAGAATGCGTTTGTCGTCTTGGCGAGGGGGCACCGAGGAAGCGTATGCCTGGCGAGATCGTGATCTGCAGCGGTGCTCAGGCTCTGGTCGCGGCCGCGGCGGAGCGGTTGCTGGCCGTCTGTTCCGATCCACAGACGCCGGCGCCCCTGATCGTGCTCTCCGGCGGACAGACCCCGGTCGGTCTGTACCGCCATCTGGTCCACCGCTTTTCCTCCTCCGGCCTGTCCGAGGGCGCCATGTTCGCCAAGGCCAGGGAGGCGTTCTACCGCTCGCGTTTCTTCTGGGGCGACGAGCGCTGCGTGCCGCCGGTGAGCGCGCGCAGCAACTACGGCACTGCCTATCGCGAGTTGCTCGAGCCGTTGGGGTTGCCGCGCGAGCATTACGTTCCGATGCACGGCGGCGCGGAGTATCCGGAGGTGGCCGCGCAGGAGTACGAGCGCGCGTTGAAGGAAACCTTCGCCGTCTGGAACCGGGGCCAGCCTTCCGCGGAACACGACCGTTTCTCGCTCGTCTTTCTCGGCCTCGGCAGCGACGGCCACACCGCCAGCCTCTTTCCGGACAGTCCCGCGCTTGAGGAGACCGAGCGCTGGGTCGTGGCCAACACCATTCCCGCCAGCGGCGAGACCCGGCTGACCATGACCTATCCGCTCCTCAACCACGCGCGCCGCATCGTCTTTCTCGTGCGCGGTGAGGACAAGGCCGAGGCGGTGCGCGAGATTCTGGAGCCCGGCGGAGAACCGCGCGAGTCGCCTCTGCCGGCCGCGCGCATCCGCCCCGACGAGGGGGAGGTAGTCTGGCTGCTCGACCAGGCCGCCGCGGAGTACCTGGTTTAAATGATCCGCCCGTTGACTTCCGCGCCCCGCCAACGTATAAACGTATAATGAAAAATCCGATTCCCGGGGAGTAGCGCAGTTTGGTAGCGCGGTTGCTTTGGGAGCAACAGGTCGCTGGTTCAAATCCAGTCTCCCCGACCATTTTTCAAAAAGGGCCGTTCGG
>CAYWFP010000083.1:0-18173 GCA_964457365.1 uncultured Planctomycetaceae bacterium
GTCTTCCGCCGGGTGCGGGACGAGATCAAGGCGAAGCTGGAGGAATGGCTGCGCGATGCGTAACGAGCGTGGGCCGCGCGGGCTTTTCTTTCAACGATCCGATCAAAGGCTAAAGGCCTCCGATAGAAGTTGCCGATATAGGGGTAGGTTCGGATATTTCTTGATGAGATGATCTCCGCTATGCCAACCCCCTGGCCATTGAATACCGCGTTCAAGAAAGTGGAATTGGAGGTTGAAGACCGCACCTGTCCGGTTTGTGGTCGCAAGATGCATGTGTGCGATCATCGGCACCATCGGATTCACACATTCGAGGGACCGGTGCATCTGTTGATGCGTCTTGTACGTTGCCCGGATGCGGAGTGTCCGAGTCATCATCGCACTTTCAGCCCGGACTCCGAGTACAGCATTACCATGCCGTGGTGGATGATCGACTGGAAAATCTTTGCCTGGATTGGGCATCGTCGATTTGCCCGGCATTGGTCTGTGTCTCAGATTCGCGGGGAACTTTCGGACGCTTATCAGATCGATCTGTCCGATGACGCTATCGAGAATTCGATCCGTCGGTATCGGACGATGTTGGCGGCGCGCGAGCAGGATCCGGAGCTTCTGACCCAGGCGTATGGCGATGTGGAAGACTTGGTCCTTTTTCACGAAGGCGGCTGTAACGGAGGGAGGCCGTAGGCCGATCGTAGTTACAGCCGCGTGCGCCGCCTTCTCATCCCGCCAGGATTCTGCGGGCGCGGCCTGCCCAGTAGGCCGCCGACGGCATCTGGGACGAAATGGTATCTCTGCGTGTTCGGCTGGCACTTCGAGATACTAACCGCGCCCCTAAATACCTTGCAGACAACCCGTCGATAGTGCCTGATTTGCTGCTTCTCCGGTCACCGCGGGCGCAATGTATTTAATGGCGCGGTTAGTAAGAGATGTGGTCTATGTCGTGTCGTAATGATAATAAGGCACACAACAATGAGGTCAACCGGACCTGTTACCTCTGACGTTGGGGCATGAGATGAAGAAGATAATCATTGGCATAGTTGTGTTGATCGCGCTGGCCGCTGGTGGTCTCTGGTGGTTTCAGACGATGTCAATGCCGGTCTTCTTTGCCGAAGATGCCGTCCAAGTTCTTGCGTATGCAGCCAGCGATATGTTCCACAGTAATCCGGCCACCACACAGGATAAATTGGATCAGATGATCAAGTCACAGCATGAAGCCAGCAACATCAACCTCAAGATTGATCCAAACGGCAAAGCCGTTGATCCTTTTGGAACAGCCTTCCGTGTTCAGCATCTGGTCGACTCTGGGAAATCAGTCACCACCGTAACGAGTGCCGGACCAGATCGCCAATTCGGAACCGGAGACGATATCAATTTCAAACACGAAAGAGAAACGGAGCCCCAACAATCTCCTGGAGGCAACAGCCTAATACTACAACGCCAGAATCGCTAAAGGCATCCGGTAAAAGTTGACGATAACTCTTCTGTAGGCATAACTTTACCCTGCTTTCAGAAGAGGAGCATCCGGGACGGTGTTCAGACAACGACACCACTCGGGATCGCTCAGCCAGGGGGTGGTCTCGACGCCGACAGGGGCAACCCGTATGTGTAGCCGGTCTCGTTCCATGCATCATCTGCCGGCAGGCGCCTGGGTCACGGTTGAGGTTTTTTCTGAATTTATTTTTGGACGGGTCCTAAGAAGAAAGGAAGGGCGGCGTGGTCACGACCCGGCGTTATCGAGGAGTTCCTCGGCCTGCTTGCGCGTCGTTCGCGTGGCCGACTTGCCGCGGATCATTTCCGCGATCTCCTCGATGCGGGCTTTTCCTGTCAGATTGGCGATTGTGGCGACGGTTCGCTTCTTCTCTATGTGCTTCTCGACTTTCAAGTGCACCGTTGCGGCCGCGGCGATCTGCGGCAAATGGGTGATGGCGATGACCTGTCGCGTCGCGGCGAGCGACTTCAGCTTGTTCGCTATAACATCACCTAGGCGGCTGCCAATGCCGGCGTCGATCTCGTCGAAGAACAACGTCGGGGGGCAATGCACCTGCGAGAGCGCCGCTTTCAGCGCCAGCATCGCGCGCGAGGCTTCACCGCCCGAGGCGGTCTCGGCAAGTGTCGACGCTGCTTCGCCCGGATTCGGCGCGATGCGAAAAGAGATCGTTTCCAGGCCGCCCGGACCCGCGCGCCGCAACAGATTCTCCGGCGGCTCGTCCCCGTTCCAGAGCGGAGCGAGCTCGATGGTGAAATTGGCCGCCGGCATCTCCAACGCGGCCAGTTCTTCATTGACGGCCTGCGCGAGTCTCTTCGCCGCTTGCGCTCGATTCTTCCGCAGGGCCATCCCCGTCTCGCGCAACTCGGAGCAGCGTGTCGTCAATTCTCCTGAGATGGTGGCGGTATCGTTTTCCCATGCCGCCAACTCCGCCGCTTCCTTCTGCAACTTCGCTTCACGCTCGGGGATCTCGGCAACCTCGCAGCCCAGTCGCCGCGCCAGACGTTTCAAAGTTTCTGCCCGTTCGATCGTCGCCTCCAACGCGCCGGGTTCGGCTTCGATCTCGTCGAGCACCCCGCGATAGCTTCGCGCGGCTTCTTCCACCAGCGTCGCAGCTTCCTGCACCATGCTCAGCGCTTCCGTCAGCGTGGGGCTGTCCGCGGCCACCTCCTCGGTTTCGCGTGCCAGTCCGCCGAGGGCGTCATAGAGCGGCGCGTCGCCTTCGTACAGCGTATCTACCGCTTTGGCCGCGAGTTGTCGGATTGTCTCGGCGTTGGAGAGAAAGCGGATGCGTTCCTCGAGTTGCGGGTCGGTCTCCGGGTCGAAAGACACACCCTCGATCCCGGCGAGTTGATGCCGCACCTCCGCCAATTGTCGGCGCACGCGTTCGCGCTCGACATCGCCCGCCTCGATCCGTCGCAGCAGCGATGCGGCCGACTGGAAGGCTTCGGAAAAGCGCGCGATTTCGTCTTCAAGCCGACCGTAACGATCGAGCAGTACCCGCTGATAGGTCGGGTCGACCAGCCGCGTGTGCTCGTTCTGCGCGGCCATGTCCACCAACCGTTCGGACAGCGGCTTGATCGCAGCGGCGCTCGCAGGTCGGCCTTGCACGCTCAGGCGGCTGGGTTTCTCGCGTTGAAGCAGTCGTTCGAAGAGGACTTCACCGTCTTCGTCGGCACCTAGTTCTTCACCGAGCTTTCTATCCGGGCGAAAAAGCGCCCGGATGCGGGTTTCGTCCGCGCCTTGCCGAAATGCTTCGCCGGTGGCGCGCGCTCCCAGCGCCAAGCCGAGCGCGCCCGCGAGCAGGCTTTTTCCGGCGCCGGTTTCGCCACTGATCACGTTCAAGCCCGGCCCGAAACGCAAGGCGGCTTGCGTAAAGAGAACGTAATTTTCCAGATACAGCTCCTCGAGCACGCCAGCCCGCCTTCCGAACATTGTTGAAACATGCATTGGACGTCATGTGCGCGTCTGTGTCAAGACGCGGTTCGCTTTTGGGTTGACGGTTTGGCTTGGCCCATATATAGTATAAGAAGACGGTGGTTTTTTCCGGGAGGCGAAATGATGCATACCCAGATGGTCCGACGCATTTTCTCTGCTTTTCTCTTCGGCGCCTGTCTGGCGACGCTGGTGGCTTGGGCTGGCGAAGAACTCGCCATGGAGGATTGCGGACGTTGCGGGAATACCGGATATGAACACTGCTTCGCTTGTGGCGGCACGGGGGTCAGCCGTAACGCCATGGTCACCTGTCCCGTTTGCGACGGCGCGGGCGAACTTGATTGCAACGAGTGCAACGAAGAAGGCAAGATCAAGTGCCGCAAGTGTCGTATGCGCGTTATCGAAGTCAAGGGCAAGACCAAGCGCGCCCCCGCCGTGATCAATCCGGCCTGGCGCAAGTGGTACAAGGATTGGGGGCCGCACGCGCGCATCACCGACTTCTCAAAACGCCCCGAGGAGCCGGAGAAATACGTTCTCTGCATCTTCTGCGAAGGCACCGGCTGGCGGACCTGCCCCGAATGTGGCGGTGACAAGAAGAAGGAATGCAAGCGCTGCAAGGGCGAGGGCGAAACCCGCGGTCTCGGGCCCTGCCCGGATTGCAAGGGCTACGGCAAGGCTCCGTGCCAGCTTTGCGCGCGTCTGGACGGCATAGAGGATTACACCGCCTACCAGACACTCGAGCAGTGCCGCAAGGAAAAGATTCTCGACGCGAAAGCGTATTACGGCACTTTGCGGACTCTGGTCTGGGAGATCAAGAACGGCCAGCGCAGCTTCCAGGACGACTGGCAGCGCGGGCAGGACCTCCTCGTGGCCAAAGAGAACGGCGAATTGGTTGCCGATGCGGGCAAGACGCTGGGCGAGAAGGAACTGGAGAAGCGCACCACGGGCAAGACAACTCCCGACACGAAGCCGACGGCCGAGGAGAGCACCGCCGCCGCCGCGGTGATGGCCAAGTATGACGAGCATGGCCGCGAAGTCAAGAAGCTCGGCGACTACGTGGCCAACCTCGGCAAGGGCGCCGCGCTCAAGGATTACCGTCACCGCGTGCGCGACCTGGGTCTGCCCGACGAGGCGGTGGGCGAGATGGAGTCGGCGTGCGCCGGCGAGAACAAGCGCGTCCAGGAATACGTGCAGCTCAAGCAGGCATTCCGCAACGGAGAGATCGACTACGACGAATATCGCCAAGCCATCGGGGATTTGTAGGGATTAGACCAACTCTGCCAACCTCCCGTGCCACGCGCAGCTTGCGCAGGCGATCTCCGCTTCGTCAAGATCGCTCGGCGGCGTGGACGATGTTCCGCCGCGCGGCACGACCGAGCCGTTTCTGCTGATACGGAAGAAGAGCAGTCCGTCTCCGTGCTTGATATAGAAGCGCGCGCTCCCGCAGTTGGGGCAGTACAGCCAATTGCCGGGCGAAACGGTCACTTCTTCTCTCCGAACATCGTCTTGCGACGCAGGATATGGTGGTAATGCTGGGCGAAGCGGTGCGCTTCGTCGCGGACATACATCAGCAGCTTCAACCCCGCGCTCCGCTTGGACAGCGGTACCGGCTCGGCTTCGCCCTCGCGGTACAGCGTCTCCTCTTTTTTCACCAGCGCCAGCAGCGCCCCGGGCTTGGCGCCGATGTCGCCGAGAGCCTTGGCGGCCATGGCGAGCTGCCCCTTGCCTCCATCGATGAGAACGATATCCGGCAGGGGTTTGCCCTCGCGCGCGAGCCGGCCGTATCGGCGGTTGACCACCTCGCGGATGCTGGCGAAGTCGTCCTGCCCTTCCACGGTTTCGATCCGGAATCGCCGGTAGCCGTCCTTGAAAGGCAGACCGTCGCGGAAGCTGACCAGCGAGCCGACCGTCTCCTGGCCCTGCAGGTTGGCGATGTCGATGCCTTCGATACACCGCGGCGGCTGCGGCAGTCTCAACGCCTCCTGCAGCGCCTCCAAACCGCGAGTCAGGTCGATAGACGGCGCCGCCGGGGCGAGCTGCGCGTCGAGCGCGGGCTGCTCGTGGATGCTCTCCAGCGACTGCACCAAATCGCGCAGCGCCGCGGCGGATTCGAACTGCAATTTCCCGGCGGCCGCCCGCATCTCCTCGTTCAGGTCCTTGATGAGATCCTTCTTCTGCCCGGCGAGGAAGCGGCAAAGGCTGGCGATGCGCTTGCGGTACTCCTCCTTGCCGATGCGGCCGCAGCAGGCGCCGGCACAGCGGCCGATGTGGTAGTTCAGGCACGCGCGCTGGTCGCGCCGCGGCTTGCTCCCGGCCTGCAACTGCCGGCTGCACATGCGGTAGCGGAAGATGCGCTGCAGCAGGTTCAAGGTCGCCCTAACGTCGCCGCCGCTGACGAAGGGACCGAACCAGCGGCTCTTGTTCTCGATCTTGCGCCACTTGACCAGGACGCGCGGGAAATCCTCCCCCATCGTCACCTCGATATAGGGGTAGCGGTCCATGTCCTTGAGCATCATGTTATACTTGGGCTTCAGGTCCTTGATCAGCCGGCTCTCGTACAACAGCGCCTCGATCTCCGAGTCGGTCTCGACATAGTCGAAGTCGTGGATGTTCTCCACCAGCGCGACGGTCTTGGGAGTTTCGTCGCGGCCATGAAAGTAGGTCGTGACGCGTTTTTTCAGGTTCTTGGACTTGCCGACGTAGATCTCCGCGCCCGCTTCGTCCTTCATGATGTACACTCCCGGCGCGTCGGGCAGCGCCCTGGCTTTTTCGAGGAGGTGTGCGCGGAGGTTGTCGGGTGCGTCGGCCATGATCCATTCCAGGAGGCGCTCCATGCCTCAAGGATAAACCCGGCTCCGGTCGGTTGCAAGCCCGGTTTGGCTTGACGCGCGGGAAGAAAACCGGCAAAGTATCCGGACTATCGATGGTTCATGTCAACGTTAGGAGAAATCGTGGCGGAACTCGATCTCTTCGCGGGCAAACGCGTGCTGGTCTTCGGCCTGGCCAACAACCGCAGCATAGCCTGGGCTATCAGCCAGGCCATGCACAAGGCCGGCGCGACGCTGGGCTTCACCTACCTGGGCGAGACGCTGGAGAAGCGCGTCCGGCCGCTGGCCGAGAGGATGGACGCCGAGTTGATCCTGCCGTGCGACGTTTGCGACGACGCGCAGATAGCCGCCGTCTTCGAAGAGGTGGGGAAGAAATGGGACGGGGTGGACGTTCTGGTGCATGCGGTGGCTTTCGCTCATCGCGAAGACCTCGAGGGGCGCTATGTCGACACATCACGCGCGGGCTTCGCGACCGCGCTCGCGGTCAGCGCCTACTCGCTCGTGGCCCTGACGAAAGCGGGGCTGCCGCATCTTGCCAAATCCAAGGGCAACGTCGTGGCGATGACCTACTACGGTTCGGAGAAGGTGATCCCGAGCTACAACGTCATGGGCGTGGCCAAGGCCGCGCTCGAGTGCAGCGTCCGCTACCTCGCCGCCGACGTCGGGGAAGACGGCGTGCGCGTCAACGCCGTCTCCGCCGGACCGATCAAGACCCTCGCTTCCAGCGGCATCAAGGGATTCTCCAGGATGCTCGACGTCTGCGCCGAGCGCGCGCCGTTGAAACGCAACGTCACGCAGGACGACGTCGCCGGCGCGGCGCTGTACCTCGCGAGCGATCTGGCCGCCGGCGTCACCGGCGAGGTGTTGCACGTCGACGCGGGGTATAATATCACCGGGATGTAGCGCGGCCCAGTAGATCCCGGTAGAGCTGCGTCAGCGTCCGCGCGTGCTTGACCGCGCCGTAGCGGGACTCGACGAGATTGCGCCCCGCTTCGGCCAGTGCGCGCGCCCGGCGGGGGTCGTCCAGGATCCGCAGCACCGCCGCGGCGAGTCTGTGCCCGCGAAAGTCCGGCACCAGCGTCCCGCCGCCGTCGCGGAGGATCTCCCCCGGGCCGGCCGCGTCCACCGCGACTACCGGCGTGCCGCAGGCCAGCGCCTCGATCACCACCCGCCCGAACGGCTCGCGCGGCGCCGGATGCACCAGGACGCGAGCGCGGGCCAACAGCGCGGGCATGTCTTCGCGCGGCACCTCCCCGAGCCAGGTCACCGCCTCGGTGAGCTCGAGTTCCGCCGTGCGCCGCTTCAACGCTTCGGCGTATTTCCGGTGCTCGCCGAAGAGGTTCGCGCCGGCAACGATGCCGCGCATGCTCGGATATTTCACGCGCACCCGCGCCAGACATTCCAGAAAGCCCTTGTGCCGTTTCCACGGCAACAGGTGCCCGACCATGACCAGCACGTCCTCGCGTGCGTCCGCCGCCCCGGGCGTGAAAGCCGGATCGACGCTGTTGGCGATTCTGTGAACGATCGGGCCGAAGCGCTCGGCCGCCACCTCCCCGACGGCCGTCGACGGCGCCGCCACGGCCGCCAGATGCCGTCTCAGCAGCAGGCCGTAGCCCCAGTGCACCCGTAGATCACGACAATGCAGCAGCAGCGGCGCATTGCGGGGTGCGTACAGCGCCGCCGGGGGCGAGTTGGCATGGACCAGGTCGATGCCGCATTCGCTCACTACCTGGGCAAGCGTGTCGCGGCAGCGGCGAATCGTCGCGCCGGCGGCCAGCAGCGAGAACAGGGTTCGCCGCAGTCGCTTCAGTGGCACGGTCTCGATCCGGCAGCCCAGGTTTCGCGCCTCGCTCAGCAGTGATCCGCCGTCGTCGGGCGCGGCCAGAACGGACTCGACCTGCGTCCTCTCAAGCGCACCGAGAAGCGTCAACAAGCTTATCTCTGCGCCGCCAAGGCGCGAGGTGGCCGAGAGGTAGAGGATTCGGATCGGTGTGCCTGTCATACAGGGCTATTGTACCCGGACGGAGCAAACGGCGCTCGTGAATTCCGTATTACAACCCCAGTCTCCCGCGTACGGAATGGCGCAAACTCTCGTCCCACGCGGGGGTAGCCCCCGCCCGGGTGCAGACGAAGGCGGCGGTTTCGTTGGCGCAGCTGTTGATCGTGTCCGGGTCCGCGCCGGCCAGCAGGCCCATCGTCAACACCGCGGTGAACGAGTCGCCAGCGCCGACGGTGTCGGCTACCGCCACCTTGTCGCCCTTTACCCGCGAAACCCGGTCCGGGCCAAGGAGCAGGCTGCCCGCGGAGCCCATGGTCAGCGCCAATAGTTTCAGGTCGAACCGCCGGACCAGTGCACGCGCCTGGGTCTCGTCATCGCCTTCGATGTCGAAGTACTCCGCGAGCACCGGCAATTCTTCGTCGTTGAGCTTGAGTACGTTCGCCGCAGTCAGGGAATCCGCAATCACCTCGCGGTCGTAATAGCGTTGCCGCAAGTTGATGTCGAAGATACGGTAGGCCTCCGGGCGGGTGGCGTGGAGGAAACGACGGATAGTGGCACGTGAGGTCGCGGCACGTTGGGCGAGGCTGCCGAAACAGACTGCGTCGGACAGACCGGCCAGCGCGGCCAGTTCGTCGCGCCAGGGGATGCGGTCCCATGCCACGCTCTCGTGAATGGTGTAGTCGGGTTTGCCTTTTTCGTCCACCGCGACGGTAACGTGCCCTGTGGGTGTATCGTGCAGTTCCGCCAAGTAGGCGCGGTCGATCCGCAGTTCGTCCAACCGAGCGAGAATCGCCACGCCGCGCTCGTCGTTGCCGATGGCGGAGACGGGATGGCTCTCGGCTTCGAGTTGCCGGGCGTGGTAAGCGAAGTTCGTCGGCGCGCCACCCAAGGTCCGCCCGCCTTCGAATTCGTCCCAGAGAATCTCGCCGATGCCGATGACGACGGGTCGCGTTTGCATGTCGCCTTTTCGTTCTCGTCTGCGCAGGCATGTTATACAAGAGAAAGGGATCTTGCACAACCAGGCATGCCGGGGCGACGATTCCTACTCCACGCCCCGCAAGGCTTCGGCCGCTTTCTGCAGTATTTCTTTTTGCCGGAACGGCTTCTGCAGGAAGCCGAGCACGCCTGCCTCGAGCAATGTCTGTGCCTCGCCGTTGAGGCTGTAGCCCGAAGCCAGCAGCACCCGCACCTGCGGATCGATTCGTTTCATCGCCAGGTACGTGTCGCGGCCGTTGAGTTTGGGCATGATCATGTCGAGGATCACCAGGTCCACCTCGTCGGCGTGCTCGCGGAAGTACTTGAGCGCGGCCTCGCCGTTCTTCTTGGTTTTGACCGTATAGCCGGCTCCTTCGAGCATGTCGCGCGCAAGGTCGCGGAAGAGTTCCTCGTCATCGACGACCAGAATCGTCCCCGTACACACTTCGGCGAAAACGGTTTCGATCTCTGTCTCCGCGGCCACTTCCGCCTCGACGAGCGGCAGGTAGACGCGGAAGGTGGTGCCGTGACCGGGTTCGCTGTAGACGTTGACGGCGCCCCGGTGATTCTTGACCGTGCCGTAAACGGCGGCGAGGCCCATGCCGGTGCCTTTCCCGGGCGGCTTGGTGGTATAGAACGGCTCGAAGATGCGTGTCAGCGTCGCCGCATCCATGCCGCAACCGGTATCGGTGACGCTGATGCGCAGATAGCGTCCGGGGGCGATGTCGTAAGGGATGGTTCGGCAGTAATTCGCGTCGAGGTCGGCAATGGTCGTTTCGAAGATCAGTTCCCCTTCCTGCGGCATGGCGTCGCGCGCGTTGAGAGCGATGTTGAGCAGCATATTCTGCAGTTGCGTCGGGTCGCCCGTGGTTATCGACGGGTTGGCCGCGAGCAGCTGTTTGATCTCGATGCGCTTGTCGAGGCTGTGCTCGAGAATCGCCACCACCTCGTGCAGCGTCTCGTGGATGTTGACCGGCACCGAACGGTACTGTCCCTTGCGGGCGAAGGCCAGAAGCTGTCTGGTCAGATCACTCGCGCGGGTGGCGCCGACAACGATATTCTCTGCGAAACGGCGCAGGCGAGAATCCTCCAGCCGCTGGCAGAGCAAGTCGGCGTAGCCCATGACCGCGGCGAGCTGATTGTTGAAATCGTGCGCGATGCCGCCGGCGAGTTGACCGACGGCCTCCATCTTCTCCATCTGGCGCAGGCGCTCCTCGAGGCGGTGCTGCTCGGTACGGTCGTCGTAAAGAGCCACGATCCGTCCCGACGGCAGACGGAATACGCGATTCTCGACATACTCCTGGATGCGCTCGTCCTGGTACTCCGTCAGGGGCAGGTACTGCGGCTCGCCGGTGCCGTAGGCCTGGCGGAAACAGTCCATGAGCCCCATGTCTTCTACGGCGGGAAAGATCTCGGTAACCCGCTTGCCCAGAACGTCTGTCTTGCGTATACGGCTGTGCTTTTCTCCCGCGGCGTTGAGGTCGACAAAAACGAAATCGTTTCCCTCGTCGACCGCTTCGTAGACCGCCACGCCGGTGTTCATATTCGCGAAGATATTGCGAAAATGCGTTTCGCTTTCCCTGAGCGCTTCCTCGGCTTCCTTGCGGTCGGTGATATCCTGGAAGATGACGATGCCCGCGGCGACTTGATCTTCGGCGTCGCGAATCGGCGCGGCGTTGGTGCTGACCCAGTGGTCCTTGCCTTCGGCGTCGCGGATGATGACTTCTTCGTTTTTCGTCACCTCGCCCCGCAGTACCGCGCGCGAGAGCGGCAGTTCCTCCGGTGGATAGGGCGAGCCGTCAGGCCGATATGTCCGCCATCTCTCCGCGTGCTGCGACACGTCGATGCCGGTGAGAAGCCGCGAGTCCTCGCCGCGGATACCGAGCGCGGCCGAGTTGGCTAGGCGGATGGTCGCGTCCGGCGCGTCGGCGATGATGATGCCGGCCGATGACTGCGCCACGGCCGTCTCCAAGAACTCCTGCGCTTCGCGGAGAGCTTTCTCGGCTTGCTTTCGCGCGGTGATGTCGCGGCAGAAGCCCAGCACCACCGTCTCGTCCCGGTACTGGATCAGGCTCAACCGGACCTCGACCGGGAAGATCGTGCCGTCCTTCTTCTTCTGCCGGGCCTCGAAGTAGATCGGTTCGTACAGGTTCAGGCCCTCCCAGAACGTGCCGCTGTCCTCGCGTTCGACGTAGTCCGGATCCAGGTCGCTGACCTTCATCTGCACCAATTCCGCGCGGGTGTAGCCGTAGGTTTCGCACGAGAAGTCGTTGACATCGATGATGCTGGAGTTGAAGTCGTGCACGATGAGGCAATCTCCGGATTGCTCGATCAGCGTCCGGTAGCGCGCTTCGCTCTCGCGCAGTTCCTGTTCGACGCGTTTGCGTTCGGCGATGTCGGTGCTGATGCCGCACAGCGCCACGGGTTTGCCCGCGGCGTCGTTTACCGTCGCCGTGCGGCAGTCGAGAAGGAATTCGCGTCCGTCGGTCGCGTAATTGACCACCTCGCCGCGCCAGGCCCCGTCGCGCAGAGTTGCCTCGAGGATCTCGTGCTGTGAGGCGCCGCGCTCGGGATTCTCGCCGAACGCGGTGACGTGTTGTCCGACGACTTCCTCGCGCGGCAGGCCGAGCATGCGCAGAGACGCGTCGTTGGCGAAGGTGACTCGCCCTTTGAGATCGGTGACGGTAACCACATCCTGGATTTGCGCCAGCACCAAGGCCTGCAGGCGCAATTGCTCCTCCGCTTCCTTGCGGGCGGTGATGTCGACCGCCACGGCGTAGGTCACCCCCCGCTCGGGCCAGGGATGTGAAACCCAGTTCAGCCAGCGGTAATTGCCGTCCTTGCAGCGGTAGCGGTTCTCGAAGGCGATCGCCTTCTCGTCCGCGAGCAACTTCTGTTCGATCACATTTTGTGTCGGCGCCACGTCCTCGGGATGGAGGAAGTCCATGAACGTACGGCTGAGCAGTTCTTCCTCCTCGTAGCCGAGAATGCTCGTGAAGGCCGGGTTGACGCGGAGGAAGGTCGCGGTGCGGATGTCGGCGACACAGATCAGCGCCAGAGACATGTCGAAGATGCTCTGCAGCGCCGACTCCGTTTCCTTGCGTTCGGTGACGTCCTGGAACGTGCCCTGCAGTTTTACCGTCTCGCCGTTCTCGACCACCGGCGTGCAGGCCGTACGGGTGATCAACTCCCGTCCTTTGGCGGTGATGAAGCGCAGTTCCATGTCGTACGGTTCGCCGCGTTCGAGGGCGCGCCGGATCGCCGATTCCAGCCGCGGACGGTCGCCGGGATGGAAGAAGTTGACCGCGTCCTCCAGCGGCGGCTTGCGGTCGAAGGGCACCTCGTGGATGCGGTAAGTCTCCTTCGTCCACGCCACTTCCAGTGTTCGCGCATCCAGCTCCCAGCCGCCGACCTTGGCCATGCGGCCGGTCGCTTCCAGCAGGCGCTCGCTTTCGCGCAAACGTTCTATCGCTTTTTTGCGCGCGGTGATATCTACCCCGATCGCCCACGTGGCCTCAGTGGAAAATGCGCCCTCCGGCGACAGGTTGGTCCAGAGTACCGTTTTCTCGTTCCCGTCTTTGGCCCGGAGCACCGTCTCCTTGTTCTGGAAGATCCCGCCCGTTTCCTTCCAGTCGCGTGCGAGTTGTTCGCGATATTGCGGATCCGGATACATCAGGCCCATTGCTTCGGGATTGTCCAGGATCTCTTCGCGGCTGTAACCTGTCGTCTTCTCGCAGGCGCTGTTCCAGAAGACGAAGCGCGCGTCTGGGGTGATGGCATTGACCAGCACCGGCATCTGCTCGGCCAAATGGCGGAAACGGCATTCGTTCTCCGCGAGCGCCTCCTCGGCATGCTTCTGTTCGGTGATATCGCGGCCGTGGGAGACCACGCCCGTGATAGCGCCGGTGTCGTCGGCGTAGGGCAGGTAGCGCATCTCCATCCAGCGCGGACCCATCTGTGGAAACTCGACCTCTACCGCGTATTCGATATCTTCGCCCTTGAGGCAGCGGTCGAGGCGCGGCTTCACTTCTTTGGCGAATAATGCTGCCCCTAGAATGTCCGCAACCGCGTGCCCGACGATGTTCTCGCGCGACAAGCCGAAGTAGATCTCGTACGCCCGGTTGATGGTCCTGTAGCGGTAGTCGGTATCGACGAAGGACATCGGTTGCGGCAGCGAGTCGGCGATATGCTCGAAGAGCCGCAACCGCTCCTCGGCGTGCGCGCGTTTGCGGCGCTGTTCGAGGCTGAAGAGAGCGTAGCCGATATCGCCGCCCAGTTCCTTGAAGAGCCCGCGCTCTTCCTTTTCGTGGACGAGGGCCGCGGGAACGGAGACGCTCAATACGCCGAAGGTCCGGCCCTCATGTTTCAGCGGCATGGTCATCGCGCCTTGTTTCTTGTAGCCGTGGGCCAGCGGACATTCGGGGCAGCGCGTGGCCGGATCGTCGAGCAGGACGAGCGCATTCCGCTGCAGGGCTTCGCGAACGCAATGTGGATGATTGCCGCCGCGGAGCTGTGCGGACAAATCGCGGAAATGGCTGTTCAAACCCGATTCGTAGCCGGCGGTCAAAACGCCCGCATCATCCAGCAACGCGATCCAGGCGCTGTAATAGCCGCGGGTTTCGGTGAGGCTCTGGCATGCGCCCTGCAACAGCGTATCGGCATCTTGGGCGCGGGTAATCAGTTGGTTGACGTTGCGGATAGCCTTGAGAACGCGGTTCTGGTGCTCAAGGCGTTCGCGCCAGCGCACCTCGCCCTTGGAGTGATCGTTCATCGCCCTTTCCCCCGCCGCGCCGTGGCCGGACGGGGGCGCGACAAGTGCATCCTCGCCGACATAATCGGTTTTGTCAATGCCGGATTGGCATATGCCGGCGTTATTGCGAAGAGCGCGTCAAGACAGGCGTATCGAGCACGACGGTCATCTCGTATGGGGCTACCCCGATGCGCCGGGGCCCTGCGCCAGGGCCAGGGCGAGATTGACCAGGATCACGGCCAATCCCAACGCCAGCACGGCGGCGAAGTACTTGCGGATACTTCGTCCTCCCAGCCGGTGACTGGCGGCGACGCCGAGTTGCACGCCCAGGAGCGAGCCGACCAGCATCATCGCCACCAGTGGCAGCGAGAGGTTTCCCGCCTGCGCGTGCGCTACGGTGCCGAAGGCTGTGGCGAAGACGATCTGGAACGCGCTGGTACCGACGGCCACGAGCGTCGGCACGCCGAGTACGTAGACCATCAACGGGAACATGATGAACCCCCCGCCAATGCCCATCAAGCCGGTCAGCACGCCCACACCGAAGCTGATCATCAGCGGCGCCCAGAGGCTCATGGTCTCGATGTGACTGCGTGGGTAAGCCAGCGTCGGCGGCAGGTGAAAGCCGTGCAGAAAACGCGCGATGCGGGTTTCGACGAACTGGTCGTCGCCGTTCTGAGAGGGTTTTTCCCGCAGAATCGAGATCAGTACCCCCGCCATCAGCACGCCGAAGAGCGTATCCATCACTCGGTCCAGCAGGAGGTGTTCGTGTCCGAGCAGTATTACGGTATAGCGCCCCTCTTCCAGCCACGCCAGTACCGCTTTTCCCAGGAAAGCGCCGCACGATGCCGCCGCGGCCATGATCACCCCCAGTCGCGCGTCGACGTTCCCGCGGCGCCAGTGCCGCCAGGCCGAAACCGAACCGGTAAAGAAGAAGAGCAGCAGTCCGCTGCCGACGGCGATGCCCCAGGCGATGCCGAAGAGAATCTTGAGGCACGGCGTCAGCAGGAATCCCCCGCCGACGCCGAAGAGCCCGGTCAGAAAGCCGATGAAGAGCCCCAGCAGTACGATTAGCGGCCAACAGACGGCCACCCCGTGTGCGCCGGAACCGATGGTGATAAATAAGTACTCGGCCAAGAGGAAAGGCCTCCGGTGAAAATGGGCGACCCACCATAACAGATTGCCGGCGGCGACGAAACCCTTTTTCCTCTCCGTGCCACGGCTGCCGCTTGACCCGATGCCCCCCGGCGGAGTATGATGGATCAATCATCGCCTGCCGGGAGAAGCCATGGCCGTTATCGTATCCGACATCGTCGAGATCATGAATATCATCGCGCCGCCGTGGATGGCCTGCAAGGGCGATCGCGTGGGATTGCACGCGGGGGCGCATGCGGCCAAGGTGCGGAAACTCCTGGTGGCGCTGGACGCGACGCTGGCGGTTATCGAGGAGGCCAAGACACGAGGCTGCCAGATGGTCGTCGCCCACCACCCGCGTTTCCACAGTCCGCTCGATACGCTCGACGAGGCTACGCCGATGGGGCGCCTCGCGGGGGAGATCGCCCGCGCCCGTCTGGCCGTCTTCTGCGCCCATACCAACCTCGATATCGCTCCCGGTGGAGTAAACGACAGTTTGGCGACGCTGACCGGGTTGGAGGCGTGGGAGGTGATCATGCCGACTGCGCCGGAGCGCTTGCTGAAACTCGCAGCCTTCGTTCCCGAGTCGCACCTGCACCAGGTGCGCGAGGCAGTCTGTGACGCCGGCGCTGGCGTTATCGGCGACTATACCGAATGTACCTACCGCGTTCACGGTACGGGGGCGTTCCGCGGCTCCGATGAGACCACGCCTTTTTTGGGTGCGGCCGGACAATACGAAGAAGCGGAGGAATACCGTCTCGAGACCGTCCTCGGCGAGAGCGTCAAGACCGCCGTCGTCGAGGCGTTGCGCGCGGCGCATCCGTACGAGGAACCGGCATACGATCTGTACGTTCTGGATCAGGCCCGTACCCATGGCCTCGGCCGCATCGGCATGCTGCCCAAGGCGGTGAAGCTCTCGACACTGGCCCGTCGTCTCAAGAAAGCTATCGGCAGCCCCGGCGTGCAGATTCTCGGAGATCCCAAACGCGGCGTCCGGCGCGTGGCCACCTGGGGTGGCGCGGCTTGTCCTGTGGTCAGCGTGGCCGATCTCGGCGCCGAGGTGGCGGTTACCGGGGAACTGCCGTATCACGAGTTGGAGATCCTGCAGCAGAATCACGTCGCGGCGATTCTGTTGGGGCACGGGCCGAGCGAGGCGGTGGTGCTCGAGCCGTTGGCCGAGAATCTGCGCAGCGCCCTGCCGGATCTGGATGTGGTCTGTTCCGCCGCCCCGCTGGTGCAGCCGCGCTCGATCTGAGCGGAGACTCACGCATGCCCGACACCCATCGCCTCTCGCTCTACCTCAAGGTCAAGTACTGGCTGCCTCGTGACCCGAAGGCGTATCAGGGCATCCTCTTCCATCTCTCGCCAGAAAACCTTTCCTTCGTCACCAACCGTTCGGTTCCCGAGGACCTGAAGTTCCGTCTCGCCATCTGCTCGCCGCAGGACTCGGGCGAATCCTGCTCGCCGCAGATGTGCGTCAAGTCGACGCGCGTGGAGTCGAACAGGAACGGCTACCTCGTCTCCGCTTATTTCATCGCCGAGGAGGAGATGGCCGAGGCCGACGACCGGCGCAACAATACCCGCCACCCGGTTTACCTCAAGGCCGAGCTCGCGTTGCATCCGACCGCTCAGCGGCAGACCTGCCGCATCGTCGATATCAGCCGCTCCGGCGTCCGGTTCGAACTGCCGCATCCGTTGGATGTGGGCGATACCATCTACATGACCATCCACGGCTCTCCGCACGGCCCGTTCCGCCGCAACGTCGAGGCCGTCGCCGAGGTTGCCCGCAGCCGGCATCGCGGCCAGAGCGTCTACGAAATGGGCGCCACTTTCCTGCGCGCGGGGGCGAAGATCGAGCGCGCGCCCGGAGGAGAGTGACCATGCGTTTCTGCGCGCTTTTGCTCGCCTTTTCCTTCGCGTTGCCGCTAGCGGCCGCGGAGAAACCTTATCTCGTCGTCCTCGACTTTGCTAGCGACTTCGACGAGGGGCGCCTCGGGCGCCAGGTCGGGCACATGTTCCGCCGCAAGTCCGCCCGGCGAGAACTCTATGCCGTCGATGTCGAAATCGACTGGGAGAACCTGAACGAAAAGATGGCGCGTCCGGCGCTCGCCGCCGACCCGGCCGAGATAGCCGCGCGCGCCAGGGAGGTATACGGCTGCGACGTCCTCATCTTCGGCGTGCTGGAGAAGCCGCGCCCGGAAACCGAGAAAGTGACCAAGCAGCATCAGGGCTTCACCACCACCATCCGCACGGACGAGTCGACGAAGCTGCTGCTGCATGTTCGTGCCGTAGATCTCGACGCGCCGCAACGGTATGCCGTTGTCGGGCGCTTCGAGTTGAAGAACAACTTCGAGATCTCGCAGACCGTGGACGAGGTGCTGAAAATCCTTACCGGCGCGCCCACGCCCAAGGATATCGCCGCGGCCGATCCGGCCAATCGCATGGTCGCGGTCGGTCCGAATCTCTGTCCTCTCGGCGACTTCGGGATGGATATCGAAAAGGGGCTCGCAGCCCTCGCGGGGTGGTCCTTCCCGATGCGGGACGACATCGCCCTCGTCGGCGAAACCGGACGCGGCGCGGTGCTGCATTACGCGATTCCGACCGCGGTTGCCGCTACCACCGGCCTCTTCTGCTACTCGCCCTACATTCCTATCGAGCCGGAGACGCACTATCAAGTGTCCTTCGAGGCGAAGACGATGAAGCCGTCGATCATCCTCTTCGTCAAGGCCTATCGCGACATGGAGGTGCAAGGTTACGAAGAGACGACCACGTTGCGCCAGGAGGTTTTCAAACATCAGGTCCGTTTCTACGGGAAGAAAGGCGAATGGGGGCGACTGACCAGCAAGCCGTTCCTGCCTCGCAGCGTCAAGCCCGATCACATGCCGACACATCTGCGCGTTCAACTCTACGCCTACCACCCTGCGGGCGAAGTCTTCTTCGACAACGTCACCGTCCGCCGCTGTATCTTGCCGGAAGCAAACGAAAAGGCGGCAGAAAGCGTCAAGAAATGATTTGCGCGATCCTTACCGCTCACGGGGAATTCATCGCGCGCCTCACCCCCCCCCCCCCCCC
>CAYWFP010000084.1:0-17754 GCA_964457365.1 uncultured Planctomycetaceae bacterium
AGTCAAGGAATTCGTCGCCGCGCGGCGCTGTGCGTTTTATACGCCCGCACACGGACTATCCTTGCCCCCCATACCCCGTCGCTCCGGCCTGGCCGTAACGACCATAGTTGAACGGAAGTAATGTAGCGAAAGGGGATTAGCACAACGTTACCTTGACATTTTTCCACCCGGCGGATAGTAATGGGCGGCACACGAAAGCGGCGGGAAGCCGCAACACGGGAGAAGCGAGGCCGCATGAGCAGAATCTATACCGGCTCGGGGCGCCTGTTCCAGGAAGTGCAGGCGGTGGAACTGGATACGGAAAGTCTCCAGGACATCCGCAGGCGGGTGAAGCTGCAGCCGCAGTTTCTCGGCGAGCCGCTGGTCGTCATCGGCGAATCGCGCGACTTCGCCCAGCTCAACCCCGAGTCGATGCAGGACCTGCTGGCGCTGGACGTGCTCGGGCGCGCGGTGCTGATCGGCATCACCATCGGCGTCGCCGACGGCGACGCGCAGCTCTCGGCATTGCGTTTCGCCGCTCAGATCGCCCCGCTGAACGCGGAGGAACTGGGCAAGATCGCCCGCAGCTTCATCGCCCGCCCCGAGAACGACAACCTGCGCCGCCACTGGGATGAGCTGGAGGTCGAGATGAGCGACGAAGCGGTCGAACTGGGCAGCCTCCTGGCGGCGACCTTCGCGCGCGACGCCGGCGACTACGCCGAGTCGATCAACAGCGACCAGCGCATCATCCTCGCCGCCGAGGGGTTCACCACCAACCTCGTGGCGACGGTGCAGTGGCTGGTGCGCTCGGGCGTGGACATCGTCGGCCTGCGCTACCGCAAGTTCGTCGTCGGCGGTCAGGAGATCTACTTCGCCGAACAGGTGGTGCCCATGCGCGACGTGGCCGTCGACGCGCTGGAGAAGCCGGAGGCCCCCGCGGAGACGGTCGAGCCGTGGAAAGCCAAGGGGCGGGCGTACCACCTCGAGCGCCTGACGCCGGCGATCGGGGCGCTGCTGGACCAGCTTCTGGTCATGACCCGCGAGGCGACCTTCGCGCTGAACTGGTCGCACAAGTATTACTTCTGGCTGCGCGGCGTGCGGCGCAACCTGCGCGTGCGCACCTATGTCCGCGATCGCCTGGAGATCGGATTCTACAACGCCGCGCCCGAGGCCGTGGAGGAGCACATCTCGCGCTACGGCCTCAACGCCGTGGAGGTCTACACCCTCGGCGGCTACACCGATTCGCCGTTCATCGCCCTCACCAGCGAGACGCGCCTGGACGACAAGTGGCGGGCGATGCTGACCGCGTGGATGGCGGGCGGCGAGCCGGTCGCCGTCAGCCGCCCGGAATAGGAGAACGCCATGTCCAAGACAGTCGTCGTCACCCTCGCCGACGGATTCGAAGAGATCGAGGCGATCACCGTCATCGACGTCCTGCGCCGCGGCGGGCTGAAGGTGATCGCCGCCGGGCTGGGCAAGGAGACGATCACCGCCGCGCACGACATCACCGTCCGGACCGACACGACCGTCGAGGCGATCGCCGAGACGCCGGACGCGGTGGTGCTCCCGGGCGGCATGCCCGGCTCGGCCCACCTCGGCGAGAGCGAAGCGGTGAAACGGCTCGTGCTGAAGGTCAAGGACGCCGGCGGCATCTACGCGGCCATCTGCGCGGCGCCGGCAAAGGCCTTCGCCCGCTTCGGCGTCCTCGAAAGCAAGCAGGCGACCTGCTATCCCGGCTGCGAGAGCGACTTTCCGCCGAGCGCGACCTTCCGGGAGGACCGCGTCGTCGTCGACGGCAACCTCGTCACCAGCCGCGCGCCCGGCACGGCGATGTACTTCGCGCTGACGCTGGTGGAGTTGCTGACCGACAAGACCAACGCCGAGGAGACCGGGCGGCGGATGCTGGTCGCCCGCTGAAGACTCTCGCGCCGAACCGGATTCATCCACGGCCTCGCGGAACGCGGGGCCGTTGTTATCGGAACACACCCATGCGCATTGGCATCACCACCACCGTTCCCGTCGAGATCCTCTTCGCCGCCGGGAAGTCGCCGGTGGATCTGAACAACATCTTCGTTGCCGACCCCGATGCAGCGCAACTGGTCGACACGGCTGAGCGCGAAGGCTTTCCGGCAAGCACCTGCGCCTGGACCAAGGGCCTCTACGCCACGATCCACAAGCACGGCATCGAGGAGGTAGTCGGCGTGGTCGAGGGCGACTGCTCCGACACCGGGGCGCTGCTCGACATTCTCAGGAGCGAGGGGGTTAGCGTCCACCCGTTCGCGTATCCGCACACGCGCGACGCAGACGACCTGACCCGGGAGATGACGCGACTGGCCGCGCGGCTGGGCACGTCGCTGCCTGAAGCCGAAACGCTGAAACGCGAACTGGACGCGGTGCGCGGGCTCGCGCGGGAGATCGACACGCTCGCCCACACCCGTGGCTGCGTCACCGGTGACGAGCTCTCTGCTCATCTGCTGCTGCTCTCGGACTTCGGCGGCGATCCGATGCAGGCAGAGGCGACCTTGCGCAAGGCGCTCGACGAGATCCGCGCGCGGCCGGAAGCCGAGCCGGCGTTCCGCCTGGGCTGTATCGGCGTGCCGACGATCCTGAGCGACCTGTGGCAGCGCTTCGAGGAACGCGGCGCGCGCTTCGTCTATCACGAGGTGCCCGCGCAGTTCGCCCTCCTCGACGGCATCGGCGCGGACCTGGCGACCGCCTATACCGAATACACCTATCCCTACGATGCCGCACACCGGCTGGGACGGATCGTCGCGGAGGCGCAGACGCGCCGGCTGGACGGGTTGATCCACTACGTGCAGAGCTTCTGCCACCGGCAAATCCTCGACCGCCTCTTGCGCGAGAGCGCGGACCTGCCTATCCTGACCGTGGAAGCCGACCGCCCCGGCCCCGTCGACGCGCGCACGCGCACGCGGATCGAGGCGTTCCTGGAGCAACTGGGAGCCTGAGGTGCCCGAGAACGAAGAAACATCGAAACACCCGCACCCGGCCGAATGGGCGCTGGCGGCTCTGGGCGTGCTGGCGCTCGGGCTCATGGGCGTGCGGCAACTCGCGCCGTCTTTTCTCGCGGGGCAGCTCCTGCCGTGCCTGGCGCTGGGACTGCTGCCGGGGACGGCGATGCGGCTGCTGGGGCGCTCTTCCTGGACGGCGCACCGCGTGGGCGTGACGCTGGGGCTGGTGACCTTCCTGGTCTGGAACGGCAACCTCGAATTCGGCAAGCTGCGGACGGCGCTGGCGGACTGGCCGCTGCTGCTGGGCGGACTGGCGCTGATCGCGATGATGCCGCTGATGGGCGCGTGGCGCTGGCAGGTTCTGCTCAAGGGCCAAGCCATCGAGATCACCTACCTGCAGTCGCTGCGGCTGGTGCTGGTGGGCTTCTTCTTCAACCAGTTCGTCCCCGGCGGCACCGGCGGCGACGTCTTCCGCATCTACTACGTCGCGCGCGGGCGCAGGGACGCCGCGGCCCGGGCGACCATGTCGGTGGTGATCGACCGCCTCAGCGGCATGCCGCCGTTGGTGCTGCTGGTGGTCGGCGCCTGTATCGTCAACTGGACCTTCATCACCGGCAACCCGGATTTCCGCGTCTACGGCAGCGTCATCGCCGTCATCGCGGCGCTGAGCGCGGTCGTCTTCGCCTACCTCATCTTCGGCGCGGGCGCGGTGCTGCGCTTCGTCGAGAAACGCCGCGAGCGGTTGTTTCTGGGCAAGCATCTGCTGACCGTCGCCGAGGCCGTGGCGGCGTACCGCGACCGCCGCCGGCTGCTCCTCTCGGCCTTCGGCATCGGCCTGCTGGCGCATCTGGCCACGGTGCTGGCCTGCGCGCTCTTCGGCGCGGCGACGGAGATGCAGGGCGTTGGGCTCTCGCGCTACTTCATCCTCATCCCCATGGGCATCGCCGTGAACATGGTCCCGGCCGCGCCCGGCGGCGCCGGGCAGGGCGAACTCGCCTTCACCGTTCTCTTCGCGCAGGCCGCGCCCGGCCTCGGCAACGGCGCGCGCGGGCTGGTGGTGATGCTCTGCTTCCGCGCGGCCATGCTCTTCTACGGCTTGATCGGCGGGATCGTCTACGCCTGCGGGGAGCACACCGTCGACGTCGACGAGGAGGCGACCGCCCCGGTTCCTGCGGCGAAAGAAGCGGCTTCATGACCGATACGCTTATCGCACAGCGCGTGGCCATCCACGTCCACACCGCCCTCGACGACGGCGACAAGCCCATCGGCGAGGTGATCGCCGAGGCGCGAGCCGCCGGCGCGGACGTGCTGATGCTGACCGACCACCACCAGGCGCGCGGCGCGGAACTGGGGTACGAGGGCTACCACGACGATCTGCTGGTGATCGTCGGCACCGAGTTCAGCACGCGCGAGAACGACCATCTGCTCTGCTTCGGCCTGCACGACAAAGTCAACACCCGCCGCCAGCACACTCCCGACGCGCTGCACCTGCTGAAGCAACTCGGCGCGCTGGTCTTCATCGCCCACCCGCAGGGGCGCCCGGTGATCCTCTACACCGCGCTGCGGTATCCGTTCACGCTCTGGCAGCACCCGGGATACGACGGCGTGGAGGTCTGGTCCTACATGCACGACTGGATCGAAGGGATGCGGCCGTGGAAACTGGCGGCGATGTGCACGCATCCGGCGCGGTACGTCACCGGCCCGGCGCCGGAGGTGACCACACGCTGGGACACGGCGGCGACGAGGCGGCGCGTCGCCGGGCTGGGCGCGCTGGATACGCACGGGCGGATGCTGCCGCTGGGGCTGGGCAAGATCTTCTCCTGGGCGCGCGAGGGGGTGCTGCCGTACGGACAGAATTTCCGCGCCTTTTCGCACTATGTACTCACCCCGCCGCGCACCGGCGAGACGCGCGCGGATATCGACCAGGTGCTACTGGCGCTCAAGGAGGCGCGCGGGTGGATCGTCCACGACGAGCTGCACGCCGGGCGCGACTGCCGCTTCGTCCTGGAGACCGACACGGGCGGAAAACCGCTCGGGTCGGAGCTTCATTTCAAGAGCGGGCAGGCGCTGCGGGTGGAGCTGCCCACGGCGGCGCATATCCGCCTGCAGAGCCGCGGCATCGTCCTCGCCGAAGACGTCGGCACGACGCTGCGCTACGCGCCGACCGACCCGGGGGAGTACCGCGTCGAGGCCGACCTACCGCCGGTCGAGACCGATCTCGAAGCCTGGCGGGGCACGCTCCAGAAGGCTATAGGGACCGATGCCCCCCGCCCCGCCGGCCGGCCGTGGCTGCGGACGAACCACATCTATCTGCGCGAGCCGCGCTTCGGCCTGCGCGATAGCTGAGGCCATCCCGTTCGGCAATAAAACCTTGCGGAGAATCGGCGAGAATTCGTCATGTTCGCAAGCAGATTTAACTTGCTTTGCCCCGTTTCAGGCCATACATTTCCAACGGAAACGCGAGCTTGATTCGCGACCGTCGCCGCCGGGATTTCGGTGGCTCTCATTCGCGCTTACGGCCCCGGAATTCGGCGGGCGGGTGGAACGGATGTTCCGCCTTTTTCTATTTATGCGGCGTTTGCCGCCAGAAGGAGACCTGGATTGGAAAACACCCCTGTCGGCACGCACTGCGTCCTGGAGCTCTTCGGCGTGGCGCCGAAGCGATTGAACGACCTGGCGTTCATCCGCAAGGCCATGGATAAGGCGGCCAAGCGCGCCAACTCCACGCTGCTGGGCTTTACCCACCACCAGTTCGAGCCGATGGGCGTGACGGCCGTGGCGCTGCTGGCCGAGTCGCACCTCTCGATCCACACCTGGCCGGAGAACGGCTACGCCGCGGTGGACCTCTTCACCTGCGGCGAGGACTGCCAACCGGAGAAGGCCTGCGCGTTCCTGGCCAAGAAGTTCGCGGCCCGGAAGCATACGCTGCTGGTCCTGCAGCGCGGCGGCGACGCGGTCGCGCGCCTCGCCGGCAACCGGCGCGTGGACGTGAAGGAGGCGGACCTGTGCCAGGCGCTGAGGTAAAGGCCGACCTCTGGGTCAACGAGTACATCACCCCGTGGGACATCTACAGCCACGGCGTCGAGGCGGTGCTCTGTGCCAGGCGCACGAAGTACCAGGATATGCAGATCGTCACCACCGGCGCCTACGGCAAGGGGCTGGTGCTCGACGGCAAGTGGCAGTGCTGCAGCGGGGACGAATTCATCTACCACGAGGCGCTGATCCACCCGCCGTGCATCCTGCACCGCGCTCCGCGGCGGGTGCTGATCCTCGGCGGCGGCGACGGCGCGGCCCTGCGCGAGGCGCTGAAGTGGACCACCGTCGAGCAGGCGGTGATGGTCGACATCGACGGCGAGGTCGTCGACGCCTGCCGGGAGCACCTGCCGGAGCTGCACCAGGGCTCGTTCGACGATCCGCGCGCGGAGGTGATTATCGGCGACGCGCTGCATTATCTCGACAACGCCCAGAGCGAGTGGGACGTCATCATCTCCGACCTGACCGACCCGGTGGAGGAAGGGCCGTCGTTCCCGCTCTTCACCAGGGAGTATTACGAGAAATGCCGCCGGGCGCTGAAGCCCGAAGGGTTCTTCGCCCTGCAGGCGGGTCCGGTGAGCCCGGCGGAGGTGCGTTACCACGCGCGCGTGCACAACACCGTCAAGGCGGTTTTCGAGAACACCCAAAGCATCTGCGCGCCGACGGTGACCTACGGCCAGCCGTGGGGCTTTGTCCTCGCCTCGGACCAGTCGCTTCCTGCCCGGCCGGAGCCGGAGGCTGTGGACAGGCTGCTCGCCGAGACGGTCAAGGGCGAGCTGACCATGCTCGACGGGACATGGCTGCTGGGGCTGCTCTCGACGCCGAAGCTGGTGCGCCGATGCATCGCCGAGGAGACGCGCGTCTACACCCTGGACGATCCGGCGAAGTTCTTTGGCAGCGGGATGGGCGCGAGCGCGAGCGACGAGAAGAGATAGCCTATCCCGCGAACCACTCGCGCAGGACAGTGATAATGCGCAGGAGCTCCTCCTCGGTGACGATGTACGGCGGCATCGTGTAGGCGTAGCGCTCGAACGGCCGCAGCCAGACCCCGCGCTCGGCGGCGAAGGTCTGCAGCCCCTCGAGGCTCTTGCGGTTGTAGACGTCCACCACGCCGGTGGCGCCCATGACGCGGACGTCCTTGACCTTGTCGGACTCAAGCGGCAGCAGGTGCTCCCGGAGCAGCGCCTCGATGCGGGCGATCTTGCCGAGGTAATCCTCGCGCTCGAAGAGCTCTATCCCGGCCAGCGCCACCGCGCACGCCAGCGGGTTGCCCATGAACGTGGGGCCGTGCATGAACGCTTTCTTCGGATCGTCCGCGAGGAAGACCTCGAAGACCTCGGAGGTGGCCAGCGTCGCCGAGTGGCCGAGATATCCCCCGGTCAGCGCCTTGCCCAGGACGAGGATGTCGGGGCAGACCTCGGCCTTGTCGGCGGCGAACATGGCACCGGTGCGGCCGAAGCCGGTGGCGACCTCGTCGAAGACGAAGAGCACCTCGTGCTCGTCGCAGAGGCGGCGCGCCTGCCGCAGGTATTCTTCGCTGTACATGTTGAAGCCGCCGGCACATTGCATGAGCGGTTCGGCCACGAAGGCGGCCAGTTCGTCCCCGTGCGTCTCCAGCGCTTCGTTGAGCGTGACGATGTCGCGGTAGATCTCGTCACTGCCGGCATCCTCCAGCGGCGTCGGGGCGTCCAGGAAGAGTTGCTCGGGAAGAAAGCCCTTGAAGAGCGCGTGCATTCCGTCGTCGGGATCGCAGACCGACATCACGCCGCAGGTGTCGCCGTGGTAGGCCTTCCGCAGCGCCAGGAAGCGGCGCTTGGCCGGCCGGCCGCGGTTGGCCCAGTACTGGACCGCGAGCTTCAGGGCAATCTCCATGCCGACGCTGCCGCTGTCGCCGTAGAAGACATGGCTCAGACCTTCCGGCGTGATCTCGATCAACTTCGCCGCCAGGTCCATCGCCGGCGCGTGGGTCAGCCCGCCGAGCATGACATGGGCGACTTTCTCGAGCTGTTCGGTCAGCGCGCGATTGAGCGCGGGATGGTTGTAGCCGTGGATGACGCACCACCAGGAGGCGATGCTGTCGATCAGCTCGCGCTCGTCCTTCAGATGAAGCGTACAACCGTGAGCGTCCACCACCTCGAGGGGACTCTCCATCAATTGCATCTGCGTGTAGGGATACCAGATCCGCATCGTCATGCTGTGCTCCCTCGGCGTCATGCTACTCACGGAATCCATTAGAGTCAAACCCGTGCCGGTGTCAATCATGGTCGAAACGTCGCGACAGAACTCAACCCGTTCGCACCGTCGCGTCGATGAAACGAGAAGCGGGAGTCATCGCGCCGGCGATACGGAAAGGGAATCACATGGCCAATACCAAACAGCAATGCCACATGTGCGGCAGCAAAACATTCTGGCTCTCGATCCACCTGCGTCTCATATGTGCCGAATGTCATCCTCCCGCCGACGAATCGCTGGTCAAGAAATGGATCGACCGGGACACCGAATCGAATACAGCGTTGCGAAAAGCCGGATAAACCGGTCCGTTTTCGCACCAGACTAACCTTCCTCGCCGCGCCTTCGCCGCAACAATCCGGTTCCGCGGTTGACAACGTCCACCGGCGGTCCCATACTGCATCCGGCGCAGAGCGGAGACGCGATGAGCAAAGCCAAGCAGGCGTACAACAAACTGCTCGCGCACGTCCGCGAGACAGCGGTGCTGGGCTCGTGCGCGAGCCTGCTGCACTGGGACAAGGAAACGTACCTGCCACCCGGCGGAAACGCGCACCGCGCCGAGCAACTCCGTCTGCTGGCCGGTCTCTGCCACAGCCGTGCCACCGCGCCGGAGATCGGCGACTGGCTCACCGTCTGCGAGAAGAGCAAACTCGTGGCCGATCCGGTTTGCGACGCGGCGGTCAACGTCCGCGAGATTCGCCGCCGGTACGACCGCAAGCTCGACATGCCGCTCAGGCTGGTGGAGGAACTCGCGCACGTCACGGCGACGGCGCACCCGCACTGGGTCGAGGCGCGCCGCACGGGCGATTTCGGTCTCTTTCAGCCCTGGCTCGAACAGATCCTCGCGCTCAAACGCGAGGAAGCCGAGGCCGTCGGGTATCGGGAACATCCGTACGACGCGCTGCTGGACGAATTCGAGCCGGGTGAAACCACCGCGCGCGTGCGGACGCTCTTCGACGAGTTGCAGCCGCACCTGGTGGACCTGATCGACGCGGCGCGCGGGCGGATCGACGCGGATTTCCGAACCGGTCTCCCGGGAACCTACCCGGTGCCTACGCAACAGGCGCTCTGCCGCCGGATCGGCGAGACGCTCGGCTTCGACTTCGCCGCCGGCCGCATCGACACGGTGGTGCATCCCTTCTGCAGTTGCATCGGCCCCGGCGACACGCGCGTGGCCATGCGCTACGAAGAAGACCGCTTTCTCGAAGGCGTCTTCGGGATGATCCACGAGACCGGCCACGGGCTGTACGATCAGGGCCTGCCGGACGCGGCCTTCGGCACGCCGCTGGGCGAACCGGTCAGCTACGCGATCCACGAATCGCAGTCGCGCTTGTGGGAGAACATGGTCGGTCGCGGCGAAGCGTTCTGGCGGCACTTCCTCCCGCAGGCGAAAGAACACTTCCCCGACGCACTGGGCATGATCGACCTTCCGGACTTTCTGCAGGCATGCAACACAGTCAAGCCCTCGTTCATCCGCGTCGAGGCGGACGAACTGACCTACAACCTGCACATCATTCTGCGTTTCGAGATCGAAGAAGCCCTGCTGGCCGGCGCATTGCAGGTCGCCGACGTGCCGGCCGCGTGGCATGAGAAGTTCAAGAATCTACTCGACCTCGACGTTCCCGATCACAGCCAGGGCTGCCTACAGGACGTACATTGGTCCTTCGGCGGCATCGGCTATTTTCCCTTCTACGCCCTGGGGAACCTGTACGCCGCGCAGTTTTACGCCGCCGCGCGCGCAGCGATTCCCGGACTGGAGGAGAGCTTCGCCAAAGGCGATTTCGCCCCGCTGCTGACCTGGCTGCGCAACCATATCCATCTACACGGCAAACGTTTCCGCGCACGAGAACTGGTAGAGCGGGTATCGGGAAACGCTCTTGGCACCACGGCACTGATCGCTCATCTGAAAGACCGGTACGGCCGGGTCGACAAAACCGATTGAAACGGCGTGTCGCGCTTTACTCGTTTGCAGCAATCTTTCTCGAAAAATCATTGCTTAAGTTGCGATATGATTTTACCATGTAGTTGATGGAATGGATTGCCATGTGCTCCGATTCCCGGCTTTACGGAAAAAGCTGATATTCTATGGATAGTCACGAACGGTCGACGCAGGTTCTGCTAGCCGATCACAACGAAGAGCAGCGCCAAAAGACGCACATGCTGCTCGAGCGTCTCGGGCACGAAGCAATCGCGGTCGACAGCGCCGTCGGCGTGTTGCGCGCGGCGCGGCAGAAGAACCCCGAGATCATGATTCTCGATGCCATGTTGCCGGACAAACCGGTGCTGGAGTTGCTGCAGTGGATCCGCAACCAGAGCGCACTGGCCAAGTGCACGATCCTTCTCACCGCCTGGGAGACGGACCTCGAGCTGCTCAAGAAATGCATGGCCGCCGGCATCAACGGGTTTCTGCAGAAGCCGTTCACCGACGCGCAGTTCGACCGCGAACTCAAACGGCTGATCGCCATGTTGCCGCCGATTCCGGCGTCCGCTTCCGAACCGGAACCCGTGCCGCCAGATCCAGAACCTGAACCGGGATCCGCGCAAGAGGAAGCCGAAGCGGAAGCGGAAGCCGAAGCGGAAGCCGAAGCGGAAGAGGAGGAGGAGTATGTTTCGCCGCTGGCGGGAATGCAGTTCTCGGCCGCCGACGCGATTCTGGGCACCTCCGACGGTGCCTCGGCCACGCCGACGACGACCCAGGCGGCACCCATGAGCAAGGGGCGCAAAGCGCCGCCCAAGCCCGCCGCGCCCGCGAGCCCCAAACCGCCCGCGGGCAACGACCTGCCGCCTCCGCCCGCGCCGGAACACCCCGCGGCGGTGGCCGTGGGCGAGTTCGAGGAGGACGCGGACACCGAGGACATCGACATCGTCTCCACCCGCGCCGACGGCTGCGAACCGCTGAAGGTGAGTCCCGAACTGATGAAAGTGGTGCAGGCGCGGCTCAAGGTGCTGGACGAGTTGGACGCGCTGGACCGGCAACGCGTGGAGATGCTCAAGGATCCGGAACTGCCCGAGGAGGTGAAGAGCCAGCTCAACATGCAGAGCCGCGAGGCGCGCGACATGCCCAGCGGCGCCAAGTCGGCCGAGCGGATGAAAAACCTGCAGGCCAAGCTCGCGGCATACCGCGACAAGGTCAACAGCGGCGAGATACCCGCGCCGCACCCGCTGCTGGAAGAGGCGTGGAACATGGCCCAGACGCAACGGCAGCTTTTAGTCCGCCGCGACGAGCTGCTGCCGCAGATCGTCAATCACACGCTGCCGCTGGCCAAGCAGGAACCGCTCTACGTCTTGTTGAAAGGCTTCCGTTTCCCCTGCGACATGCTCTACGCGCTGGCCTACTACGCGCTGGCGCTGGAATCGATCAACGCCCGTATCGCCGAGAAGCGCAAGAGCTCGCAGAAAAGCTTGAACAAGATGGAGGAATCCAAGAAGGGCCTGCTCGGCAAGCTGACGCGTTCCAAGGACGACGAGGACCGCGAGCGCGAGCTGCAGGAATCGACGACGATACTGGCCGGGCAGGTGCGCAACCTCACCCGCGAACGCCAGGCCATCGAGCCGGCGATGAGCGCGGAGTTCTGGAAGATCTACGAGTTCGCCGCCTGCCTCTTCGTCAGCGACAAGGTGTCGCCTGACAAGATGCCGCTGATCCGCGCGCTGCTGCGCTACGGCATGATCGGCCAGTCGCCGTGGTTCCTGCCCTCGGACGTGGCGAAGCTGCTGATCAACAACTGCACGATGAACGTGGTCGAGAACTGGGACTACGCCCAGAACGCCTGGCACGTCCTCTACGCCGACGAGTACATCTACTTCTCGGTCCACAACTTGCTCACCCGCTCCATCGACGAGCAACTCGAGCTGACCCAGCGCAACACCCCCGCCTGGACCGCCGACAAGGCCCAGCGGCGCATCACCTACTGCAATCATCGCGAGTTCGTCCTCAACGAGCTCTCGGAGCAACTGCGCGAGCGCGTCGGCGACCTGAAGTTCAAGCTCGAAGAGACCGAGATGCGCAAGGGGCGGCTGATCAAGGGCAGCAAGGACTACAAGACCCAGGCGGCGGAACTGGCGCAGCAGATCCAGCACTGCAAGGTCGAGATCGCCCGTTTCGAGCGCGTCCGCGACCGCATCCGCGACCAGTTCCTCCCCGAGAACGACGACAAGCGCGAACAAGCCCGCGAGCGTCTCAAGAGCACCGGCATCCGCCACTCGGTCTTCGACCTCGCGCGCAAGGAGGTGGCCGGCATCCACCGCGTCACCCGCCTCTGCGCCAAGCTGAAGGACCCGTTCCTGCCCTTCGTCCTGCGCGACAACTTCAAGCCCGACAGCGGCAACGTCAACGACCGCGAGAAGGCGATCAAACAGCTCGGCCACATCGAGCGCTGCGACAAGAACGTTTTCAAGGACGTGCTGATCCCGGCGAACAAGGCCGAGCGGCGCATCTACATCCGCTTCGCCCCGGTCTTTCTTCTGACGCCCGGCTGCGGCTTCCTGAGCTACTCGTGGAACCCGCGCATGGGCGTGGAGATCGGGCGGATGGTCTTCCCCGGCTACTGCCCGCGGCCGAGCATGGACGAGCGCCTGCTACACACGATGCTCGCGGACTTCCGCTGGGACACGAGCAAGGCCGCCGCGGGGGTGGACCTGCTGACCAGCGACACGCTGGTGGCGGCGTACTCGACGGTGCGCTGGGAGTACCGCAAGCGCAAACGCGAGACGCGCGAGAAGGCGTTCATCTGGAACGAGCTCAACGACCGGCAGAACTGGCGCCGGCATTACGAACTCTTCCTGCAGAGCGCCATGGACCGCGGCAAGAAGCTCTTTTACAAGTGCCCGGAGGTCTACGAGGTGGTGCTGAAATACGTGGGCCTTCCCGAAGGCGTGGAGAAGATATCGAAGTACAGCCACTGACGAAACGCGTCAGTCGGCGCACGCTTCTTCTTCGCCGGACGGGTGCGGTTGCTTTGCCTTGCGCTCCTCGCTCTTCTCCATGGCGGGGCGGATTGACAAGGTTTGCTACTCGGGGCCTTTCAGCGCGAACGGCGAGTCGGGGTAGTCGCGCTTCAGGGTCGCCAGGGCCTTCCCGGCGGCCGCGTCGTCGCCGGCGTCGAGGTGGATCTGCGCGAGGCGGTACAGCGCTTCGGCGGCATAGGCGCTTTTGGGGCTGGCGGCAATGAACCAGCGGAGCTGCTTGATCGCCTCGGGGCGGTTGCCGCTCGCCGCGGCCACGCGCGCGCGCAGGAGCGAACTCGAGCCGTCCATCTTCTCGAGCGGGTACTCCCATTCGAGGATATCCAGCCACTGCAGCGCCGCGTCGAAGTCGCCCTGGGCGAGGTAATCCTCGGCGGCCTTGTACAAGGCGCCCTTACGGACGGCATGTTGCGCGAAGGTGCGCTCGTAGAGCATCAGCGCCGCGGCGTCCGCGTAGGCTTTGCGCGCGCGACCGCCCTGCCCCTTCTGGCGGTAGATATCGCCGATGCGCAGCTTCGTGAGGCGGACGACGTTGTCCTCCAAAACCTCGGCGTAGCGGCCGACCACCTTGTCGTACTCGTTCAGCGCCGCATCGGGATCCTTCGAGAAGAAGAAGAGCGTGTCGCCCAGTTCCTTGGTGATCTCCGCGTCGGCCTTCCTCGACAACTTGCGCGTCAACCCCTCGCGAAAAACCGCGATCGCCTCGTCGGGACGACCGAGCGCGTCGCGCAGGCGCTCGCCCAAGAGCAGCGTCAGCTTTCCGGCAAGGCCGCGGTCAAAATCCTCCCGCGCGAGCGCTGCGCGGCAGGCGTCCACGACGGCCCGGTCGTATCCTTCGCCTTCGGACAGGACGCGCATGGCGAGGCGCAGGTCGTCTTCGTTCAGCTTGTCGAACGGGTACGCGGCGAGCGCGTCGAGATAAGGTTTCGGGTCGTCGAGCTTGCGTTCGATCTGGCGGGAGTAGTCGGGCTCGACCATGACGCGGAGCGAAACATCACAAGGCGTGTCGCCCTGTTTTCCGACAAAGCGGATCGTGCGCAAGCCCGGCCGGAGGTAGATATGCTCGACCGCCTGCCCGACAGCAGTGGTGTCGTCGTCGAAATGCCACGTGCCGGCGCCAACAGCATTCGCCGTCGCAGGCCACGCGAAACGATACCGCAGCAACTGGTGCCCGTCGACCCAGGCCTCGCCGGCATTCTCGACCGCAATTCCGTCGAGTCGCGGCGCATACCGCGCCACCTTGCCGAACGCGCCGGGCGGGATCGGCACGACCTTCTTCGCCCCTGGCGGTTGCCACGCGGCGACGGCGACGGTCGGCCCGCCGAAGTTGAGGTGCCAGTAGGCGAAGCGATGCCTGCCCTTGCTCAGCTGGATCGTCTCGCGAAACCGGCTGTCGGCAACGGCGCCGTGCCCGCCGGGCCAGGAGATCACCTCCTGCTCGTCGATGAGCAGAAACGACGCGTCGTCGCTGGAGGTGGCGATGACGTATTCGCCGCCGCGCGGGCAATGGAGATAGCCTTCGTAGACCGAGACGAATTTCTCGGCGGACGAGAAGGCGTGGTAGCCGTGATAGACGTTGGGGACGAAGCCGCGGCCGTAGGGTTTTCGCTCGGCGCGGCAGTCCTCGACCACCTTCTTCATCCGCTCGAAGGTATCGGCCGCGTCGCCGCCCTTGAACGGATACGTCGTCAGCAGCAGACCGCCGGGCGGATGCCAGCCCTTGACGGTCTTCGGCGGCATACGTTCGGGCGGCACCCCGTGAAGCAGCAGCACCGGCGTCTCGCCGGCGGCGGGAAACGCCACGCGCAGGAAATCGCCGGGGCCGCGCTGCAGAATGGCAAACGGAAGCAATCGCTCCGCGGTAGCGACGAGCATCGTGTCGTCATTCATATCGCGCATGAACGGAGCATACAGCGTCGCCACGCCGACCCCGCGCGCTCCCGGCGGCGGTTGGAGAAGGATGCGGCCGGCCGCGCCGAATTGCTCGAGCGAGAACGACTTTTCCGGCTTCGCTTCCGGTTTTTCGTCCGTCCCGGCCTGCGGTTCGCCGTCCTGACCGCTCTTCTGCGCCGGGGGCGTCTCCTTCGCGGGCAACGCGACCGTCTTCTCGGGTGTCTCCGGAGGCGTCTCGCCCGCCGCCGCGGGCAGCGACATCAGAAGCAGGATCATTAAAAGGAAACGCGAAATATGCATACGAACTCGGGCGCCCGGACGACGCATGGCAGAAGTCGGCGACAGTCTACTCCAGCGCGGCCTTGGCCTCGGCTTCGAGATCCTTGATCTTCTCCTCGAAGCCGACGCGCTTGATCGTCGGCAGGCTCGGCAAGACCTTGCGGAACCAGTGCGCCGCGCGCATCAGCATGTGATGCTTCAGCTCCGGTTCCTTCTGCGCTTCGCCGAGTTCCTTCCACCCCTTGCCCAACTCGATGAAAGCGCCCGGGCTGCGCGGCTTGTTCATCTCCACCTTGGCCACGGCGGCGAGCTTCGGATCGCCGCTCTTGGCCAGATGCGGCAGGCCCTCGTTCCACTTGTCGAGCTCGAAACAGAGATACAGCCCCGCTTCGCGGTTGGCCGCGGTGTCGTCAGGATTCTTCGTCAACGCCTCGGCCAGTTCGGTCATGTAGTCGCGGCGCTCCTCCTTGACCTTGCCGCCGAGTTCCGCCACGTCCTCGCGCGAGCGTTCGGCGTCGCGTTCGGCCCGCGCGAGCTTGCTCTCCGCCGACTTGAGCGCGCGCTTGGCCTTCTTCAATTCCTTGCTCAAATCCTTCTCGTCGTCGCGCAACTCGTCGAGTTCCTCCGAGAGACGCGCGCGCTGGTCGGTCTTCCACCTGCCGAGGTTCGGACGGCGGGCAGTGGAGAGGCGGCTGACCTTGTCGTAGTTTTCCTGCTTGGCCTCGATCGTCTTCTGCAGGCGCTCCAGGTCGCGATCGAGCTTCTCCACCTCCGCGGCCGTCTCGTCGACGAGACGCTTGTACTCGTCAACCTTGGCCTCGTCCTCGGCCAGCTCCTCGCGCGCATCGGCCAGCTTCTCCTCCAACTCGTCCTGCGCCCGCACCGCGCCGCCGGCCAGCAACGCCAGGAGAACCAGAGGAAAAAAACCGTTCCGCCACCCTCTTCTCGCCATGATCCGCTCCCTCGTCATTCGTATAATCTTCACGCAAAACCTATTTTACCTCGTATACGGCGCCAAGGCAACCGCGCCGGCACCGCCAGCATCCATACAGGAGGCATGCCAGAGCGCGCGTGGCGCTGACAAGCCATACGTACCTGTTGGAGAAGAGGTTACGGTATTTCGGCTGAAAAACGGCTGGGCGTGCACTGCCGCTTTTGCGGTAATTTCCGGCAACGTCGTGGGAAAACGCAACGCAGGGGCGCAACGCGAGGTGGCGGGCGATTACGACTCTTTGGGCATCAGGATGCGCCCGCAGCCGGCGCAGACGCACTTGACGATATCCTTCTTCGCCATGACGAGGTTGCGCAGGTTCGGGCTGGCCTTGCGGAAACACGCCTGGCAAATGCCATCGGCGAGTTCGGCCACGGCATGCCCTTTGCCGCGCTGCAGTGCGGTTACGTAAACCTTCATTGCCGTTTGGTCCAGTTGCCTGATCTTCTCGATATGCTTGTTGCGCTGCTCGACAAGTTCCTTCTGCTGCACCTTGACCGCTTCGGTTTCGCGCGCGACGCGCGCACGCGTCTCGGCGAGTTCCTGCTCGGCGCGTGAAAGCGCTTCCTGCCTTTCCTTGAGTTGCTGCCGGAGGGTGTCGAGCTCCTCCATGAACTGCAGCTCCTCGGTCTCCTTGTCGCCGATCTGCTGCTTCAGGTTCTTGATATGCTCGAAGAGGATCTTGTATTCCTTGTTGTTCTTGCAGATGCGGATCTTCTCCTCCTGGTCGGTGAGATCGGCCTCATAGGTCTTGATATCGAGGTTGCACTGATCGACCGCGGCCGCTTTTTCGCGAATCGCCTGCTCCATCCCCGCGCGCGCCTCGCGGCTGGCCTGGAGTTCCTTTTCGTTCCTGGCGATCTCGGCCGGTCCGGTCTGCAGCGTCTCCTTCAGCTCCACGAGCCGGCCGTCGATCTCCGCCAAGGCCAGGATCTCCTCGGCCACCGGCCGGCGCGTCGCCTCCCCCGCATTCGTCATCGTCTCTCCCTAGTGCTGATCCGCATAGCAAAGCGCCCACCGCGATGCGGTGGGCGCCGGTTACTGCTGCGTCGTTTCGATCATGTCTTCCAGGAAGCCCGAGAGCTTCCGGCTCCGCACCGGATGCTGGAGCTTCTTCAGCGCTTTGGCCTCGATCTGCCGTACGCGCTCGCGGGTCACGTTGAACTTTCGCCCGACTTCCTCGAGCGTGTAGGTATAGTCGTCGCCGATGCCGTAGCGGAGCTTGATGATCTCGCGCTCGCGATAGGTCAGGCTCTCGAGGACCGACTCGATCTTGTCCTTGAGCATCTCGTAGCTGGCGACGTTGACGGGGCTCTCGACGGTCTTGTCCTCGATGAAGTCGCCGAAGTGGCTATCGTCGCTGTCGCCGGTGCCGATGGGCCGGTCCAGCGAGATCGGGTGCTTGCTGATGCGCAG
>CAYWFP010000085.1:0-17661 GCA_964457365.1 uncultured Planctomycetaceae bacterium
CGATGCGGTTCTCGCCGAAGTCGCGCACGCCCAGTTCGTACAGCGCGCGCACCTCGTCGATGCCGACGGCCTTGGTCACCGCCACCAGCCGCACGTCCTCCGCCGCCCGGCCGGAGCGCTCGGCCGCCGCGGCGATCCGCCCGCGCACCGCCTCCAGGTTCGCCGCCAGCCGCGAGGCGCTCATGCGGCGACCTCGAGCATCTTCTCGATCGGCCGGCGCGCCTTCTCGGCGATCTCCGCGGGCACGCTCACCGTCGGCGCCATCTCCTCGAGGCACCAGGCGATCTTCTCCACCGACGCCAGCTTCATGTTCGGACAGTCGCCGACCGGCGTCGCCGGGTGGAACGTCTTCTCCGGGTTCTCCCGGCGCAACCGGTGCAGCAGCCCTACTTCCGTGCCGATGAGGAACTTCTCGCCGTCGCTCTCCCGGCACCACCGCAGGATCCCGGTCGTGCTGCCGACATAGTCGGCCAGCGCCAGCGCCTCGGGGCGGCACTCCGGATGCATCGCCACCCGCGCCGCCGGATGCTTCGCCTTCTGCGCGGCGATCAACTCCGGCAGCATGCGCTCGTGCGTCGGGCAGTAGCCGTTCCACAGAATCAGCTCGCGCCCGGTCTCCTTCGCCACGTAGTGGCCGAGATTCCGGTCGGGAACGAAGAGGATCTCCCGCCCCCGCTCGACCGACTCGACCACCGCCACCGCGTTGGCCGAGGTGCAGCAGATATCGCTCAACGCCTTCACCGCCGCGGAGGAGTTGACGTAGGTCACCACCACCGCCTCCGGGTGCTCCGCCTTCCACGCCGCCAACTGCCGCACGGTGGCCATGTTCGCCATGGGACAGCCGGCGTGGGCGTCGGGCATCAGCACCGTCTTCTCCGGCGAGAGAATCGCCGCGGTCTCGGCCATGAAATGCACGCCGCAGAAGACGATCACCGCCGCGTCCGTCGCCGCCGCCTGCCGGGAGAGGCCGAGACTGTCGCCGACGTAATCGGCGATCTCCTGCACCTCTGCGAGGGTATAGTTGTGCGCCAGGATGATGGCGTTGCGGGACGTGCGCAGAGCCAGAACCTGTTCGATCAGTCCGTTCGCTGCAATCCTCCTGTATTCGCAAAATGCATCGCAAGAATGTTAACCCTTACGGGAATCGAACATTATAGCTCGCGTCCTCATGAATGTCAACCATCGATGGCGTTGTCAAGCGAATATCGTCGTCCGATAATCTCTTGCCGACAAACAGGTTAAGTCTTCGCGGACGCGGCACCGGGGCCTTGGCGGCAACGTGCTCGTAACATCCCGTTTCACCTAGCTTTGCCAGATCGGCCGGGGCTGGAACGAGAGAAAGTCGCAGGCGGTCAGGTGATACGTCGTATCGCCTATCCGGCACCTGTCCGCCGCCACCGCGGCCCGGTCGAGCCCGTGAAGATGCCCGAAGACGCAGAGATCGACGCAAAACTCCTGCAGCAGCGCGGTAATCCGATTGGGTTGCGGCGTGGCCGAGACCGGCGGATAATGCACCATGGCCACGCGCACCGCCGCGTCCGGATCGAGCCTGCTCAGGCTTGTGCGCAGCCGCTCGAGTTCGCGTTGGCGGATCTTCTCCGGGTCCGGACCGCCGCGCTTCCCGGCTCTGCGTTCGGTCTCCTCCGCTCCGTCCGCGGCATGAAGCTCCGCCCAGTCGATCGCGGGAAAGTCCCACAAGCGCGTGCCGCCGATGGTAACCGGCCCGAGCGTCACTGCGTCGTTCTGGATGAAATGCAGCCCGGCCGGCGCGACGGCGCGCACCTTGCCTATCCCCTGCCACCAGTAGTCGTGGTTGCCCTTGACCAGCACCTTCCGCCCGGGAAGCGCGGCGAGCCACTCCAGGTCCGGCAGCGCCTCCTCGAGCTTCATCGCCCAGGAGATATCGCCCGCGATCAGCACCGCGTCGTCCTCCCCGACCGTCGCCAGCCAGTGCGCGCGCAACCGCTCGGCATGGCGCTGCCAGCGCGGGCCGAAGACGTCCATCGGCTTGGGATTCGCGAACGAGAGGTGCGGGTCGCTGATGGCGAACAGACGCATCAGAAATGCTCGAACGGGTGAAAGAGGTTGCGGCACTCCTGCTCGGCGTAGCGGTCGGTCATGCCCGCGACGTAGTCGCAGACCGCGCGCTCGCGGCCGAACTCGGCGACGCGCTGCTGGTGTTCCTCCGGCAGCAGCACCGGATCGCCCGCGTAGGCGTTGAAGAGCTCGCGCAGGAAACGCTGAGCCTTCCTCGCCATGCGCAGAATGCGGTGATGGCGGTAGAAGCGCTCCATCAGAAACTGCTCGAGCTCGCGCTTGAGCGGCGCCACCTTCGCCGACGGGGCGATCAGCATCGCGCGGCTGGCGCGGACGTCGGCGATAGTCTCGATGCCGCCGGCCGCCAGTCGTTCCCGCGCGGCGTCGATGACGTCGGTCACCAGCAGATTGATCAGGCTGCGCACGCCTGCGGCGCGCCGCATCTCCGCGGGCAGCGTATCGTACGTCTCGCCGCAGGCCTCGATGGCCAGGCGCCAGAGCGTCATCTCGCGCAGCTCCTCCTCGCGCAGGATCCCCGAGGAGAGGCCGTCGTCGATGTCGTGGTTGTCGTAGGCGATCTCGTCGGCGACGATGGTCGTCTGCACCTCCAGCAGGATCCCCTCCTCGCGCTGGAACTCCGGCGGCACCGCGGGAAAGTCGTGCCGCGTGCTGTGCCGCACGAACGCCTCGCGCACCTCGTAGCTGAGATTCAGCCCCGGAAATGCCGGGTAGCGCCGTTCGAGCTCGTCCACCACGCGCAACCCCTGCTGGTTGTGCTCGAAGCCGCCATGCTCGTGCATCAGCCGCGCCAGCACGTCCTCGCCGCAGTGGCCGAAAGGGGTATGCCCCAGGTCGTGCGCCAGGGCGATGGCCTCGGTCAGGTCCTCGTTGAGCGCCAGCGCGCGGGCGATGGTGCGCGAAATCTGCGCCACCTCCAGCGTATGTGTCAGGCGCGTGCGGTAGTGGTCGCCCTCGTGGTTGACGAAGACCTGGGTCTTGTACTCCAGCCGGCGGAACGCGGTGCAGTGGATGATGCGGTCGCGGTCGCGCTGGTAGAGCGGCCGGAACGGGTGGTCGGGCTCCGCGTGCGCGCGGCCGCGGCTGGCGGCGCTGACCATCGCGTACGGCGCGAGGCGTTCTTCATACGGATGCTGCGACATGCTGTCCAGACGTTACAGGCCGCGCGCCTCGAACCCGGGGCGGAGTTGCGCGTAGCATTCCTCGAGGTACTGCGGCATCACCTTGGTCTCGCCGAGGACGGGCATGAAGTTGGTGTCGCCCTCCCAGCGCGGCACGATGTGGATATGCAGGTGGTCGAGCACTCCCGCCCCGCCGCAATGGCCCTGGTTGATCCCGATATTGAAGCCGCCGGGATTCATCGCGTCCTGGATGACCTGCTTGCAGGTCACCGTCAGCCGCCAGAGCTCCGCGGCCTCCGCCTCGCTCATCTCTTCGATCCGCCCGGCGTGCCGTATCGGGGCGATCATGAGGTGGCCGTTGTTGTAGGGAAACCGGTTCATGATGACCAGCGCCGCCTCGCCGCGCGCGAGCAGCAGGTGCCCCGCCTCGCTGCCGACGTCCGCCCACGCCTGGCAGAAGAAACACCCCGGCTCCTCGCCGCCGTCCTTGATGTACGCGAGGCGCCACGGCGCCCAGAGGTTCCGCATCGCGATTCTCCTCGCGCCGCAGGATAGGAGTTCGCATTGTCGCTGTCAAGGAAAGGCGTCTCGCGCGGCGGCCGGGACGCGCGCCGGATCGCCCGGGGCGACACGGCCCTATCTGGCCCGCACCAGGAGCGCGCGCGGCACCTTCTCCTTCACGAGGACCGCCGCCACCGCGTCGAGAAAGCGCGGCGCGTCGCCGTGGTAGCCGGCGGTGGGCCGCAGGTCCTTCACGCGCGCGGCGAAGTAGCCGTTCAGGTCGTGCATGAACCGCTCGCGCAGGTACTTCGCCACCATGCTCGCCAGCGCGGTGCAGAAGCTTTCGCCGTCGGCGCGCGGCCGGAAGACGATTCGAATCTCGCGCCCGTTCTCCGCCAGGACGTACTCCGAGTGTTCCGCGCCCTCGCGCACCGTCCGCGGCCAGCAGGTCGGGAAGCAGTCGACCAGCAGCGGGCCGTACCGGTTCCGCCCGCCGAGTTTGTCCACCACGATGCGGATCGTCTCCGCCGGGAACGCCGCCGCCAACCCGCGGACGTGGCGCTTCACCCCGATTCCGAGGACGTCGGCCTTGTTCAAGCCTTCGGCGAAGCGGTCGTTCATCCAGCCCTCGCTCAGCACCGTCGCGCGGCACCACGCCGGTTCGAGGCCGTCTCCGGCCGGGGCGAAACAGCCGCCGGGCGTCCAGTCCGGACAATGCTCCGGCAGCGCCCAGCCGGCGTTGGCATACCACGGATGCCGCGCGAGGTCGCTTGCGACATCGCCGTCGCCGAGCAGCGCCAGCAGCGCCGCTCGCGTCAGCGTCCGTGGCAGCGCGTCGCAGGTGTGCAGGAATTCCAGCAGCGCCTGCTCGAGCCCGCCCAGCCCGACGCTCTTCAGCGCGACCTTACTGTCGGCCACGAGCAGGCGTCCGTCGCGATTCTTGGCCGCACGGCAGACGCGTTTGTGCCAGAGCCGCCACGGTGCGTCGGCAGGGAGGTCCTCGGCCGTGCGCACCGCGGCGCAACCGACGACCAGCGGCCCCAGCGCCGGCCCCAGCCCGGCCTCGTCGATACCGGCGAGAATCACGGCCAACTCCACGCCAGCGACGCCAGCCCCGTCGCCAGGAGCTGCCCGTCGGCGACCAGTTGGCAATGCACGTCGCCGCGGAAATGCGCGCGCACCAGCATGTAGATGGCGATGCCGCCGTAGACGGGCACGATCAGCAGCGCGAAGGCGAAGGCGCGGTCGGTCCCGAGGCCGACGAACCCCAGTCCCAGCAGCAAAGCCGCCACCAGACACTCGACGACGTAGAGCAGCAGGATCGCGCGTCTGCGCCCCAGCAGCACCGGCAGCGTCTCGATGCCGATGAGCCGGTCGCCCTCGATATCGCGCAGGTCCAGCATGTTCGTCTTGGCCAGCAGGACGAGAAAGACCACCGCGCCGACGTAGAACGCCGACGACGACGCGATCGTCGTTACGCTCGAGAAGACGCAGGCGCCGATGACGACGCAGGTCCACGCCAGCGCCACCAGCACGTCCTTCGAGGCCGGCACGTCGCGCATGCGCCGGAAACGGAAACGTTTCGGCAACAGCGGCACCGCGTACAGCACCGCCGCCGCGTGCGCGATCAGCATCAGCATCAGCATGCGCCAGTCGATGCGCCAGACCAGCACCGCGCTCGCCACCGCCGCGACCAGCGCCGCCGGCACCAGCACGTGCCGGTACTGGGCGAAGAAGCGGTCGTCCTGCACCAGCGCCGCCTGCTTCTCCGGCGCGCCGCGGCGGTTGATGGTGTAGGCGACGAAGACGTAGGCGGCGATGGAGACGGGCGCCTCCCACGCGCGCGGCCGGACCTGCAGCAGCGTCGCCACCGCGTGACAGAGCGCCGCCGCGCCGATACTGGTCAGCACCCGCGCGCGCGCCAGGAAACCGACCGCGCGCTTGAATTTGCCGGTGAAGCTCGTATCGAACGACTCGAGCCGCTCGATCACCGACTGGGTCATCCATCCGGGCGTGCTCGCGCCGGCGGTCACCCCGACCGCCGAGACCCCGGCGAAGTCCTCGGCGCGCAACTCCTCGGCCGTCTCCACGTGGATCGCCTTCTTGCCGCAGTCGCGGCCGATATCAGCCAGCCGCCGCGTGTTGGCGCTCTCGCGACCGCCGACGACGACCATCACGTCGACCAGCTTGGCGATGGCCAGCGCCTCCTCCTGCCGCTTCTCCGTCGCGCGGCAGATGGTGTCGTGGATCTCCGCGTCGGCCAGCCGCCGCGCGAGCGCGTGGCCGATCTCGGCGAAAAGGCTCTGCCGGAACGTCGTCTGCGCGATCACCGTGGCCGGCGCGCCCGCGGGCACGGCCGCGGCGTCGGCGACCGTGCGAACGTGATGCACCGGCGTGGTGGCGCAGCCGGCAAGCCCCTCCACCTCCGGATGTTCCGGGTCGCCGATGATGACGATGTGCCGCCCCGCCTCCGAAGCCCTGGCAATCAGGTTCTGGCTGGCCACCACGTGCGGGCAGGTCGCATCGACGATGCGCGCCCCGCTCTCTGCCAGCTTCGTCCGCTCCGCCGGCGCCAATCCGTGCGCGCGGATGATGACGGTGCCGCTCTCGGGCACTTCCGCGCCGGCCTGCACGCCGCGCGATTCCAGCAGCGCCACCGCCTGTGGGTTGTGGATGATCGGACCGAGGGTGTGGACGGCCGTGTCGCGTTCGCCGGCGGCGTCGACGGCGATCTCCATCGCCCGGCGCACCCCCATGCAGAAACCGGCGGTACGGGCCAGCAGGATCTTCATGCGCGCTCGCAAAAAAAAGACCGGGCGGCGGTCGCCCGCCCCCCGGCCGTCGTCGGTGGCGTCCGCGTTAGCCGGCGGATTTCAGGCGTTCGACGATCTCGCTCACCTTGGTCTCGGCCTCCTCGGGCTTGAGCTGGCAGGTGCCCGCGCCCTTGTGCCCGCCGCCGCCGTACTCCTTGAGCGTCTCGCCGACGTTGACCGTGCAGGTGCGGTTGAAAATGCTGTGCCCGACGGCGACGACGGTGGTGCCGCTGACGCCGTTGAAGAGCCGGACCTCGACGTTGGCCTCCGGGAAGAGGGTGTAGATCAGAAAACGGTTGCCCACCGGTTTCTCCTGCAGGTCGCGGAAGTCGGTGACGATGACGTTGCCGTCGGCCTTGGCGTGGTCCTGCAGAATCCGCTTGAACTCCTCCTGCTCGTGCAGCACGCGGTCGGTGCGCTTCTTCACCTCCGGGTGCTTGAGCACCTTCTCCAGCGGCAGCTCCTTGATATACTCTACGAGCCAGCGGAAGTACTTGCGGAACTCCGGCCCCAGCCCCGAACGCGGGTCGAGCGTCAGCCCCAGCAGGATCCAGCCCTCGGGCTCGGTCACGTCGTCCATGGTCAGGTCGGCCGCGTCGAGCCGGTCGGTCGCCTCCAGCAGGTCCTTGAAACGGTCGAGCGCCTCGCGGTGCTCGTCGGCGTAGTGGTTGTAGATCACCCGCGCGCAACTCGGCGCCATCTCGAAACGCCCGTTGTAGTTCTCCGGCAGATTCGCGGTCTCGGAAATATGGTGGTCGAACCAGAGCCCGCACCCCTCGATGTACGGCAGGTTGATGACGATGTCCTCCTCGTCGGCCTCGACCTTGCCGTCCTGGGCGTCCTTGGGATGGACGAAGCGGATCTCGCGTATATCCTCGACCAGGCTGATCAAGACACTGCTGGTCAGACCGTCGAAGTCGCCACGGGTGACAATCCGCATGAAGTGCTCCTCCCTCGATTCGTCATGATTCGCGTCGCGCCGGGCGCTCGGGTGTCCGGGCCGTTATTAGTAAAGCAACAGTATAGTAACGCCTCCCACGTATGGGAAGGGGAAATTTCGGGGCTTTTCGGCTATTCCTCCCCGGCATCCTGCTGCCCGTAGGATTCGAGCTTGCGGTAGAGCGTCTTCAGTCCGATCCCCAGACTCTTGGCCGCCTGGGTCTTGTTGCCGCCGCAACGTTCGAGCTCGGCGAGGATGTAGCGCCGCTCGACCTCCTCCATCTTCAGCCCCGGCGGCATCCCCGCCTCCGCCGCTTCGCCGCCACCGCCGATCTCGCCGGGCAGAATCGACGGTTCGATGGTCGCCCCGGGCGCGCGCACCACCGCGCTCTCGATCGCGTTCTCCAACTCGCGCACGTTGCCCGGCCAGTCGTACTGGCAGAGCCGCCGCAGCGTCTCCGGCGCGAAGCTCTTCTCCAGTCCGTAGCGGCCGGCGAACTTGCGCAGGAAATGCTCGGACAGCAGCGGCACGTCCTCCGCGCGCTGCCGCAGGGGCGGGACGTGGATGCGCACCACGTTGATGCGGTAAAACAGGTCCTCGCGGAACCGCCCCGCATCGACGGCGGCCTTGAGATCCTGATTGGTCGCGGCCAGCAGGCGGATGTCGACGGGGATGGTCTCGGTGCCGCCGACTCGCTCGAACTCGTGCTCCTGCAGAATCCTGAGCAGCTTGACCTGCAACTCCGAGGGCATCTCGCCGATCTCGTCGAGAAACAGCGTCCCGCCGTCGGCGAGTTCAAACCGTCCTTTGCGCTGCCGGATCGCGCCGGAGAAAGCGCCGCGCTCGTGGCCGAAGAGCTCGCTCTCCACCAGGTCCTTCGACAACGCCGCGACGTTGAGCTTGACGTAAGGCCCGTTCTTGCGCGCGGAGAGTCCCTGGATGGCGTTGGCCACCAGCTCCTTGCCGGTGCCGCTCTCGCCCTCGATCAGCACCGTCGCGTCGCTCTGGGCGACCTGCCGCACGAGATCCTTGACGCGCTGGATCGCCGGCGACTGGCCGGTGATGGCTTCCAGCGCCCCGGCGCGCTCCACCTGCCGCTCGAGCTGCACCAGGTGCAGGGCGTTGCCCACGATGATGCGCAGCTTGTTCAGGTCCACCGGCTTGGTGACGTACTCGTACGCGCCGAGCCGCGTGGCCTCGATGGCGTTCTCGATGGAGCCGTGGCCGGTGATCATCACCACCGGCGTGCTCGGATACAGTTGTTTGGCCTTCTCCAGCACGTGCATCCCGGAACCGTCCGGGAGCCGCAGGTCGGTCAGCACCAGGTCGTACGCGCTTCCTTCCAGCAACTCCAGCGCGCGCGCCTCGTTCTCGGCGGCGGTGACGCTGTGCCCGGCGTCCTCGAGCACCTCGGCAATGGTCTCGCGGGTGGCCTCGTGGTCGTCGATGAGGAGGATCCAGCACGTCTTCGGCTTCATCGTCAATCCTTCGGCTCGTCGTACAACCGCCGCCAGAGCCGGCGCGGATCGTCCAGCAATATCAGAAACGCCGCCCGGGCGCAATACTCCGCCGGCTTCAGCAGCAGGTACGCCACGTCCGCCAGCCACCGGTTCTTCACCCGCGCCGCCAATGCCGGGCCGATGCGGTCATACACCGCCCGCAGCCGCCGGTGCCATGTCGGCGCCGCACACGCCAGCGCGATCTCGGCGAGCTTGAAGACGCGCAGTTGCTCGCTCACGCGCATATCGCCGACCTGCTCCGCCCCCGTCAGCCAGCGATGCCCGCGCGCGGCGGCGGTGGCGATAAAGCACGGCGAATGGGGCGGCAATGCATAATACTCGCTCCGCATGCGCTCGTACGCGAAATACAGCGTCACGCCGTACGCCCCGCCGTACGCCCCGCCCGCGGCGATCCACGGCCAGCGCGGTCCCGGCTCCTTCCCCACCGCCAGGATCTGCACCCGCGCGACCATCGACCAGTACGTCGAGACGATCCAGAGCGGCGTGGCCATGAGCACGAAGGCGACCCAGACGCTCAACACCTCCCCGACGCTCCCGGCGACCACGGAGAAGGTCTGCAGCAACGATTGGCCGTCGGCCCAGCTGACGTATCCGACAAGCAGCAGGCAGAAGACCGCCAGGTGCGCCAGGACACCCAGAACCAGCAGGATCGGCGGCAGGAGCCAGTGCCAGTACGGCTTCGGCCCCAGCCATTCGCACAGCCGCAGCAAGCCGTACGGCAGCAACGCGATCGCCCCGACGACCGCCGCGATAATGCCCAGCACCAGCCAGTCCCCGGCGGTCCCGGCGAAGATGCCGAACCTCGCGCCGATATAGGCGTAGCACGTCAGGGCGAAGAACGAGGAGAGCGCCGCGCCCGCGTAGACCCCGAACCGTACCGTCGCCGGCGGCCTGCGGTTGATCGAAAACAGCAGCACATACCCCAGCGCCAGCCACGAATAGCTTGCCAGCGGCAGCCAGACCCAGTTGGCCTCGCGCCCCAGGAACTCCGCGAGGTAGTCGCCCATCCTTCCCGACTGCCAATCGCCCTCCAGCGGCGAGAAGAGAAAGCACAGCGGCGGCGCCACCACCCCGGCGAAGAAATACCACGCCCGGCGCGCGATGATCAGACGCTCGCACGGCTTGTTCTTCGAGAGCAGGATATCCATGGCGAAGCCTCGTGGCTCAGCCGCCCAGGCGCTTGAGCCGCTGATCGAGCTCGTTGATCGTCCCTTGTTGCGACTGGGTGATCCCCAGGAGGAACTGGATCGTCGTCTCCAGGGATATGCCCTCGAATGCCTCGCCGTCCGCCGGTGGCGGCGCCTCGCGGAAGAGCTTGCCGTCTTCCCGGCCGAGATAGGTTCTGGCGATGTGGGCGTAGTCCTCGGCATAGCGCGCGAGCAACTCCCGGCGTCGCGCGGGATCGAGGATCTCCTGCCCGTGCTCCCCCGCGCGCATCTGGATCTCGCTGTACTGCTCGATCAACTCTCGCAGGTTGTCGATGAAATCCGTCGACAGGATATCCTTCGCGCCGTTGACGATGCGGGCCAGGTCCGCCATCTCGACGGTGGTGCCCTGGTTGAGAGTCCATTGGGCGAAGACCGTCTCTTCGAGGCCGTCGAGACCGACGATCCGGCAGAAGTCCGCCATCAGATCCTGCTTGTGAAGCTGCGCCTTCTCGAACGGCCGGACGATCAAATGCTCTTTCCCGACATGGCCGGCCAGCGTATCGAGGATCGCGCGCAACGGATAGTCGGCGAATTCCAGCGCCGCGGTCGCCAGCGAGGGGTAATACGGATACCGGCTGCTGCGGACGACCTCCTGTATGCCCTTGGACATGCAGTACTTGTCGATCCGGCGAAAGTAGATCACGACATACACCGCCTCGAACAGGGAGAGAAAATCCGTGTTCGTCGGCGCGACCATGTCGATCATCAGGCAGCGTTCGTCGCTGATATGCTCGCTACTGATCACCACTTTCGGCAGACGATGCCGCTCGATCTCCGCCCGCAGGCTCGCGAGCATCGCCGCGTCCTCGGGCGTCGCCTTCCCGCGGGCCGTCCGGCACGCGGCCCCGGCAAGATCGACATGCGTCTCCGAGCGCAGCCCCGCCTCAGGGTACAGCACACCGTGCTGCAACAGCGTCTTCTGCTGCAGCGCGAACTGCAACTGGATCGTCGACGTCCCCGTCTTTGGCGTGCCGATATGCAGGTACAAGACAGGTTTTCGCATGTCGTTCTTCCTCGCTCATGTCCCCCCCCCCCCGGTCGCGGCCGCGACCGCCCCGGCTCGCCGGCCGTCCGGGCGGGTATCCCGCCCCGCGCGCGAAGGGATCGAAATTTCTTACCGCGACGACGAAAAAAAATCCGCGCCCCTATCCCGTTGTGGCGACAGCGGACTCCGGCCGCGGCGCAATCTTCGCCGTACGCGTACGGTACGGTTCTGTACCACTCCCCCTTGCATTCGGCCCCCGCGTGCCGCAAATGTGAAGTGGCTCCGCAAGGCGGGCTCTGTTCCCGCGAACGCTCTTTGACAAGGAGAAAGCACGATGCGCCACGCGCCGCTCTCGTTACGCACTCGTCCCCTGCGGGGCGAACCACGCGGGCTCGATCCGCGGGAAGATCTTGTCGACGTACTCCAGGCCCGACAGCGTCTCCTCGTCCGCCTCGCCCGCGCGCAGCATCGCCTCGAGCGTGCGGAAACGCGCCAGGTGCTGCGCCACGCGCTTGCGGGCGTAGGCCGGGCTCGTGCCGGTGCGCATGATGAACGGCCAGTCGCTCGCCTGCGCCAGCAGGAGCTCCCGGGCCATCTGCTGCAGCACGCGGTACTCGCCGGCCTCGAACGCGCCTCCCCCGGCCAGCGCGCCCAGCCGCTCGGCCGCGTCGTGGAGCTCCGGGTAGATCTCCTCGTTGCTCTCGTTGAGCCAGAAGGCGAAGCTGCTCTCGGGCCCCCAACTGCTCGCCGCGGGCGTGGCAAGCTGGTTCTCCGGATACGCCTGCAGGTACTGCCGCGGCGTGCACAGCTTCACCGTCTCGCTGTCGCAGGCGATCTTGCGGATGGCGTAGTCCAGGAAGAGCGGCCCCTCGTACCACCAGTGACCGAAGAGCTCCGCGTCGAACGGCGCCACGATCAGCGGCGGGCGGTCGGCCTCGCCGGCCAGGTGCGCCACCTGCGCCTCGCGCTTGGCCAGGAAATCGCCCGCGTCCAGCGCCGCCTGCTCGCGCGCGCGGTCGGCGTCGTACAGATCCTTCTCCTCGCCGGATCCGGTGATGCGGCAGTATTTCATGCCCGTGTTGGTGCGCACCTCGTCCGCGATCAGGAAATCGCGCACCGCCTCCGGTGGCAGCTCGAAGCCGATGTCGCGGTAGTACTCGCGGTAATCGGGATGCCCCGGATATCCCGACTCGGCCGCCCAGACCTCGCGCGCGGTCTCGCCGTCGCGCGCGAAGGCCGCCACGCCCGCGCGGGTCAGAAGCGGCGCGTGCACGCCCCGCAGCGGCCGCTCCGCGGCGCGCTCGAAGCCGGCGGCGTCGAGGAAGAAATAGCGGATGCCGGCCTCGGCGAGCAGGTCCTCCACGCCGGGGTAATACGCGCACTCGGGCAGCCACATCCCCTCCGCCGGCGCGCCGAAGACCTCGGTGTGATACGCCTGCGCCGTCCGGATCTGCGCGCGCACCGCGCCCGGATGGAGCTGCAGGAGCGGCAGGAAGCCGTGCGTCGCCGCGCAGGTCATCAGCTCCAGCCGCCCGGCCGCCGCCAGCCGCGCGAAGGCCGCCGCCGGCCGCCGCTCGTAGACCGTCTCGAACCAGTAGAGCGCGTCGCGGAAACGGTCGGCGTAGAACTCCGCCAGGCGCAGCCGCACCGGGTCGTCGCGGTGACGCCTGATCTCGCGCTCGGCCAGCGCCGGCAGGCGCCGCAGGTGCTCGGCGTAGCGCTGCTGCAACAACTCGTCCTCGAACATCGTCACCAGCGTCGGCGAGAGCGAGATCGGCAGCGCGTAGTCGACGTCGTCGTCCTCGAGCCGCTCGAGCATTCTCAGCAGTGGCAGGTAGGTCTCGGTCAGCGCCTCGAAGAACCAGCGCTCCTCCAGAAAGCGATCGTGCTCGGGATGGCGCACGTAGGGCAGGTGCGCGTGAAGCACGAAGGCGACGTAGCCGGCGGCGGGGTGCACGGGCGATCCCTCAACAAGAAACCGCCCAAGCGGCTTGGGCGATTCGGGCGGAGCGACAACGATACGACAGGCGCGGCGTCAGGCCGTGGCGCCCAGGTCGACCGCGACCTCGCGCCGTTCGACCACGGCCTCGGCCTCGACCGCCTCGACCGGGACGTGCAGCCGGCCGTTCTTGACCACGCAACTGATGCAGAAGGAGCCGTCGGGCTCCGGGTCGATCAGCAGACCGCCGACGCGGACCTTGCGCCCGGGCTGGACCTTGCCGCGCAGGATCAGCTCCGCGCTCAACTCCAGCCCCGCCTCGGTCACCGCCGAAGCCACGCGCCCGGCCTTCTTCGCCCGCAGCGTCCGCGTCTGCGAGCGCTCGACCTTCTCGCGGGTCAGCTTCGCCAGAGGCGAGCGGTCGATCCAGTTCTGCCGCGCCGCCAACGTCGACAAGAGCGCCGGCAACGCCGCGGCCGCGTCGGCCCGCTGCGCCAGCGGGGCAACCTCGGGGCGGCGCACCGCCGGCGGGTAGAGCGTCGCCTCGGTCTCGTCCATCTCCTTGAACGGCTGCGCCTCGTCCAGGCGGGCCAGGAAGAACTCCGGCCGGGCCGCCTCTTCGCGGGCGGCGAGCCGGCGGGAATCGGCCTGCCGCTGCCGCCGCTGGCGGCGCGCGTCGTACTCGCTGCGGCACCGCTCCGGCGCCAGGCGCGGCACCGCGCCGGCCAGGCGCAGCGCGCGCGGACCTTCGCGCAGGAACCGGCGGTAGACCGCCTGCACCATGCTCTCGGCCTGCAGATCGCGCTCGGGCCAGTCCGCGTCGTCGGGACCGAGGACGACCGGCGCGACCGGGACGCGGAACAGCGCCGGCGTCGCCGGACGGACAAGCTCGCCGACTTCGCAACGGTCGAAACGGGCGTCCTCGCCGCCGCCGACCGCGCGCGCGATGGCCACGGTGTTCGACTGGGTCAACGCCAGAAAGTCGCTCTCGGTGCGCAGGCCCAGCTCGCAGAGGTAGCAGCGGCCGGGCGCGTTCACCTCGACGGCCCGCCGCCCCTCCTCCAGCGCCACGGGGATGTCGAAGGAAGAATGCGCGTTGTCGCCGTCGAAGAGGATGTCGCTGACGTCGTGGAAGCGCAGGACGAACGCGGCGCCGCGGGCCCGCTCGCCCAGGGCCGAGCGGGCGTTGCGGATCACCTGCGGCGGGATGCGCCAGTAGGCGTGGACCTGCGACGGGCTCGTCGCGGCCAGCACCACCTTCGGCGCGGTCTGCTGGAGGATGCGCCCCGGCGCGTCGGTCCGCGCCAGCAACGGGCGCAGCCGCGCGGGGTGCCGCGGGTCGACCTCGCCCACGCCGGCGGCGAAGCGCCCGCCGCTCGACACCGGCATCGCCAGGCGGCCGTTTCGTTCGTGCAGCGACCGGAGCGCCAGGTGCCGCACCGCCGGCGCGAACTGGACCGGGCGCTGGTGCACCGCCGCGGGCGCGCCGTCGCGCAGCATCGGGTAGCGCGAGCGCAAGCGCCGCTTCATCGCCTGCAACCGCGCGGGCGCGACATCACCGATAATGGCCAGAGAATCCATCTCGCTCACGTGACTCCGTCTTCGGCGGCAACGAGTGCTCAAGCTATCGCCTTCGATGATAGGGGATTATAATGGATGCCCCCCGCCCTTGTCATCAGGAAATTTCGATAAAACCGGTTTCAATCGACTGGTTTTCGCTCCGCCGTCAACTGCCGCGGCCGGCCGTAGGCCGCAAGCGTCTGCCGCGCAATCGTTTCCCACGCGAAAGCCGTTTCGACCGCGACGCGGCCGTTCTGCCCCATCCAGCGGCAGAGGGCGAAATCCGAGACCAGTTGATCGATCGCCTCGGCGATCCGCGCGGGCTCGGGGCGGACGAGCAAGGCGTTGGTCCGGTCGTAGGCGAATTCGCCCGCGGCGCCGCAGTCGGTCGCCACCACCGGCTTGCGCGCCGCCCAGGCCGCGAGCGTGACCATGCCGTAGGGGTCCTTGCGGTAGGGCGCGCAGACGATATCGGCCGCGCGCAAGAGAGCGACCAGCCCCCGCCCCTCGCGCCAGCCCAGCCAGCGCACCGCCGCGGCCACGCCGAAGCGGTCGGCCTCCTTGCGCAGGTGGCCGCCCAGGTCGCCCTCGCCGACGAAGAGGAAGCGCGTCCGGCCGTGGCGCGCGAGCACCGCTTCGACCGCCTGCAGCAGCAGGTCCGCGCCCTTGCCGTGGGTCAACCGGCCGACGAAGAGCACCGTCGGGTCGGTCGTTTCGATGCCGGCGTCGCGCTTGACCGCGGCCGCGTCGAAACCTTCGGCGTCGAAGGGGCGCAGATCGACGCCGTGGTAGATCACCGCGGTCTTCCAGTCGGCCAGCCGGTAGAGCTGATCGAGCTGTCGGCGGACGTCGTAGCTGACGGCGACGATCGCCCGTGCCCGCCGCGTCGTTTCGCGTTCGATGTCGGCGATGCGCGCGCTCTCGCCCGTCTCCGGCCAGGCGCCGCTGCGACCCCACTCGGTCGAATGGAAGGTCGCCGCGAAGAACGCCCGGGCGCCCTCGCAGAAGCGCTCTGCCGCGGGCATGGTCAGCCAGTCGTGGGCGTGCACCACATCGAACGGGCCGGCCTGCAGAGCGATCTGCTCGAGGTAATGCCCGAGACTGCCGTTGAACCGGTAGACCTCCCCGGCGAAGTCCGCCCCTGCCGCGTGCGGGCAGCGGTGGTAACGCACGCCCATGACGTTGTCGTGCAGGCGCTGCCCCGCCCCCTGCCGGGTGAAGAGGTGCACCTCGTGGCCGCGGGTCGTCAGCGCCCGCGCCAGCGCGTCGACATGGACCGAGACCCCGCCGACGGGCACCGCGTGCAAGGCTTCCCAGGACAGCATGGCGATACGCATCATCGTCTCCGCGCCGTCAGGATACGCCAATCGCTTCCGTTTGGCAAGAGGCGTCTCTTGACACGCGCCGACCCCGGAGATACGGTTACGGATATCAACCGTCTCCGACCGAGGAGCCTCTATGAGCCGTTGCCTGCGCTACGCTCTGCTACCGGCGCTCTTGCTCTGCTGCGTCTGCGCGCACGCGGCGGAAGGGGCCAAGCTCTCGCCGAAGGACGCCTACGACTTCGAACTCATGCTCCACGAGGGAGCGGTCTTTCTGCGGCGGAACGATACCGGCAGGGCCATGGCGCGCTTCAAGGAAGCCCAGCGGCTCGACCCGGAAAATCCGGCGCCCTATTTCTGGATCGGCCTGACCTGGTCGGAACTGCAGAATTACCGGCTGGCCGCGGAGAACGCCGAGAAGGCGGTGCTGCTCGACGAGATGCACGCGGAGGCGTGGCACCTCTGGGGCCAGAGCCTGCTCTTCATGGGGAAATACCCGGAGGCGCTGGAGAAGCTCGACAAGGCGTTCACGCGCGATCCGGACAATTACCTCATCGCCTTCAATATCGGACGCTGCCACTACGTCATGCCCGGCGATCCCAAGCGGCACAAGGCGATCCGCTTCTTCAATCAGGCCAAGAACCTCAACCCCGACTACCTGCCCGCGTGGTTCTATATCGGCCGCTGCCAGGCCGACGCGGGGATGACGCTGCTGGCGGTGGTGACGTTCCAGGATATCGTCAAGCGCGACCAGCGGCACATCGACGCGCGCTACCAGCTCGGCCTGGCCTACCGCCGGACCGACCGCGCCCAGGACGCCGAGCAGCAGTTCCGCCACGTCCTGCGCCTGCACAAGGAGTACGAGGACGCGCGCCGCGCCGTCGAGGACCCGGCCCAACGCCCGCCGGCGCTGCCGGTGCCGTACGAGGTGTACCTCCAACTGGGGCATATCTACCTCGCCGACATCCCCAACCGACGCATGGCGAACTACTGCTTCGATGTCTTCCTGAAGCACGCGCCCGCGGAGCACCCCTGGCGCGCGCGGGTGGAGAAGCTGCTCGAGCGCGCGGGCGACACCGGCCGCCGCGACCGGCCGGCAAGGCCTCCGGAGCGTCTGGAGTACGCGATCTGAGACGGCGCCCCGCATTCAGGCGCTTGCATCCGCGCGAATCCGTGGTATAATGCAGACACTCCGCCGCGAGCGTACGGCGCCCGTATGGGGGCGACCTGGTATCGACTGGATGCCGGACGTTGGAGCTGCGTGTCGAGGTTGATCGGCTGGCCTCGTAAAAAGCCGATCAGGCAAACAACTGCCGACTACGATTACGCTCTCGCTGCCTAAACAAGGCGGCGCCCGCAATCCCCGACGCCGATAGGGGAGCGCGGGTCAAGAATCGGCTGGGTGCCGCGCAGGCCGGCCCGGGCCGGCGCCGGGGCCGAGACGAAAACCGGGCTGGCGCGACAAGGCCTGTCGGACGACCGCGTCGCGTAAGACTCAAGCGCCGACTACACACGTAGACGCTCCTTCAGAACGTATCGCAGGACGGGGGTTCGATTCCCCCCGCCTCCACCAAACTGCGCAAGACAAACCTGTCTCGCGACGAAAGACGCCCCGGCGAGATTTCCTCGGGGTTCTTCGTTTGGTGGCATTCCGAATCAAGCCCAGCCGCCGTTCCGGCTCCCCATATACCTATGTG
>CAYWFP010000086.1:0-17646 GCA_964457365.1 uncultured Planctomycetaceae bacterium
TGGTGGAGCCGATGGGAGTCGAACCCACGACCTCAGCATTGCGAACGCTGCGCTCTCCCAACTGAGCTACGGCCCCAATGAAAGAACCGGCGACGCCGGCGAACGATGAAGCTTACGCGCCGCGCGGAACTTTGTCAAGACCCGACCCGCGGGCGTCCGCGCGGACAAGCCTCAGCCGCCCGGATCGCCGAGCAGCTCCGCCAGCCGCGCCACCAGCGGCTCGAAACGGTCGAAGCTCTCGCCGGCTTCGTGCGGCGGACGCTCGACCAGGACGACGCGGCATCCCGCCTGCCGCGCGGCCTCGAGCTTCTGCGGCAGCCCCCCGGCCACGCCGCTGTCCTTGGTCACCAGCACCGCCACGCCGCGGCCGGTGATCAGCGCCAGGTTCTCCGCGACGCCGAAGGGACCGCGCGCGGCGACGATGTCGCCCTCGGCGAGCCCCGCCTCCCGGCACGCGGCCAGCGAATCCGCCGCGTCCAGGACGCGCGCGATGCAGCGCACGCCGGTGCGCTTCGCCTCGGCCGCGTACGTGCCCACATGCCGCGAGCCGACGGTCAGCAGCACCGTCTTGCCCGGCGCGCACGCCAGCCGCGCGGCGGCGGCGTGATCCGGCGCGCGCGCGACCTGGTCGGCGTCCGTCGCGGCGGCGGGGCGCAGGTAGCTCAAGTACGGCACGTGACATCCGGCGGCCGCGAGCTTCGCGTTGGCGCGGATCTCCCGCGCGTACGGGTGGGTCGCGTCGACGACGGCGCGGATGCCTTCATCGCGGATCAGACCGGCCAGGCCGTTCCGGTCGAGCGCCCCGCTGCGGCGCCGCAGACGCGGATGCGCCGGCAGCGCCAGCGGCTCCCCCGTCGCCGTCGAGACCAGCACCGGCCGCTCCAGTCGCAGCAGCGCCGCCGCCAGCACCGCCGTTTCGCTCGTGCCGCCCAGGAGCAGAATCATACCGCGTATCCCCGCGGCGTCAGCAGCCACGCCCCGCTGCGGCGCGTCTGCTCGTTGCCGATCAAGACCACGCTGCGCATGTCCACCGGCGCCTCCGGCAGCGCCGCCAGCGTGGTGATCCGCGTCGTCTCCTCCGGCAGGCTCGCGGCGGTGACGACGCCGACGAGGGTCTCGCGCGGCCGGTACTCCAGCGCCAGCGCGACCGTATCCCGAAACGGCTGCGTGCGGCTGCGGCTGCGGGGGTTGTACAGCGCCACGACGAAACCGGCGGAGAAGACCGCGCGCAGGCGTTTCTCGATCTGTTCCCACGGCACCAGCAGGTCGCTCAGGCTGACCGTGGCGTAGTCGAGCATCAAGGGCGCGCCCAGGCGCGCGGCGGCCGCGGAAGACGCGGTCACGCCGGGGACGATCTCGACTTCGGCGGCCATCCCCTCGGCCTCGGCCAGTTCCAGCACCAGCCCGGCCATGCCGTAGACGCCCGGGTCGCCCGAGGAGACCAGCGCCACCTCCGCGCCCGCGGCGGCCCGCGCGAGCGCCTCGCGGCAACGCGCCACCTCCTGCTTCATCCCCGAGGCCACCGTCTCCTTGCCCGCGAGCAGGTCGGCGACGCGCTCGAGGTACGGCGCGTACCCGATAACGACATCGGCGGCGGCGATGGCCTCCTCGGCGCGGCGGGTGCGGTCCGGCGCGCCCCCGGGACCGATGCCTACCACCCGCACTCTTCCTTCGCCAGCGCCACGGTCACTCCCGCGTGCGCTCTCTTCTCGAGCAGTAATCGCGTTCTCCTTCCCGCCAGCAACGCCGCCGGCTCCGCCACCGCCGGCAGGCCCACTTTCTCCTCGACGAACTCCGACGCGGCGAACGCCTTGGCGCAGGCGCGGATCTCCGCGTCGGGAACGATCCGCAGCGGCACCTTCAGCATTCCGGCCGCTTCATGCAGTCCCGGCTCATCGCGTTTGACCCCGGCCGTGGCCAGCAGGCGCAGGCTTTCGGTCGTCTCGCCCGCCTCGGCCAGCGCCTTCTCCAGCGCGGCGAGGACGGTCCGCGACGCGACGCCGCGTCGGCAGCCGATCCCCGCGATCAGAGTCTTGCGGGCCTCGGTGGTCGTGCTGATTACCGGTTCGGCGCCGAGGATGTTCCCCACCGTCAGCGCCAGTTCGTTGGCCCCGCCCTCGTGCCCCGAGAGCAGGCTCACCGCCCAGCGCGCGCCGATGTCGACGACGACCACCGCCGGGTCGCGATGCTTGTCCGCCGCGTGCGCGGCCACGGCGCGGACGGCGACACCGCAGGGCATGAGGTAGACCAGCCCGGCGTACTGCGCGAAGATGCTCCGCGTCAGATCGAGCACGCTGGCGAACGACTCGGCCGGGCACGGCGGCGCGACCGCTTCGTGGACATAGACCGTCGCCTCCAGCGCCGCGGCCAGCTTCGCCGCCAGCGCCGCGCCTTCCTCCGAGAGCGCCAGCACGGCGATGCTCATGAGGGCTCGCCTTTCCGGTAGCCGTGGCCGAAGGAGCGCTCGTACAGCCTCGACGCGGGCAGGTCCGTCCCCAGCGCGCGCCCGACCAGGATCACCGCGGTGCGCTCGAAATGCCCGGCCTTCTGCGGCAGCTCCGCCAGCGGCGCGCGGACGAACTGTTCGTCCGGCCAGGAGGCGTGGAAGACCAGCGCCGCCGGACAGTCCGCGCCGTAGTGCGGGCTCAGCGCCGCGCACACCTCCGCCAGCTTCCCCGTCGAGAGATAGAGGCAGAGCGTCGCGCCGGTGGCGGCGAAAGCGTCGAGCTTCTCGCGCGGGGGCATGGGCGTGCGGCCGGGCGTGCGCGTCAGCACCACCGTCTGCGCCACCTCCGGCGCGGTCAGTTCCACCCGCAGCGCCGCGGCGGCGGCCTGGAAGGCGCTGATGCCGGGGACGATCTCGCAGGCGATGCCCATTTCGTCCAGCCGGCGCATCTGCTCGCCGATGGCGCCGTAGAGCGCCGGCTCGCCGGTATGCAGCCGCACGACGTCGACCTCCCGCTCGCGGCAGTCGGCGATCGCCGCCATGATCGCCTCGAGGTCCATCCCGGCCGAGTCGTGGACCGCGCAGTCGACGGGGACGAGCGCGAGAATCTCCGGGTTAACCAGGCTGCCGGCCCAGATGCAGCAGCGCGCCGCCTCCAGCAAGCGCCTGGCCTTGACCGTCAACAGTTCCGGATCTCCCGGCCCCGCGCCGACGAACCAGACCTTCATGCCGTCTCCTTCCGTTGCAGCACGAGGATCGCGCACGCGGCGCCGAGCGTCTCGTCGTCGCTCCAGCCGTCGACGCGGACGACCGCCTCGGTCGCCAGCGACAGGTCGCGGCAGAGCCACGCCTCGTGCGTGCCGTAGAGTTCCTTCAGCGTCGCGCGCACCCACGGCAGCGACTTCGCGCCGCCGCTCAGCACGAGGACCAGCTCCTCGCATGCCAGTTCCGCCGCGCCCAGGTCGGTCTCGCGGCCGTGCACCGAGACGATCCGCGCCTCCGTCCACGACAGCCCCAGCCGCGCGCAGGCCAGTTGCAGCGCACTCACCGCCGGGATCACCTTGCACGCCTCGCGGCCGAAGTAGTCGAGCACGTTCCTGGCGAAGCTGTAGGCCCCCGGATCGCCGCTGACGAGCACCGCCACGCGTTTCGACCGTCGGCGCTCGTCCATGGTCATCAGCGTCTCGTCCAGGTCCGCGCCGAGGCGGACGATCTCGCCGTCGTACATGGGGAAGAGCTCCAGCAGGCGCTCGCTGCCGACGAGAACCTCGGCCTCGGCCACCGCCGCGCAGGCCGCGCCGGTGAGGTAGGCCGGACTGCCCGGGCCGCAACCGACGATCAGGATCGTGTCCATGGCGCCAACTCTCCGTCTTCGCCCAGAATGTTCCCGGCCATGTCGATCAGGATCACCGCCGCGTCGAGCCCGTACGTCGGCGCGACCGTTTCCCGGATGCGCGCGGCCAGCTCGTTCCCGGCCCGTTCCCGGCGCGTCTGCTCCAGCGCCGCGAAGAGCCCTTCCACCGTTTCGCTCGCCGGCGCCTCGCCGGACAGCTCGCGCAGCAGCGCGGCCACGTACGGCGCCGCCGGCGCCGAGCGCGAGGAATGCGTATCGCGCACGCCGCGCGCGAGCTTGGCCAGCTTGCCCGGATGCCCCAGCAGCAGCACCGCCTCGAAGTCGCGTCGCGCGACTTCATCCAGCGCGAAGCCCCATTCGTTGCTCACCTCGATCAATTGCTCTCCGGCGAGCCTGAAATGCCCCTCCGCGGCCCTGGCGCCGATGTTGCCCGGCACCAGCACCGGCGCGCGCACGCCCGCGGCGTGCGCCACGTCCAGCGCGCAGGCGACGGTATCCTTCACCGCCTGGCACGAATACGGCCGCACCCGCCCGCTCGTGCCCAGGATCGAGAGCCCCCCGACGACGCCCAGGCGCGGATTGAACGTCTGCGCCGCCAGCGCCTCGCCGCCGGGGACGGCCACGGTCACCGTCAGCGCCAGCGGCGTCACCTCGCGGATCGCTTGCGCGATGAGTTCGCGCGGCGCGGGGTTGATCGCGGCTTCGCCGGGCGGGAGCTGAAGCCCGGCCTTGGTCACCGTGCCCACCCCCGCCCCGGCGCGGAAGAGAATCCCATCCCCCGCGTGCGGCGCCAGCGTCGCCACCACCAGCACGCCGTCGGTGACGTCCGGATCGTCGCCGGCGTCCTTGCGCACTCCCGCCTCGGCCCGGCGCGTATCGCCGCGGGCGTACTCCACCGGCAGGGTCGCCGCCTCGCCCGCGGGCAGCCTCAGCGCGACCTGCGCCGGCGCTTCGCCTCCGACCAGGATCGCCGCCGCCGCTTTCGCCGCCGCCGCCGCGCAGGTGCCGGTGGTGAAGCCGCAGCGCAGTCCGCTCATGCCTCCGCCTCCGCCAGCAGCGCCAGCGCGTTCGCCGCCGCCGCCGCCGCGGGGCTGCCGCCGCGGGGCGAGGTGTTGGTGATGTAGACCAGCGCCGTTTCCAGCAGCGCGCACTTCGACTCGCGCGCGCCGACGAAGCCGACCGGCAGGCCGACCACCAGCGCCGGCGCGATGCGTCCTTCCTCCGCCAGCTCCATGATCCGCCACAGCGCCGTCGGGGCATTGCCGACGGCGACGATCGCCCCGTCCATGCGCGGCGCGAGCTTGTCCATCGCGGCCGCCGCGCGCGTGATCTTCTCCGCCTGCGCCCGCGCTCGGACGTCCTCGTCGCGGATCGCGCAGAGCGCCTCGGCGGCGGTGCGGGTGATGCCCGCCTGCAGAATGGTGCTGTCGCAGATCACCGGCTTGCCGCCTCGCAGCGCCGCGACGCCCGCGTCCACCGCCTCCGGGTGGAGGCGCAGGCTCTGGGCGAAGCCGAAGTCGGCGGTGGCGTGGATGATCCGCCGCGCCACCGCGTGCGCGCCGGGCGCGAGGGCCTCGCGCGCCAGGCGCGTGTCGATGATCTCGTGGCTGAGCGCTTCGATCCCGCCGCCGGTCGTCGGCAGCTTCGCCGGGTCCGCCGTCGCCTCGGCGACGCGGTCGACGAGCAGGTCCTCCAGCAGCGGATCGTTCTCCAGCGGCGGCAGCAACTCGAACGCGACGCCCGGATGCGCCGTGCGCAGCGCCGCCAGCGCCTGCGGCAGATCCTCGCTCAGGTGCACCCCCCGGTGCAGGAAGTACGGCAGCAGGCCGACCGCCGCCGCGCCCCCGGCGACCAGTTCCGCCGCCGCGGCTTGAATATCCGGCTGCGCCATCGACATGAACGCGTGCGCCACCGCGGTTCCGCGCGCGCGGGCGGCTACCCGCGCGGCCAGTTCCGCGAACGCCTCGCCGCTCTCGACGCGGCGGCTGCCGTGGGCGATCAGGAGAATCGCGGTCTTGCTCATGCGTTCCTTTCGCAGAGATCCAGGAAATGCGCCACCGCGCGCGGCCGGCTCGCCAGGTGCAGGTGGATATAGCTCGCCAGCACGCCGCCGCGCCGGAAACCTTCCGCCGCCGCGCTCTCGCTCCGGCGATACGCCACGCGATACACCCGCGCGCAGTCGCGGTCAAGCCTCTTCTGCTCCAGCAGCCGGCTGAAGTGGAATTCGTGCCCGCGCAGCACGTCGCCTTCAGCGCCCCAGAGCGTCTCCGCCGCCAGCGTCACCTCGACCAGGCCCAGCCGCTGGAGCTTCGGCAGCATCCGCGTCCGCGCCGGCAGGAGCCCGACCATGGGAAAGCTCTCGCCCTCGCACTCGAGCGCCTCGGCCAGGTACATCAGCCCGCCGCACTCGCCGTAGACGATGCCGCCGTTCTCGGCGAAACGCCTGACCGCCGCGCGCATCGGTTCGTTGGCGGCGAGCTCGCGCGCGCGTACCTCCGGGTACCCGCCGCCGAGAATCAGCGCCTGCAGATCCGGCGGCAAGGCCGTATCCGAGAGCGGCGAGAACGGCACGATCTCCGCGCCGGCCTCCTCCAGCGCCTCGAGGTTGTCGGGATAGTAAAAGTGAAACGCCTTGTCCCGCGCCAGCCCGATCCGCGCGCGCTTCGCCTGCGGCCGCGCCGTCGGCGCCGGTGCGGCCGGAGAGGTCGTGCCGCACGCGGCGAGCAGCGCCTCCGGGTCGACCCCGGCGAGCACCCCGTCGGCGAGCGTATCCAGCAGCGGCTCGGTAAGCGTCTCCCTGTCGGCGGTGACCAGCCCCAGGTGGCGCTCCGGAAGCGGCGGCAGCGCGCCCTTGCCCACGTGGCCCAGAAGCGGCGGCAGGCCCGCGTGCGCCAGCGCCTCGCCCAGCAGCGCCGCGTGCCGCGCCGAGCCGCAGCGGTTGGCGACGACGCCGGCGAAGCGCAGGTCGGCGAACTCGACGTACCCCTTGACCAGTGCCGCGACGCTCCCGGCCATGCCGCCCGCGTCGACGACCAGCACCACCGGCAGCGCCAGCGCGCGGGCGATCTCGGCGGTACTGCCCGCCAGCGCGGTCGGCTCCGCGCCGTCGTAGAGCCCCATCACCCCCTCGATCACCGCCGCGTCGGCGTCTTTGGTCTTGCGCGCGAAACACGCCCGCGCGTAGTCGAGCCCGCACATCCAGCCGTCGAGGTTGTAACACGCCCGTCCGCTCGCCAGCGCCAGGTAGGTCGGGTCCAGGTAGTCCGGACCGACCTTGAAGCTCTGCACGCGCGTGCCGCGCCGCGCCAGCGCCCGTATCAGGCCGAGGGTGATGCTGGTCTTCCCGGCGCCGCTGTGGGTGCCGGCGACGACGAAAGCGTTCACGGCCCGCCCTCCTCGCCCAGGCCCAGCGCGATAACGATCAGCGCCAGCGCGAAGACGACGGCGGTGACGGCGACGAGCTTCGCGCCGCGACGGATCGTCTCCGCCCCCGCCGGCTGCCCGGCCGCGCCGATGGCGGGGTACGGCATCCACGCGCCGCGGTAGCGCGTCGGCCCGCCCAGGCGCACGTTCAGCGCCCCCGCGAGGCAGGCCTCGGGCACGGCCGAGTTGGGGCTGGCATGGTTCAATCCGTCGCGCCGATAGACCGCCCAGCAGCCGCGCGCGTTCTCGTGCAGCAGCCACGCGCCGAGCACCGCCGCCGGCACGGTCAGCCGCGTCGGTACCCAGTTCAGCAGGTCGTCCAGCTTCGCCGCGGCCCAGCCGAAGGCGCGGAAATGCTCGTCCAGGTGGCCGTGCATCGCGTCGAGCGTGTTGGCCGCGCGAAAGCCCGCCGCCGCCGCCGCCGCGCCGACCGGCCCGCCGAGCAGCCCGCCGATGCAGGCGAAGAAGAACGCGCTCGTCACCCCGTCGACGAGGTTCTCGCCCAGGCTCTCGAGGCAGGCGCGCGCCACGCCTTCCTCGTCCAGGATAGCGGTGTCGCGGCCGACCATCATCCCCACGCGCGCGCGGCTCTCGGCCAGGTCGCCGCGCTCCAGCGCCGCGGCCACGCGCCCGGCGTGCGCCAGCAGGTCCCGCAGCGCCACGGCGGTATAGAGCCAGACGCCCGCCAGCACCACCTCCGCCGCGGGGTGCCACGTTCCGGCGGCGTGAACGGTCAGTCCGGCCAGCCCCGCGCCGAGCCCGGTCACCGCCGCGGTGCAGACGATCCCCGCGCAGCGCTCGTCGGCGATCCAGGCGCGGCTCAGCTTCTCCCCGCGTTCGGCCAGCAGGCCCATGCCGCGCACCGGGTGCGGCAGCCAGCGCGGATCGCCCAGCGCCGTATCGAGCGCCAGGGCCAGCAGGAGAATCCAGGCCAGCGTCATGACAGCCCCATCAGCCGCAGGATCGCCGGCAGGTCCACGCTCGCGCGCACCGCCTCGGCCAGCCGGTCGAGCGCCGCGTCGATATCGTAGCGCGCGCGGACTTCCCCGAGCGGCGCCAGCCCCTTGCGCGCGCGCAGGCGGTCCAGGAACCGACGGCGAAACGCGTCGTCGTCGAAAAGACCGTGGAGATACGTCCCCCAGATCCGCCCCTCCGGCGCGGCGTAGCCGATGATCTCGCCGTCGTCGCGAACCACGCTCGGCGTCAACTCCGGCGCGGCGGTGCTGCGGCCGTGATGGATCTCGTAGCCGGCGACGGGCAGGCCCGACTCCACGTGCGTGCCGCCGGTGCGCGCGAGGATCTTCTCCTTCCCGAGCACCGTCGTTACCGGCAGCAGCCCCAATCCCTCCGCGGCGCTCTCGGCCGATTCCAGCCCGTGCGGGTCCTCGATGCGCGCGCCCAAAAGCTGGAAGCCCGCGCAGAGGCCGACGATCTCGCAGCGGCCCCGTTGCGCCAGCGCCCGCAGCGCCGCGGCCAGCCCGCTCCGCTCCAGGTGACGCAGGTCGCCGATGACGTTCTTGCTCCCGGGCAGGATCACCGCGTCGGGCTCGCCGAGTTCGCCCGCTTCCCGCACGATGCGCAGCCGCGCGTCGGGCTCGATGCGGAACGGATCGGCGTCGGTGAAGTTCGAGATATGCGGCAGGTCGACGAGCGCCACCTCGACGCTCTCGCCGCTCGCGGGCGCGGGCGGCTCGAGCCACCCGGCCTTGAACGAAACCGAGTCCTCCTCCGGCAATCCCAGCCGCGGCAGGTGCGGCACCACCCCGAGTACCGGCTTGCCGGTGAAGTCTTCGATATACGTGTGCGCGCTCCTCAGCAGCGTCGCGTCGCCGCGGAACTTGTTGACCAGGAAGCCCGCTATGCGCGCGCGCTCGCCCTCGTCGAGTACCTCCATGGTGCCGACGAAGCCCGCGTAAACGCCGCCGCGGTCGATATCTCCGACCAGCAGCACCGGCGCCTCGGCGTAGGCGGCCATGCGCATGTTGGTGATGTCGTGCGCCTTGAGGTTCACCTCCCCGGGACTGCCGGCGCCTTCGAGGACCAGCGCGTCGTACTCCGCCGCGAGGCTGTCGAACGCCGATGCCACGGCGGTCCAGGCCGTCGGCTTGTAGGCGTGGTACGCGCCCACGCGCATGGTGCCGACGGGTTTTCCCATGACGACGACCTGCGAGCCGGTGTCGCTGCTGGGCTTCAGGAGCACCGGGTTCATGCGCACCGTCGGCTCCACGCGGCAGGCCTGCGCCTGCATCACCTGCGCGCGCCCCATCTCCCCGCCGTCGGCGGTGACGAAGGAGTTCAGCGCCATGTTCTGCGCCTTGAACGGCGCCACGCGGTAGCCTTCCTGCAGCAGCAGCCGGCAGAACGCCGCGCTCAGCACGCTCTTGCCGGCGTTGCTGCACGTGCCTTGCAGCATCAGGCAGCGCGCGCGCCGGCGGGGCGCGCTCCGCGCCGGCGGTTGCGCCAGGCGGGCGCGCAGCGCCGCGACGAGCTTCCCGTTCTCGCCCTCCGTGCGCACCGCCACGCGCAGGAACCGCGCATCCAGCCCGCGGTAGTCGGCGCAGTCGCGGACGGCGATGCCGTGCTCGCGCAGCAGCCTCTCCGCCAGCGCCGGCCCCTGCGGCCGCGCCAGGCGCAGAAAGAGATAGTTCGCCTCGCCCGGATAGACCCTCAGCCCCGGGATCGCCTGCAGCGCCTCGCGCAACTCCGCGCGCAAGCGTGCGACCGTCGCCCGCGTCGCCTCGGCGTACTCCCGGTCCCGCAGCGCCCGGATGCCGACCGCCTGCGCGAGGGTGTTGACCGACCACGGCGGGATCTGCCCGGCGATGCGCGCGGTCGTCTCGCGCGCAGCGAAGGCCAGTCCCAGCCGCAGCCCCGGCACGGCGTAGAACTTCGTCAGCGAACGCAGCACGATCAGGTTCGCCGCGTCCGTGCCGATCAGCGACAGGCCGGCGCGGAAGTCGGCGAAGGCCTCGTCGACGACGAAGAGCGTCCGCGGGTGGTCCCGGATCAGCGCCGCCAGTTCCGCGCGCGGCACGCTCAGCCCGGTCGGGTTGTTCGGCTGGCCGACGAAGACGGCGCCGCCGGCTTGCAGGCGCCCGGCGAGCGCCCGCGGTTCCAGCGCGAAGTCCTCCTCCTCGGCGAGACGGAAATCCTCGACCGGCACCCCGGCCAGTTCGCACGCGCGGGCGTAATCGCTGTAACTCGGCGCCGGGATCAGCGCCGTCCGCGGCGACAGCGCGCGCACCAGCGCGAAGAGAATCTCGCTCGAGCCGTTGCCGGCGAGAACCGTTGCCGCGGGCACGCCGAAGGCCGCGGCCGCGGCTTCGCGCAGCGGCGCCGCCGTCGGTTCGGGATAATGAACCAAGTCCGCCACGTTCCGCGCCAGCACCGGCCGCAGCCACGCCGGCGGTCCCAGCGGGTTGATGTTGGCGCTGAAGTCCAGCAGCGCCTCCGGGTCGCGCCCGGCCTCGCGCGCGAGCTTGCGCAGATCGCCGCCGTGAGCGCTCATGAGACCTCGTCCCAGCTTCGCCGGCCGGTGCGCACGTAGAGAACGGCCATGTACCCCGGCGGCGTCCGCGCCGCGGTCAGGTCCTGCAGCAGCAGTTCCTTCTCCGGCATCTCGACATAGCACGCCAGCTTCGCCGCGCCGAGCAGATTCTTCCGCGCCAGCAGCGCGCGCAGCTCCGGCAGCTTCCGCGACGCCTTGAACAGCACCACCGTCTCGAAATGGTCGAGCGCGTGCTCCACCGCCGCCAGGTCCGTGCCGGGCAGCACCGCCATGCGGTCCTCCTGCAGCAGCAGCTCCTGCCGCAGGCGGCAGGCGCCGGCCTGGAAGGCGCTGATCCCCGGCACGACGCGGATGCGCTCCGGCGGCAGCAGACCCTCCAACGCCTCGAGCATGTACTGGCAGGTGCTGAAGATCAGCGGATCGCCGAGAGTGATGTGCGCCACCGACCGCCCCGCGCGGCAGTAGCCGGCCACCGTCTCGGCCACGCCGCGCCAGCTCGCGCGCGTCTCGGCCTCCTCACGCGTCATCGGGTAGACGTGCTCGAGCACCTCCGCGCCGCGCAGGTGCGGGCGGACCGCCTGCAGCGCCAGGCTCGTCTCGCTCTTCTCCGAGCGCGGCGCCAGCACGCAGTCGGCCGTGGCGATCAGGCGCGCCGCGCGCAGCGTCAGCAGATCCGGCGCGCCCGGCCCGATGCCGATAGCGTAAAAGCGGCCCGGCGCGGCCGCGGCGTGGTCGGTGTCGTTCATGGGCTCGCCTGCGCGGCCTGCAGCGCCTCGCGCTGCGCGGCCAGCATCGTTTCGATATCCTCGTCGGTGTGCGCGGCGGATACGAAGCACGCCTCGTACTGCGACGGCGCCAGGTAGAGCCCCCTGGCGAGCATCTGCCGATGATACCGCGCGAAGAGGTCGGTATCGGCCCGCGCGGCCTCCGCGTACGTCGTGGCTTTCCCGAGGCCGAAGAAGAGCGTGCTCATCGAGCCGACGCGGTTCTGGCACGCGGCGATCCCGGCCGCCTCAACGTTCGCCGCCGCGCCCTCCTCCAGCTTCGCCGCGAGCGCCTCCAGCCGCGGGTACGGGTTCTCCTCCGCCAGCGTCCGCAGCGTCGCCAGCCCCGCCGCGCACGCCAGCGGATTGCCCGCCAGCGTCCCGGCCTGGTAAACCGGCCCCGTCGGCGACATCCGCTCCAGCGGGTCCTCGCGGCCTCCGTACGCGCCGACGGGCATGCCGCCGCCGATGATCTTGCCCAGCGCGGTCAGGTCCGGCGTCACGCCGTAGCGCTCCGCCGCGCCGCCGAGGCCGAGGCGGAAACCGGTGATGACCTCGTCGAAGATCAGGAGCGCCCCGTGCCGGTCGCAGAGCGCGCGCAGTCCCTGCAGGAATCCCTCTTGCGGGGGAATCACCCCCATGTTGCCGGCCACCGGTTCGACGATCACCGCCGCCACCGGCTTCTCCTGCGCGAAACAGCTCGCCACCGACGCCAGGTCGTTGTATTCGGCAATCAGCGTATCCCGCGCCGCGCCTGCGGGCACCCCGGGGCTCGAGGGCTGGCCGAAGGTCAGCGCGCCGCTGCCGGCGGCGGCGAGAAAGCCGTCGGCGTGGCCGTGATAGCAGCCGGCGAACTTGATCGCCGCGTCGCGCCCCGTCGCCGCGCGCGCCAGGCGCACCGCGCTCATCGTCGCCTCGGTGCCGGAGTTGACCAGCCGCAGCCGTTGCAGATGCGGCATGTGCCGCCGGATCGCCTCGGCCAGTTCGATCTCGCCTTCGTGGCAGGCGCCGAAGCTGAGGCCCTTGCCGGCGGCCTCCCTGACCGCCTCGACCACGCGCGGGTGGGCGTGCCCCAGGATCAGCGGCCCCCAACTGGCGACGAAGTCGATATACCGCCGCCCGTCGACGTCGCGCAGCGTCGCGCCGTTGCCCGCGGCGATGAACGGCGGCGTGCCGCCGACGGAGCCGAAGGCGCGCACCGGCGAGTTCACGCCCCCGGGCATGTATTCGCGGGCGGTCCGAAACAGATCTTCGCTTCCGGATCGTGTCACGCCGTTTCCTTGTCGTCCTGCAACCAGCGCGCCGCGTCGAGCGCGTGATAGGTGATGAGGATATCCGCGCCGGCGCGACGCATCGCCGTCAGCTTCTCCAGCACCGCCGCCTTCTCCTCGAGCCACCCGCGTGCGGCCGCGGCCTTGACCATGGCGTACTCGCCGCTGACGTTGTACGCCGCCAGCGGCACGTCGGTCGCCGCGCGCACGCGCCCGATCACGTCCAGGTACGCCAGCGCCGGCTTGACCATCAGCATGTCCGCGCCCTCGGCGATATCCAGCCGCGCCTCGCGCAGCGCTTCGGTCGCATTGGCCGGGTCCATCTGGTAGCTCTTCCGGTCGCCGAAGCCCGGCGCGCTGCCGGCGGCGTCGCGGAACGGACCGTAGAACGCCGAGGCGTACTTGACCGCGTAGCTCAGGATCGCCGTCTCGACGAAGCCGTTGCCGTCGAGCGCCTTGCGGATCGCCCCGACGCGGCCGTCCATCATGTCCGACGGCGCCACGATATCCGCGCCCGCTCCGGCGTGGCAGAGCGCCACGCGCGCGAGGTTGTCCAGCGTCGCGTCGTTGAGAATCGCGCCGTTCTCCACCAGCCCGCAGTGACCGTGGGCGGTGTAGGCGCAGAGGCAGACATCGGTGATCAACAGCAGATCCGGCACCGCCGACTTGATATTCCTCAGCGCCGTCGCCACCGGCCCGCGCGCATCCCACGCGGGGGCGCCGTCGTCGGCCTTCCTCTCCGGGAGGCCGAAGAGCAGCACCGCCGGAACGCCCAGCGCGTACGCCTCCGCGCAGACCCCGGCCGCCGTGTCCGGCGAATAGCGGTACTGTCCCGGCAGGCTGTCGATCGGCTCGCGCGCGTTGCGCCCCGCGCGCACGAAGAGCGGCCACACCAGATCGTCCGCGCGCACCCGCGTCTGACGCACGAGGCGCCGCAGCGCGTCGCATTGGCGCAACCGGCGCGGGCGTTCCTCCGGATGCGGCATCAGGCGTCTCCGCCCGCTTCGCGGCGCAGTTCCTCCGCGCGCGCGAACAGCGCCTCGGTCATCTCGTGCAGCGGCAGCTTCTTCACCGCCTCGGCCTCCTTGCGGGAGCTGAGTCTGCGCATCAGTTCGCGGCGCGTCTCCGTTTCCGGGCACTGCACCATCAGCCGCTTGCGCACGTGCCCGAGCGCCTCGCTGTAATCTCCGTACCAGACCGGGTACCGCTCCTCGATCTCTTCGCGCACGCGCGCGGCCAGCGCCGGACTGTCGCCGCCGGTGGTCGCCGCCACCTGAAACCTGCGCCGCTGCACGCTTCCGGGGACGAAGAAGTCGCAGAGCTCCGGCGCGTCGGCGACGTTGACCGGCACCCCCGCGGCCTTCGCGTCCGCGGCGACCCGGCGGTTGACCTCCGCGTCGTCGGTGGCGGCGAAAACGAGCGCGAAAGTCGAGAGCTCGCCCCCGGCGTATTCCTCCCGCCGCAACGTCAGCTTCTCGCGGGCCATCGCGTCGAAGGCGGAGAAGCCGTCGACGAAGCCCCGCGCCACGGCCGCGACTGTCGCCCCGTGCTCGAGCAGCCACCCGGCCTTGCGCAAGGCCACCGCGCCGCCGCCGACGACGAGACACGGCTTGGCGAGCGTCATGAAGATCGGCAGCGGCATGGTCGACATGGTCGCCCTACCATACCTGCCGCCGCCGTTTCGCACAAGTCCCGGCGCGAAATTCGCTTGGCTTCGAATCCGGATCAAACTATGATGCTTTCTCTACGCGCTGAATTCGAGGAGTCCTCCATGCCGCACCTGAAATTGGCCACGCGCGGCTCGGCGTTGGCGCTGGCGCAGAGTCGAACCGTCGCCGCCGCGCTCGCGGCCACCTTCCCCGACCTGACGGTGGAACTGCTGGCCGTGCGCACCACCGGCGACACGCTGCAAGAGAAGCCGCTCCGGGAGGTGGGCGGCAAGGGCCTGTTCACCAGGGAGATCGACGCGGCGCTGCTGCGCGGCGAGGCCGACCTGGCGGTGCACAGCATGAAAGATCTGCCAACCACGCTCGCGCCCGGAACGGCGCTGGCGGCGGTGCCCGAACGCGGCAGCGACGCCGACGTCCTCGCCGGCTTTCTCGGCGCCTCGCCGGAGACCTTGCCGCGCGGCGCGTTGATCGGCTGCGGCTCCTTGCGGCGCGGGGCGCAACTGCGGCGCTGGCGGCCGGACCTGGAAATCGTGGACGTCCGCGGCAATGTCGAGACGCGGCTGAAAAAGGCGGAGGAACACGGCTGGGCCGGCACCGTCCTCGCCGCGGCGGGGTTGCGCCGGCTGGGCCTGACCGACGTGCCGCACGTCTCGCTCGCGGAGCGTCTGCTCCCGGCGGCGGGCCAGGGCGCGCTGGCGGTGACCGCGCGCGCCGACGACGAGGCCACGCGCGCGCTGCTGCAGGCGATCCATCACCGCCCCGGCGGCCGGCGCGTCGCGGCCGAGCGGGCGTTTCTCCAAACCCTCGGCGCGGGCTGCCACGCCCCGGCGGGCATCCGCACCCGCATCGACGCCGGGTGCCTGACGCTCGAGGGCGCGGTCTTTCTGCCGAGCGGCTCGCGCGAGGTCCGCGCCACGCTCGCGGGCGATCCCGAAGCGGCGGCGGCGCTCGGCAAGCGCCTGGCGTGGCTGGTCCTCGGCCAGGGCGGCGGCGAGATCCTGGCGGAGACGGCATGAGCGGCGTCTGCTACCTCGTCGGCGCGGGGCCGGGCGATCCGGGGCTCCTGACGGTGAAGGCGCTCGACTGCCTGCGCCGCGCCGAGGCGGTCTTCTACGATCACCTCGCCGCCGAGGAACTGCTGGCGGAGGCGCCGCCTCAGGCCGAGCGCCGCTACGTCGGCAAGCGCGCCGGCGAGCACGCCCTGCCGCAGGAGGCGATCAACGCCGAGCTCTGCGCGGCGGTCGCGGCGGGCAGGGTCGTGGTCCGGCTCAAAGGGGGAGACCCCTTCGTCTTCGGCCGCGGCGGCGAGGAGGCGCAGGCGCTGACCGAGGCGGGCCTGCGCTTCGAGATCGTCCCCGGCGTCACCGCCGGCGTGGCGGCGGCGGCGTACGCGGGCATCCCGGTGACGCATCGCGGCGTGGCCACCGCCGTCACCTTCGTCACCGGCCACGAGGCGCCGGAGAAACCGCAGACGCAGACCGACTGGGCCGCGCTGGCGAAGTTGCCGCATACCCTGTGCCTCTACATGGGCGTGGGCAACCTCCGCGCCATCAGCGCCGCGCTGATCGCCGGCGGGCGCGACGCGCGCGAGCCGGCCGCGGCCATCCGCTGGGGCACCACCCCGCGGCAGGCGACGATCGTCGGCACGCTGGGCGAGCTGGCCGCGAAGGTCGAGGCCGCCGGGCTGAGGCCGCCGGCGCTGATCGTCGTCGGCGCGGTGGCCGCCCTGCGCGAGAGGCTGCAATGGTTCGAACGCCGGCCGCTCTTCGGCAGGCGCGTCGTCGTCACCCGCGCGCGCACCCAGGCCAGCCGGCTGGTGGCGAAGCTGCGCGCGCTCGGCGCCGAGACGGCGGAACTGCCGACCATCCGCATCGAGCCGGTCGACATCGCCGTCCCCGCAGCGGCCCGCGAGACGCTGGCCGGAGGCGGAGCGCCGGGCGCGGAGTCGCTCGATACGTGCGATCCGCTGAGCGCCGCGCTGATCCGGCAGCGGACCACGCCGGCCGATTGGGTCGTCTTCACCAGCGTCAACGGCGTCGAACGGGTCGCCGCGCGGCTGGCGGCGCTGGCGCTGGATCTGCGCGTCTTCGCCGGCAGCCGCCTGGCGGCCATCGGCGCCGCCACCGCCGAAGCGCTGGCGGCAACCGGGCTGCGGGCGGACCTGGTGCCGCCGACCTTCACCGGCGCGGCGCTCTTCGCGGCGCTGGCGGCAGGCGAGGAACTCGCCGGGAAGCGCTTCCTGCTGCTGCGGGCGGATCTGGCCGGCGCGGCGCTGCGCGAGGACCTCCTCGCCGCCGGCGCCGAGGTCGTCGAGGCCACCGCCTACCGCACCGCCGCCGCCGAGACGATCCCGCCGGCGGCCGCGCGGGCGCTGGCCGAAGGGGTCGACGCGCTGACCTTCTGCTCGAGCAGCACCGTGCGCAACTTCGCCGCGCTCATCGGCGCGGGGCTCGGCGAGATCAACCGCCAGCCGCGGCCGCTGATCGCCAGCATCGGCCCGATCACCAGCGCCACGCTGCGCGAGCTGAACCTTGCGCCCGATATCGAGGCCGCCCCGCATACCATCGACGGCCTTGTCGACGCCTTGCGCGCACGGCTGGGCTGAACCAGCCCGTTTCGGCGGCCGCGGCGGATAAACAATCACGATCATCATCGTCGTTCTCCTCTACGAACCCGGGATGCTTGCGCCTACACCCGCCACAGGTTTAAGCGTATCACACCTTACTTTGTATTTTGTCACCAACAGCCTTGATATGCAAGTGATAATTTTTAAAAACATTTACCGCTTTTCGTAAATACTTCTCTGATATATTGCAAACCGTTTTATTAAAAGCCTTTACAGAGATGATAAATTTTTCCTCGCCGTTTTATTTTGCCAATCCTTGCGGCATGGCGTCGGGGGGGAGGGGGGGGGGATACTGCGCCACCCCTCGACGGCACAACTGAAACAGGCCCTCTGTCATGGGCACCTGCCTTTCATTCATACCGGCAAAACATGCTGTTGAACGCGTACTCGCCGCTCCTGCCAATGCGCGCGGTGCGCAGGATGCCGGCAACGCTGATCGTCGTCGACGCGGCGGGGACGGCGCGGCTGCACGAGGTGGGCGGCAATAGCGGCGGCAATAGCGGCGGCAATAGCGGCGGCAATCCGCCGGCGGCGGCGGAGTAGACGCGGCACGGGCGCAAAAAAGACCGGGAGGTTTCCCTCCC
>CAYWFP010000087.1:0-17544 GCA_964457365.1 uncultured Planctomycetaceae bacterium
TACGGCGGCGCGGTGGCGCATGTCGCGCGCATGCACGCGCACCTCGATGCGGTCTGCAAGCACGACTATGAACTCGAGGTTTCCGTCGACGAGACCGCCAGCCCCACCTCGCCCGAAGAGCATTTCTTCATCGCCAACGAGCTCCAGCGGCTGGGCGTGGCGTGGGTCTCGCTGGCGCCGCGCTTCGTCGGTCGCTTCGAGAAAGGCGTCGATTACATCGGCGACCCGGACGTCTTCCGCGAAAGCTTCGCGCGACACGCGGCGGTGATGCGCACGCTCGGCCCCTACAAGATCTCGATCCACTCCGGCAGCGACAAGTTCGGCATCTACCCCGTCGTCGCCGAACTCGCGGAAGGGCATGTCCACCTGAAGACCGCCGGGACGAGCTATCTCGAGGCTTTGCGCGCGGTGGCCGCGATCGATCCGGGCCTGTTCCGGCGCATCCTCGACTTCGCCCGCGAACGTTACGAAACCGACAAGGCCAGCTATCACGTCTCGGCGGATATCGCCGCGGTGCCGGCCGCGGACGCACTGGACGCAGCGGAGTTGCCCGTTATACTCGACCGCTTCGATACGCGCCAGGCGCTGCACGTCACCTTCGGCTCGGTGCTCACCGACGACGATCTGCGCGCGCGCATCTACGAAGCGTTGCGACGCGACGAAGCGACTCATCACGACGTGGTCGCCGCACACCTGGGAAAACACGTCGAGCCGCTGGCGCGCTGCGTGCAGGACGGATAGGAACGCGATGGACGGAATGCGCTTGCTGGTCTGCGACGATCCAAGCCTCGCGCTCGAGGAGAACCTGCCGCTCTTGCGCGCGTTGGGGCTGGATTGTACCTATGTCCAGGAGGTGCGCGAGATCGATGTCGAGCAGGTCCGCCCCGACGCGATCCTGCTCAGCGCCGAGGTGCCGGGAGGCTGCCGGGGGTTCGCCTGCCAGCATTTGCGGCAGACCTTTCCGCAGACGCCGATCCTGGCCGTGGCCCATATGCGCAGTCTCGCCGGCGCGCTCGCCTGGTTCCGCGCGGGCGTGGCCGATTATCTCCCCGCGCCGTTGCGCGAAGCCGAGGTCAAGGAGCGTCTGGATGCGGTGCTGAAGCGTTGTGGCGAAGACGCCCCCGTTCGCGCCGCCCCGCCCCGGACCGAACCGACCGCGCGGGTACTACTGGACCGAGACGGGTTGATCTCCACCGAGGCGCTGGCCTGCGGCTTGCTCGCGTTTCATGCCGGCGGGGAGCTTCTGGCGGCGAATCAGCGCGCGCTGAAGATGTTGGGATTCGATACGATCGAGGACCTGGCCGATACGCTCAAGAAACACATGGATACGCTCGCCCCGATCAGTCGGGATCGCAAACCGCTGAACCCGAACAACTGGCCGATCAATAAATCGTTTCGTGAAAAGACCGCGCAGGCGGCGACTGTGGGGATCAGGCGTCCCGACGGCAAATGGATCTGGCTGCGCATCGAGGCCAAGCCGGTCCTGGAGAACGGCGCCGTGGCGCTGCTCGCCGCGACGTTGACCAACCTGACCGACGAATTCCGCGCCCGCGGCCGAAAGAAGTCGGCCAAAAAAGCGAAGACGTCGGGCAAGTAATCGCGCGCACGACCACGGAGCCTTCGCATGCCGACGACGCTCGTCTGGTTCCGGCGCGATCTACGCCTGCGCGACAATCCGGCGCTGCGCGCGGCCTGTCGTCGCGGCGCTGTCGTTCCGATTTTTGTTTACGATCCGCAGGCCGAAGATCTGCCCGGCGGCGCTTCTCGCTGGTGGCTCGAGGCATCGCTGCGTACGCTCGCGGACGCGCTCCGCGCGAAAGGATCGCGGCTCATTCTGCGCCGGGGCGAGCCGGCCACTACTCTTGGCGATTGCGCCCGCAAGATCGGCGCCGAGGTTTTCTGGAGCCGCCGGTACGAACCGGCTGCCGTGCGCCGGGAAGAGCAGGTTCGAGAGAGTCTGGACGCAGCCGGTGTCGAAATGCGGTCCTTCGCCGGGCATCTGCTCGCCGAGCCGTGGACGGTCGAGACGAAAGCCGGCACGCCGTATCAGGTATTCACGCCGTTCGCTAAAAACTTCCGACAGTTGGATATCCGCCCTCCCCTGCCCCTTCCGCGCGAAATTCCGGCGCCGAAATCGTGGCCGGAATCCGAAACCTTCGCGGACCTGGGCATCGCGCCGTCGCATCCGTGGACGCACAAGCTGGCCGCGTCCTGGACGCCGGGCGAAGCCGCCGCCGCCAATCGGTTGAACGCGTTCCTGCGCCACCGAATCGAAGCCTACCCCGTGGACCGCGACGTTCCCGCGGAAGACGGTACGTCGCGGCTTTCGCCGCATCTGCATTTCGGCGAGATCGGCCCGCATCAGGTCTGGCACCGTGTCTCAGCGTACCGCGACGGGCATCCCGCTTCGGGCGCAGCCGCGGAGTCGTTCCTGCGGCAACTGCTCTGGCGCGAGTTCACCCACCACGTGCTCTACCACTTCCCGCACAGCCTCGAGCAACCGCTCAAGCCGCAGTACGCTCGCTTTCCGTGGCGCGAAGACGAAGAGTCGTTGCACGCCTGGCGGCGTGGGCGAACCGGCTATCCGCTGGTGGATGCGGGGATGCGCGAGCTCTGGGCGACCGGCTGGATGCACAACCGCGCGCGCATGGCCGTGGCCTCTTTCCTGGTCAAGCACCTGTTGCTGCCGTGGACGGCCGGCGCGGCATGGTTCACGGATACGCTCGTGGACGCCGATACGGCGCAGAATACGTTCAACTGGCAGTGGGCCGCCGGCTGCGGCGCCGACGCGGTGCCGTATTTCCGCATCTTCAACCCGGTTTTACAGGGCAGGAAGTTCGACAAGCGCGGGGTGTACATCCACCAATGGGTTCCGGAGATCGCCGCATTGCCCGACAAATGGCTCCATGCGCCGTGGCAGGCGCCGGCGAAGGTCTTGCAGGATAGCGGCCTGCGACTCGGCCCGGATTATCCGGAGCCGCTGGTAAAGCATGAGGACGCGCGCGCACGCGCGCTCCGTGCGTTGAAGTCGGTCAAGTCGCCGCGGCGCGGCGCGCCTTCCTGACATTGCGATACTGCTTGGGCGTTTTGCCGTATTCGCGCCGGAAGACGCGGATGAAGTAGCCCGGGTCGGCATACCCCGAGGCCCAGGCCGTCTCGGAGACGTTCATCGAGGTGTTCGCCAGAAGCTGCCGAGCGTGCTCGAGCCGGACGCGGGTGATGTAGCGGCTCAGCGTTTCGCCCGTCTCCAGATGAAACAGATGCGAGAGATAGTCCGCACTGCACTGCACCCACTCGGCCAGACGCTTCACCGAGAGGGTTGGATCCGAGAGCGTCGCCAGCACGAACTGGCGGCACTGGTGCACCTTGTACGCCTCCTCGGGCGCGATATTGTCCTCGGTCGCGAATGTCTCGGCGAGAAGCCCCAGCGCCGCGAGCAGGAGCCCGCTCGCGCTCGCATTGTGGCCATTACGCTCGTGCGCCTGCACGATGCCGTCCATCAACTCACTCATGGCCGGCATTTGTTCCGGTTTACGCGTCTGGGCGTGCAGGATCTTCGGGCGTCTGCCCTGCCCCTGGTCGGCGATATGGCAGGAGAGGCCGGGACGATGGAGAATCACTACCAGGTTTACGAATTCGCTGCGCCAGCGCCCGACGGTTTCGCGGTGGGGCATGCCGCGCGGCATGAGCAGAATCTCGCCCGGAAAAAGGCGCAGCCGCTGGCTGGGAAAGGCGAAGTCGGTGATGCCGCCGACCTGCAGGAACATCTCCGGCTGGGAATGAAAATGCATGCCCGGCCCCGGCCTGTTCAGGTCCTGAACCTTCGGTACGCGCACGCTCACCCGCCCGGCCAGGGCGTGGTCGGCAAAGGCCGCGAGGGCCTGCTTGAGGTAACGCGCGGGCTTGGGGGTCGGCGTGGGGAGCGACGCGGTGAAATCGAGCATCTAAGATTTGTCCTATATTTGGCAGAAATATAGCATCAAAAACCGTTGTCGTCAAGCGCTCGAATCGGTAAGACTGTCGCCATCGCGCGGAAGAGCGCCGCGCAACGACTGAGAAAGGGAGCCTGATGGCCAAAAAAATCAAGGTAACGGTCTGGAACGAGTACCGCCACGAGCAGCGTAACGACGCGGTGAAGAAGATCTACCCCGAGGGCATGCACGCGGTCATCGCCGAGGCGTTGACGGCAATGGGCGACTTCAAGATCCGCTGCGCCACGCTCGACGAACCCGAGCACGGCCTCGCCGAGAAGGTGCTCGACGACACCGAGGTGCTGACCTGGTGGGGGCATACCGCCCACGGCGAGGTCGACGACGAGATTGTAACCCGCGTGCAGCGCCGCGTCCTCAACGGCATGGGGCTGATCGTCCTGCACTCGGGGCACAACGCCAAGATCTTCAAGCGCATGCTCGGGACCAACTGTTCGCTCAAGTGGCGCGAAGTCGCCGAGAAGGAGCGTCTCTGGAACCTCGAGCCAGGACACCCGATCACCGCGGGCATCGGCGAGTATATCGAACTGCCCAACACCGAGATGTACGGCGAGCGCTTCGACATCCCCACGCCGGACAAGCTGATCTTCTGCTCCTGGTTCGAGGGGGGCGAGATCTTCCGCAGCGGCTGCTGCTGGGAGCGCGGCCACGGGCGCATCTTCTACTTCCGCCCCGGCCACGAGACCTATCCGATCTTCTACAACGAGGAGGTTATGCGCGTCATCGCCAACGGGATCCGCTGGGCACGCCCGCGGGTGATCCTCGACGCCGCGGGTTGTCCGAATTCCGCGCCGCTGGAGAAGATCGAGCCGAAGCAGGTCTCGTTCAAGAAACCGCCGAAGAAGAAATAACGGAGGGAAGACAATGAAAAAGCTGCGATGCGGCGTCATCGGTCTGGGCATGGGCGTCGGGCACGTCCGCGGCTACAACAGCCATCCACACGCCGAAGTGGTGGCGGTGGCCGACACCAATCCCGACCGGCTCGCTTTCGTCGCCGACGAGCACAACGTCCCCGGTCGGTACGAGACCGCAGAAGCGATGCTGCGGGAGGAGAAGCTCGAGGTGGTCAGCGTCGCCACCCCGAACAAATTCCACAAGCCGCTGACGCTCGCGGCGCTCAAGGCCGGCTGCCACGTGCTCTGCGAGAAGCCCATGGCGATGAACACCGCCGAGGCCAAGGCCATGGCGCGGGCGGCCAAGCGCGCCAAGAAACGGCTGATGATCAACTTCAGCTACCGTTTCAACGAACAGTCATGGGCGCTTAAGAAACAGGTCGACGCCGGCGTCCTCGGCGAGGTCTACTTCGGTCGTACGATCTGGCTGCGGCGACGGGGCATGCCACGCTTCGGCGGCTGGTTCGGCACCAAGGAACTCTCCGGCGGCGGCCCCCTGATCGACCTCGGGGTCCACCGACTCGACCTGGCGCTGTGGCTTATGGGCTATCCCAAGCCCAAGTACGTCCTCGGCACCGCCTGCAATCCCATCGCGTCCGAGATCGCGCGGCGCGAGAAGAAGCATTACGACGTCGAAGACTTCGCCAGCGGGTACATCCGTTTCGCCAACGGCGCCGCCCTGGAAATCGAAGCATCGTGGGCCGCGAATATCAGCGAGCGGGAGTTGATGGAGACGCGCCTGCTGGGCAACAAGGGCGGCTTGGTGCAGCGCAATACCGACGGCGGCTACGCTTTCGAAGCGCAGATCTACCAGGAGCGCGAGGGCGCGCAGTTCGACATGAAGCTGCAGCCGCCGGTTCCCGGGGCCTGCTCGGCAATGTACCACTTTATCGACAGCATCGTCAACAAGAGGCCCAACATCGCCACCGCCGAGGAGGGCGTGGTGGTGATGGAACTGCTGGACGCGATCTACAAGAGCGCCGAGACCGGCAAGCCCGTCGAGATCCGCTGAGTTTGCATCCCGCTTCCTGTGGTGCGCCGCCCCGGTGACGATATCGGGGCGGCGTCTTTTTTCGCACGCGGATGAGCGGCGGGGGCGCAGCGACCTGACGCGAAGCAAACCGTCGGGTGGCGACACGCGCGAAACGGCCGCGGCTGGCGTATTGACGCTGGACGGGAAATCCCTATCCTGAAAGCGCCATGGCCCTGATCGAGATACTTCAGAAAGACCTGCAGCAGTTTCTCTTCATGCTGCTCCTGTTGATCCTCTCCGGGCTCTTCTCGGGCTCCGAAACAGCGCTCTTTTCGCTCGGCGTCTCCCAGCTCAACGCGCTTCGGCGGCAGCGTGGCCCCGTCTCGCAGGCGGTACTGGCCTTGCGGGGCGAGTTGCCGGACTTTCTCATGACCGTGCTTTTCTGCAACATGCTCATCAATATCCTCTTCTTTGCCGCCTCCACCGTGCTCGCCACCGATATCGTCGAAGCTTACGGCCCGGCCGCGGGGGTGATCTTCGGTCTGGTCAGCCTGTTGCTGGTTATCACCTTCGGCGAGGTGACGCCCAAGACCGTCGCCGCAATCGCCCAAGTACCTTTCTGTCGCGTCGTCGCCATACCCATGTACGCCATTCACCGCGGGCTCTGGCTCGTGCGCCGGGGCATCGGCTCGCTCGTCAGCGCCTTCGAGCGCATCGGCAACGTACAGCCGCCCTCGCCGACCGTGCTGGCCGAGGAGATGCGTCTGTTGCTCGAGTCCAGCCGCGCCGGAGGCGTGATCAGCACCGACGAGCACGTCTTCATCAACGCCGTGATCGAGTTGCCGGATATCCACCTCAACGAGATCATGACGCCACGGGTCGACGTCGTCAGCATCCCCCTGGGCGGCGAAGCGGCGGAGTTGCTCGCGCTCGCGCGCGAAGCCAATCATTCCAAGATCCCCGTGCGCGATCCGCGTACCGACGAGTACGTCGGCTGGGTCGACGCGCGCGAGGTCTTCGTCGCCGCCGCCGAGGGACCGCTCAAGTCTTTCATCCGCAAGCCGCTGATCCTCTCCGAGTTCGACCATGCCGACCAGGCCCTGCAGACCTTCCTCGCCACGCGCGCGCGCCTGGCGGTGGTGGTTGACGAACGCGGCTCCACCGCCGGGATTCTGGCGTTGCGGGATATCCTCTCCGAGATCTTCGGCGAGATCGTCGACGAGGACGAGGAAGGGGTCGAGCCGATCGTCGCCGAGGGCGATGACGCCTACCTCCTCGACGGGCGCGTCAGCGTGCGCGAATGGCGCACCCTCTTCGGCGTGGTCCGGGAACTGCCGCGCGTGGCCACCGTCGGGGGGCTGGTCGTGGCCCTGCTGGGTCGGCCGCCGCGTGTGGGCGACCGCGTCCGGCTTGGCAATCTCGTCATGGATGTGCGCGAGGTGCATCGCCGCCGGGTGCGCACCGTCCGCCTGCTGCTGCAAAACGGAGGTGCGGCATGACGCTGCTGTTGGTCGTTATCGGCGTGACGTGCAGTCTCTTCCTCGGCGCCTTCTACAGCGGCCTGGAGACCGCCGTCTACAGCGCCAGCGAAGTCCGCCTGCGCGTGCTGGCCAGCCGGGGCGACCGACAGGCCCGGATAGCGCTGTTTCTGCTGCAGCGTTTGCCGCGGCTGATCACCGATACGCTGATCGGCACCAACATCGCCGTCTATGCCGGGACGTTCCTCCTGACCGCCTACTTCGAACACGTCCGCCTGCACAACGCCGAAGCGGCGGCGACCTTCATCCTCCTGCCGTTTTTCTTCATCTTCGCCGAGACGCTGCCCAAACGCATCGGTCACGCGATAGCCGGTCCGTTCCTCCTGCACGGGGCGATGGCGATGCGCGTCTCCGGCTGGATCTTCCGGCCGCTCGGCATCATCCTGGGCAGCATCAGCTTCCTGCTGCAACGCACACTCGACCGCTTCGGGCTGCGCGCGCCGGAATTGACCGGGCGGCTGCAGCTCGCCGAACGTCTCGAGGCCAGCCACGCCGAAGGCCTGCTCAGCGCCGAGCAGCACCAGATGGCGATGCGCATCATGGAACTCGACGAGAAGACCGTCCGCGACGTGATGCTGAGCCGGCAGGCGATCTTTACCATCGCCGAGACCGACTCCTGCCGCGAGGCGGTCGCGATGATGATGCAGGCCAACCACTACCGGGCGCTGCTGATCGACCGCGGCGGCGCATTCACCGACCGGGTGGTGACGCTGAATGCGATCATGCGTGCGCCCAACCTCCTCGACCAGCCGGTCACCGCCTGCGCCAGCGAGGCGCTGAAACTGCCGGCGAACACCAGCGTGGCCAAGGCGGTCAAACGCATGCGCGAGCTCAACACGCGCGTAGCCATCGTCACCAGCCGCGGCGGCGGAGCGGTCGGCGTGGTGACCCTCTCGCGTCTTCTGAGCACCGTCGTTGGCGGAATGCGTCTGTGAAAAATGCTTGCGCTGCCGCGCATCCGCTCCAGAATAAGCGTCTATTCTCCGTGCCGGAGCAACCATGCGCTGCAGCCTGATCCCCGACCGCCTCGCCAAGTACCACGCCTACACCGTCGCCTACCGCGCCGCCGGCAGCACGCGCTACGCCGATTTCCATCCGCATGATCCGCGCGACCTGACGTCTATCGCCGACTTCGCCGCTTCGCTGAATTTCTCCGGCGATCGCGCGGAACTCTCTTCCACCCTGCTGGAACACGCCCGCCGGATGGACGCGCCGCCGGAGTCGTTGGCGAATATCGAAGCTCTCGCCGATGCCGATACCGTCGCCGTCGTCGCCGGCCACCAGCCCGCGCTCTTCGGCGGCCCGCTCTTCATTCTGTTGAAGACGCTCTCGATCCTCCGGCTGGCGGCGCTGCTGAACGAATCCGATTCCACGCATCGCTATGTCCCGCTCTTCTGGAACGCGTCGGAGGAGCATAACCAAGCCGAGTTCGCCCGCCTCAGCGTCTTCGACAACGAGCACGATCTGGCGCGCCTGACGCTGGACCTGGAGCCGGCGCCGCGCATGGCCGCGGCTACGGCGGTCGACGCGGCCGCCGGTCTGCTGGACGAGCTCTCCGCGGTCCTGCCGGATACGGACTTTCTGTCTCCTCTCGCGCACGATCTGCGCGCCGCTATGCGAAACGATCTGGGCGAGACGTTTTCGCGCCTGCTGCTGCGTCAACTCGGTGCCTTCGGCCTGGTCGTTCTCGAACCGCGTTTCGTGCGCGAGCTGGCCGCGCCCGTAATCCGCCGGGCGCTCGCGGAGAACGTCCCCTGCCGGGAGTGCCTCGCCGCAGATACCGCCGCGATGCAGAACATGGGCTATTCGCCGCCGCTGCCGGTGGACGAGGCGGCGCGGACGCTGGTCTTCTACCTGCAGGAAGGCTGCCGCTACCGCATCCGCCGTGAAGACGACAGTCTCGTCCTGGAAGATGCCCGACAGCGTTTCGGCAAACGAGAGTTGCTGGACATGGTCGAGGCCCACCCCGAGCGTTTCTCGCCCGCCGCGGCGTTGCGTCCGATCGTGCAGGCCGCGATACTGCCGGTCTGCGTATACGTCGCCGGCGGCGGGGAATTGGCGTACCACCTGCAACTCCGCAAGCTTTTCGCGCATTGCCGGCAGACCATGCCGCTTCTGCTGCCCCGCGCGGCGGCGACGCTGATGAAGTCCTCGGGCGAGAAGGTCCTCGCGCGGCTGTCCATCGATCCGATGCGCTTGCTGAGCGAGAACTGGGACTGGGAAACGGTGGAGAAGGAGGCGCTGGCCCACGTGGCCGAACAGGCCGATGCCTTCGCGACCTTCCGGGAGCGTCTGAAGCGGGCCGAGGCCGATCTCGAGGAGGATCTGCGCGAGACGGGGGTGTCGAACTTCAACGAACTCGCGCGCGAACGCCAGCGCTTCCTCGACCGGATCGAACGCGTCGAGCAGCAGTTCAAGCAGAAGAACCCTGCCGTCGGCGAAGGCCCGAAGCGCCAGTATCACCGCCTGCGCAAGCTGATCCTGCCCGGCGGCGGCTATCAGGAACTCGCCTCCTGGACGGTCTATTTCCAGGCGCTCTACGGCGCCGACCTGGCGGCGCGGCTCCTGCCGCACATCGATCCGCTGACTCCGATGCATCACCTTCTGCGGATGGACTGACCATGGTGCGCCTGCCTCGCTACAAGCTCATCCACGACCCGCCGCGACGCGGCGATACGCTGGTGCTCGTTCCGGTCTACAACGAGATGCCGCACTTGGCCAACGTGCTCCGCGCCATCCAACTCTGCTGGGACGGCGACATCCTTGCCATCGACGACCACTCGGGCGATCACAGCCTCGAGCTGCTGCGCATGATCGAGACCATTCACGTCATGCACAACCGGCGCAACGCCGGTGCCGGCGGGGTCCTGCTCCAGGGCTTCCGCTTCGCCGCCGAGCGCGACTACCGCACCGTCGTCACGCTCGATGCCGACGGCCAGCACTCGCCCTTCCTGATACGCGATTTCGTCGGCGCCGTCTGTCCGCACTGCGACGGCTCCTGCGACTGCCGGGACAAGGCCGACTTCATCTGGGGCTCGCGCTACCTCCGCGGCTATCCCCGGCTGGCGCCGGCCTTTCGCGCGCGGCAGGAAGTCAACCGCCTGATCACCGCGCGGCTGAACGAGATCACCGGCTACGAACTCACCGATGCCTTCTGCGGCTTCCGCGCCTACCGCGTCGCGGCGCTGCGGAAGCTGGACCTGACCGAGACCGGTTACGGCATGTTCATGCAGATGACGGTGCAGGCTGCGCGCGCGGGAATCCGTATCAAGGAGATCCCGGTGCCGCTGATCTATCTCGACGACACGCGCAACTTCCAGGGCCAGTTCTCCGACACCGCCCAGCGCCTGGCCTATTACCACCGGGTCATCGACGAGGCGTCGGCCGAGAGCATGCCCAGCTCGCCTGCCTGAACGACCTTCTCGCGGGTTTGTTTGCCGTCAGGACCCACATGCAATCCCTTGCTCAAATGGCAGTTGTGGCTTTCTCTGAATTGTTTCGACCCGTACTGGGTGTAGGCGGCCTTATCCAGGATGAACAAGGACGAGATGATGGTCGAGAACGACGGCGAATTGCCGAGACGCTTTCTGCAAGCGCAGGACCAGGATGCGTTCGCGAATCTGGTCGAACGTCACGGTCCGATGGTGCGCGATATCTGCGGCAGCGGCGCGGGCACCTCGACGCGGCGCTTGCCGCCGCCGGCATCCGGCGAGAAACGCTGTATATCACCAGCACGGTCAGGTGTCGGCCTCCCGCCAACCGCGATCCGTGCGCCGAAGAGATGGATATCTGCTGCCGGTACTGGTTGCGCGCGCACCTGGTCGCCTATCATCCCGCCGCCGCCATGCGTTTTCCGAAGATCTTCCGGGCGTTCGCGCTGGACATCTCGGCTCTGGCGCGCTGGCTGAAGCGTGACGGCGAACGCGGCTGAAACCGCCGGTGTTTGACATGCGCCGTACGTTCGTGCCATAATGACTGCAATGGGGCCGCGGCGAAGGCGGCCGCGGAAGCGCACAGGAAGGCGACCTATGACATCAGGCTTATACAGCGTCGGCATGGCCATCAAATCGGCGCAGCAGACCGAGAGGCGCCGCCGTGAAAGCCAGCAGGCGTATCGCGATAAGGCGCGGCAGTTGATGCGGAAGCAGCGCCCCGACAACCTCGACGAGGACGAGAAGGAACTCCTCGCCAGCATCGAACGCCAGCTTCTCGACAAAAGCGCGCGCGTGGGCGTCTCCTGCCCCGAGTGCGAACAGGCGATGTGCAAGGCGCGCGTGCACGGCGTGACCATCGACTGCTGCCCCGACTGCGGCAGCCTCTGGTTCGATCCGGGCGAACTCGCGGAACTGGCCGAGGCCGAAGACGATATCCCCGGACACGGCGCGAAGAGCCGCCCCGGCAAGCATCCCTGCCCCGTCTGCGGCGAGCAGATGATCGAGCATCCGTATCACCGGATGTACAACCTCCTCGTTGACCGCTGCCCCACCGGGCACGGCATCTATCTCGAAGAGGGCGAACTCCGCCGCGCGCTCGAGATCACCTGAACCGCGCCCTCCCTCGCGCCCTTGGGTTCTGCCTGAACACTCCGGTGGCCGGTTGCCTTGGCGCCGGGCGACGCCTCCGCGTCGCGGGAGGAGAGCGCGTCGCCTTCACCGCACGAACATGACTGTTCACCATCAGCGTGGCGAGCGCAAGGCGCTGCCCTCGCTCATCATCGACGGCAGGCGAAAAGTAGTTGTCGGACCCGACGAAGTAGGTGACGAGCCCGTCCTTCCTCCACACGCTGATGGAAGAATTGATCCGAATCGATCCCGCGGGGAATCCTGGTATGCGCAACCGTGCCATGACGGGGCTCCTGTGTCCCACACAAAGGATTGCCGCCATCGCTTGCTTGTCACGAAGAAAAAGCGCCGCCCCGGATTCCGCTCAGTGCACGAGAAAGCCGGCCGAGCTCAGGAAGTCCGAGCTTCCTAACGCTTGCTCACGGATTTCTAACGGGAAACTGCTGTTGCCGAATCGGGGGGGGGCGTGCCATTATGACCGGTCGCGGCCGGGACCGGGCTGTCGCGACACGGGAGATCCGGGATGACCAGTCAAGCTACGCGCACCGTGCGGGTGCTGATTGTCGACGACTCGCCGCTGGTGCAGGAACTCCTCACCAAGGGCTTGAGCATGGACCCGGGCATCGAGGTCGTCGGGGCCGCCACCGACCCGTACGCCGCGCGCGACCAGCTCCTGCAACTCAGGCCCGACGTGCTGACGCTGGACGTGACCATGCCGCGCATGGACGGCGTGGCGTTCTTGCGCAAGCTGATGCCGCAGTACCCGATCCCCGTGATCATGGTCAGTTCGCTCACCGGCAAGGGCCAGCAGGTCACCCTCGACGCCTTGGCCGCCGGCGCGGTCGACTTCGTCACCAAGCCCGAGGGCAACAACATGCGCGGACTGAGCGAGATGATCGTCGAGCTGCAAGTCAAGATCAAGGGCGCCGCCCGGGCCAACGTCGCGCACTGGAAGGGGCATACCTTCGCCCCCCAGACGCCCTCGCCCGCGCAGGCTCCCAAGCCCGTCGTCACCACCCGCTACGACGACGCGCTCGCGAAGGCCGCGGACCGGGTCATCCTCGTCGGCGCCTCCACCGGCGGCACCGAGGCGATCAAGGGCGTGGTCGAGAAGCTGCCCGCGATGACCCCGGGCATGCTCATCGTCCAGCACATGCCCAGCGGCTTCACGTCCATGTTCGCCAGGCGCCTCGACCGGGTCTGCGCCATGGAGGCCAAGGAGGCCGAGCACAACGACGAGGTCCGCCCCGGACGCATCCTCGTCGCGCCCGGGGGATTCCAGATGCGGCTCGCGCGCGAGGGCGGGCGCTTCGTGGTCAAGGTCCAGCCGGGGGAACTCGTCTGCGGCCACTGCCCCGCGGTGGAGGTTCTCATGCAGTCGGCCGCGCTCACGGCCGGGGAGAAGGCCGTCGGCGTCATGCTCACCGGCATGGGGCGAGACGGCGCCGAGGGCATGGTGGCGCTGCGCCGCAGCGGCGCGCACTGTTTGGCCCAGGACGAGGAGACGTCGGTCGTCTTCGGCATGCCGCGCGAGGCGTACGAACGCGGCGGCGCCGAGGCGCTGGTACCGCTGGAGCGGATGGGCGAGCGAATCATGCAGACCATCGCCGGGCCGCGCCGATGAGCCAGATCAACGTCGGCGTGGGCGAGCTCTATGCCAGCCGCGACCCCGCGGATATCATCGCCACGCACGCGCTGGGCACCTGCGTGGCGGTGATCCTGCTGGATGCGCAGAGCCGCTGCGCGGGGCTGGCGCATATCGCGCTCCCGGAGAGCGCGATCAACCCCGAGGATGCGCGCACCCGCCCGGCCCGGTACGCCGACACGAGCCTGCCGGCGCTGCTGGAGGCGATGGCCCGCGTCGGCTCGCACGCCCCGCCCCAGCACCTGACGGTCAAGCTCGCCGGCGGCGCGAATATCCTGCAGGACGGCAACCCGAAGCATATCGGCTGGCGCAACGTCACCACGCTGCGCGAGCTGCTGGCCCGCCGCGGCATGCGCGTGCAGGCCGAGGACGTCGGCGACATAATCAGCCGCACGGTCAAGATCGGCGTCGCCGGCGGCTGCGTCACTCTCAACACCCCCGGACGCCCGCCCTGGGCGCTGTAGCGTCGATCGCCGCGATTATATCAAACTCTGTCGGCTCTCTAACGCGGCGCTAATCGCCCGCCGGCAAAATCCGCCATATGCAAATCATTGCGCTGTTGCCGACGACGAGGAGAATCCGATGCGAAGCGTTCTGTTGACGATCCTGGGCTGCCTGCTGATACCCTTCGGTTCGCTTCACGCCGCGGAACCGGTCGTGGTGGGCGTGGGCGAATGGGCGCCCTTCTGCGGCAAGAAGCTAGAGCAGGGCGGCGTCTCCATGCAGATTTTGTCCGAGGCGTTCAAGCGCCAGGGCGTCACCGTGCAGTACAAGTGGATGCCGTGGAAGCGCGCCTACGAGATGACCAGGCAGGGCGAGGTCGACTGCACCGCGCCGTGGGCGATGACCTCCGACGCGGAGGATCGGCGCGAGGTATTCATCGTCGGCGGGAGTCCCGTGATGATGAGCCGCAGCTTCTTCTTCCATCTCAAGAGCAAGGAGATCCCCTACGACGGCACGGTCGCAAGCCTCAAAGGCCTCAAGATCGGCATCACCCACGGCTACACCTTCGGCGAGATCGTCTCCACGGTCAAAGAGAAGAAGATCGCCGAGGTGGACGAGAACGCCACCTCCAACGAGGCCAACTTCAAGAAGCTGCTCGCCGGGCGTATCGACGTCTTCAGTTGCCAGGAACTCGTCGGCTGGAAGACGCTGCACGACAAGTTCAAGCCCGAGCAGGTCTCGCTGGTCAAGACCACCGCCAAGCCTTCGATGGAGGGCAACATGTTCGCCCTCTTCAGCCGCAAGGACGAAGCGCGCGGCAAGGCGCTCTGCGACAAGCTCGACGCGGGACTGAAGGAACTCCAGGCCGAGGGCTACATCGAGAAGCTGATCAACAAGGCCCGCGGCGGCGAGTAGCTACCAGTCCACCTCGCAGTCCGCGCCGGTGCGCTGGGCGCTGCGGGGCGTGTATTCGTGTAACTCGATCGCCACACCGTCGGGGTCGGTCAGCCAGGCCTGCCAGCTCCCGTCGCACCCCATCGTCTTGTCGCCCGCGTCGATGCCGGCCGCGCGCAAGCGCTCGAGCAGGGCGTCCAGGCCCTCCACCTCGAGGCAGACGTGGCGCAGCGGCGAGGGCCCGGCGGGGCGCGCATCGGCGTGGAAGACCTCCACAAACGTGCCGCGGCCGCAGTCGAGATAGAAGCCGATGACCTCTTCGCCGCGGCGGAAGGCGAACTTGCGCTCCAGACCCAGCGCGCGGTAGAACGCCTCGCTGGCTTCCAGCTCGCGCGCCTCGATGCAGACATGGGCGATGCCGCTGATCATGAGAATCCCCCGTGAAAGAACGAAACCGGGGCGATTCTACGCGGGAATGAGGGAATTGTCCACGGCGAAGAGGAAGTACTGGCCGTCGACGTCGTAGGCCTTGGTCTCGGGCACGCTCCAGAGCGCCTCGCGCTCGCCGACTTCCGTCCGCGGCAGGCCGAGCTTGAAGGCGCGGTCTTGCGGCAGCGAGAACGCCATCAGTCGCCCGGCGGCGGTATTCAGGAGTTCCGCGGCGATGTCGCGCACCTGCTTCTCGCCCGGCGCTTCGTCGAGACAGAAGATTTGCATGGTCAGCTCCGCGGCGAAGCGCATCGGCAGCGCCAGGTGCACCGTTCCCGCCAGCGGCTCCTCCACCTCGAGCTTCGCCACGCACCAGGCGCCCGGGTCGAGCGCGACCTCGGCCAGCGGCACCTCGACGATCGCGGCGAAGACGGTATTCTCCAACGTTTCGCTCACCGCCTTCAGTAGGTTGGCTTGAAAACATGCGCGGTTCATCAGACGCCCCTCCCGCTCTTCATCAACTCCATGGCCTCCGAGAGCACCGGCGGCGAGACCGGCTTGCCCAGTACGGCGAAGGCGCCGAGTTCCTTCAGCCGCGCCTCCTTCGCCGGGTTGTCCGCGCTGGTGATGACCAGCACCGGCACGGCGTTGAGCTTGGGGCTGGCGGCCATGCACTCGAGCACGCGCTCGCCGTCGAGGACGGGCATGTTCAGGTCCACCACCAGCAGGTCGGCGGGCGAAGCCTTCATCGCCGAGAGGGCCTCCTCGCCGTTCTCGGTCTCGACGATCTCGGACTCGGCGAACCCGACGATCTCCAGACATCGCCGCGTGAACATGCGCGCCATGGCGGAATCGTCGGCGATCACGATGCGGTTCATGGCGTTCCCCTCGCCGCGCGCGCGGCTCTCAAATCTCCCACTCGCCCCGCCGGGACGACATGATACGGACCCGGCCGTGATCGACGTCGATGCTGACCGAGCGGCTGATGTTTCCGCCCACGTCCTCGGCCACCGCCCCCAGCCCATAACTCCAGAGCGCTTTCTTGATGGCCAGGACGTTGCGCTTGCCGATGTTGAAGGTATTGCGCGGATCGGCCACCTGCGCGCCGCCGACGAGCTTGACGATGAACGATTTGCCGCGCTTGTCGCAGCCGAGGCCGTGCATGCACGCCAAGAGCGCCGGCACGCCGGTATCGGCGAAGTAGCCCGGTCGCTCCATGCCGCGCTCGGGGCTGATCTGCGACTCCGGCAGCGCCACGTGGGCCATCCCCACCGTGTGCGTCTTCGGATCGAGCATGCACAGCGCCACGCACGAACCGAGCGCCAGCGTCTTCACCTCATGCCCGGTCGACCGGCTGGCGCCGTAGTCTCCGATCCCGAGCATGACCACGCCCTTGGCATCCGGCAGCATCGCCCTGCCGGTCGCGGTTGTCGAGGCGCTGACGGTCATCCGTTCTCCCTGCGTGCGCGTCCACCCCTCGACGCGAGGACCCGCCCACGCACAAGCTCTCGGGAAGAGGCGCGCCGCGACTCTCCGTCGCGCGCCGCATCCACTATGCCCGCCATGACCGGTTACGCAAGTTCAAGTATCTTTAATTCCCGGCCTGCCTCTTCTAACGTCATACCAGCGAAAGCATTCGAGAATCCGAAATCCTAATACCTGCCAAATTCCCGGTCGTCGAGCGCGATGTAATCCTGCGGCCCGAGCGCCTGATGCTCCTGGGGGCCGTGGGCGACCGCGCCCGCCGGCTGCGGCGCCTGTTGCGGAGCCGGCTGCGCTTGCGGCTGCGGCAGCGACGGCGCCGCCATCGCCTCGCCGATGTAGAAGCGCGCCAGCAACTCGCGCATGCGCCCGGCCTGGGCCGAGAGCTGGCTCGCGGAGGAAGCGGTCTGCTCGGCGCTGGCGGTATTGGCCTGGGTGACGTTGCTGATCTGGTTGAGTCCCTCGTTGATCTGGGTGATGCCCTGGGCCTGTTCGTTGCTGGCCGCGGCGATCTCGCCGACGAGGTCGGTCACCTGGCTGACGTTGCCGACGATCTCCTTGAGCGCCTCGGCGGTGCGGTTGGCGATCTCGGTGCCGTTCTCGACCTTCTGGACCGAGCCCTCGATCAACTCGGCGGTTTCCCGGGCGGCCTTGGCGCTGCGGGCGGCGAGGTTGCGCACCTCCTCGGCCACCAC
>CAYWFP010000088.1:0-16839 GCA_964457365.1 uncultured Planctomycetaceae bacterium
ACGATCCGGAGACAGCGGAGACGCTCTGCCGGCAGGAGCTGGCGCTGGATATCGCCGACGCGGCGACGCACCGGTTGCTCTCGACGGCGTTGAGCGCGCTGGGCGAGGCCGAGGCGGCGGTCATTCATGCGCGCGAGGCGGTGAAGCTCGAACCGAAGGACCCGGATTGTCAAGCGCGTCTGGGCGAGGCGTGCTACAGCCTTCTGCGGCGGCAACTGGAGGAACTCGCCGCGGCGCCGGTGCCGGCGCGCCCGGACCTGCGCGGGCGGACCCAAAACGCCATGAACGAGGCCGAGCAGGTGCTGCTTTCGTTGTGCGCTTCTCCGCGACATACCAAGTCGGCGTTGAGGCGGCTGGGGCACGTATTCTACCTGCACGGCACGTGCCTGGCGCTGGCGGAGGCGGAGAGGCGGGCGGCGTTGCTGCAGGCGACGGGGTACTACAAGCAGGCCCATGCGCAGGCGCCCTCGCAATACGAGGAGGCGTTCCAGATCGGCGTCTGCAACTACCGCCTCGGGCGCTCCGCACTGGCGCGCGAGTGGCTGGCGCGGGCGGCGGCGCTGCGCGAGGACGCTCCGGCGGCGCATTACTACCTCGCGCTGCTGGCCGTCCGGGCCGGCGAATCCGGGGCCGCGCGCGATCATTTCGCGGCTGTCGGCCGCGCGGCCGAAACGCTCGAAGGCGACGAGCGCCGGCGTTGGCAAGAGCGGCTCGCGCGGGCCGAGCGCGCTTCGCGCCCGGCCGCATCGGCGTCGGGTTCGCTGTCGTTGATCTCGCGCTAAAATTCGCCAATCTTAATCAGATATCAATATCATTTCCGCCGCGCCTGTGCTACAACGTAAGCGCGGACGGTCGGCATGGCGTGGAGGCGGCGATGCTCGAGTACGAAGACGTATCGAAGCTCGATTACGACAGGCTGCTGGCGGAGGTGCAGCGCGCCAACGAGGCCGACGTCCTGGTCTATCGCGGGCTGATCCAGCGCGCCGGGGTGGACCGCCTGCGCGAGCAGGTCCGCGCGCGCAAGGAACACCCGAACGTCCTGCTGCTGCTGGACTCGCCCGGCGGCGACGCGCACGCGGCGTACGCGCTGGCGCGTTGCCTGCAGAACCGGTACGAACGCTTCTTCGTCTTCGTGCACTCGCCGTGCAAGAGCGCCGGAACACTCGTCTGCATCGGCGCGGACGAACTGGTGATCAGCGACGCGGGCGAACTGGGCCCGCTCGACGTCCAGGTCTGGCTGCGCGAGGAACTGGTCGACTACGGCGAGGGGCAGGACACGCTCGACGCCATCGACTTTCTCTACGGCAAGACCATCGACGCCTTCCGCAACCACCTCAACGATCTCAAGGGCAGCGGTCCCCTCTCGGGGCGGGCGGCGACGGATATCGCCGTCTCGCTGACGACGGGGCTCTTCTCCCCGATCTTTTCGCAGATCGACCCGGTGCGCCTCGGGGAGCTCTCGCGCGCGGCCAAGGTGGCGCAGGAGTACGGGCGGCGTCTCGCCGGCGAGAATGTCAAGAACGGTGCGCTCGAGCAGTTGATCAGCGGCTACCCCTCGCATTCCTTCGTCATCGACCGCACCGAGGCCGAGCAGCTTTTTCACCAGGTTCGCGAACCGGTGGAGACCGAGGAGAACCTGGGCGACTTCATGCTCTGGGCGCTGCAACGCCTGTACCAGACCCACGTCGAGCTGTTGCAGCCGCTGAAGGTCTGGGAGACCAAGGCGCTCCCGGCCGACGGCATGGACAGCGATATTCTCGAACGTGTCGTCGCCGAGGATCTTCTGCCGGAGGACGTCGACACCATCGGCATCAATACCTTCGACGGCGTCGACGAGGAGGAGGATACCGCCGCTCCGGAGGACGAGTCGGACGAGGAAGCCTTCGAGAAGGTCTCGCACTCGGGGCTCTTCGACGCGATCGAGCCTTCGGGATTCGACTGGTCCGAGAACGACGCCGCCGACGCGGTCACCGTCGACTTCGACGAGAACGAGCGCGAAGAGCTCGAACACATCGCCGACGACGTGATGCACGACAGCATGTCCGGGGTGTTCGATATCCGCGCCATCGACGGCGAGAACGGAGACGAACCCGACGCCTTCGATGAAGCCCCGGCGGATCATCTCGCCGCGTCGGTGCTCACGGCCGACACCGAGACGGATATGCAGATCCGGCCGGAGGAAGAGGAGCCCACGCCCGAGGATGTCGTCGAGGCCGAATCGGTGGACGGCGACGAGGCGATTCTGGAGCAGGCACCGGCGGTCGACCAGAAAGCGTTCGGCGAGATGGACACGCTCGATCGCGCCGAGCAGATGGGCGAAGCGCTCAAAGCGTTCGACGGAGTCGACTCGCCCCGGGATGACGATTCGGCCGAGATGCCCACGCTCGACAGCGCCGAACGCATCGGCGAAGCGCTCGGTGAGGTCGAGGCCGAGGTGCCCCCGCCGGACGAGGACGAGGTTGCTGCGGAGGAAGAAGCGCAGCCCGATGCGGGCGAGGACATGGCCGCGTACGACGCGATGCTCGAAGCGGCGGCCAGCGGCGAGGAGGACGGCCAGATCGAGGCCATGCTCGCGCAGGCCCAGAGCGAAGCGGAGGAAACGGAACGCATCAGCGAAAGAGAAGCCGACCTCGACGCGATGCTCGCCGCGGCCGAGGGCGAAACGACCGACGAGGCGGAGATCGACGCTTTGCTCGCCGGCGGCGGTGATGACCGACCCGCTGCGGAAGGGGCCGTCGGTGACGCCGCGGAGAGCGTCGGCAATGGTGATGAGGACATCGACGCGATGCTGCAGCAGGCGAGTGAAGAAAGCGCGCCCGGCGGGGAGAGCCTGGACGATTTGCTGGATTCGATCATCGAGAACAACGCCGCCGACGGCGCGCCCGATGAGGAGCAGTCCGAGTCCTGAGTCGTTTCAATCCGTGCGGTTGCAGAGGTAATACAGCCATGGCTCCTCGTTCGCCGCCAGATCCTTCTCGTCGTCGATTTCGTTCCCTTCCGCCAAGCCGAAGACGCGAACCTCTCCGAAGCCCGCCTCCTGCAACTGGGTCAGTTGACAGGCCGGACGGACGTAATAGGTGCGCAAGCCCCACCGGTAGGTGCCGTCGTTGATCACGGCATGGTCGGCGTCGTTTCCCGGATCGAAGCCGAAGTTGTGCCAGCGCAGCTTGAGCGCGCGGCGGAAGGCGCGGAAGCGTTTCTTCCACCCCGCGCCCGGGCGGTCCCACGCGAAGAGCGCCGGCAGCGCCTGCAGGTTGTGGCTCGAGAAGGCGAAGGCGCCGCCGGGCGCGAGCACGCGGCGGACCTGCGCGAGGGCGCGCAGGCGATCCTCGTGATTCTCGAGATAGTCGAGTCCGTTGAAGCTGAAAAAGACGAAGGCGAACTCGCCGTCGGCGAACGCGCCAAGCTCGCGCGCGTCGTCGACGCGGAATTCCGGTTTTCCGGGATGGTCGGCGAAGCGCTCGCGGCAGGCGTCGATCATGCGCGCGGAATAGTCCGCACCGACGTAGCGCCCCGCCAGCGGCGCCAGCGCCGCGGTGGTCCTGCCGGTGCCGACGCCCAGGTCGAGCACCGCCGCTGCGCGCAGACGGTCTCCGAGTTCGCGCAGGATCGTCGCTTCCGGCGGCCGGAGCGTCCGCTCGTCGCGGTAGCGGTCGACCACCGCCGGCGACTCCCACGTCTGACGGTTGCTCATGAATCGGCGATCCGGTTCTCCGAGGACGGAATCCCTCCGGCGTTCGCATCGTCCGGATCGCTCGGCTATGCCGACGCCCGGATTCACGAAGCCCCCGGCCCGAAACGTGTCGCCTCCGGTCGGGGGGGGGGCATCGCTGACGCGCCACTGTCCGCCGCGGCCGCCCGGCGTTACTCGGGCTTGATATGGATCTTCTTGCCCGGCGCCACCTGCACCTTCGGCAGCGTGACCGTCAGCACGCCCTTGCTCATCGACGCGTCGATCTTGTCCTCTTCGATGTTGTCCGGCAGCGGCACCCGGCGGGTGAAGCGGCCGAATACGCGCTCGCGGTAGAGCGCGTTGTCGCCCGGTTCGTCGAGTTTGCCGGGCTTGGTGCCGGTGATGGTCAGCAGGTTTTCCTTGAGGCTGATCTCGACGTCGCTCTCGTCCATCCCCGGCAGTTCCGCGCTGACGAGGTATTCCTCATCACGCTCGATCAGGCTGATGCGGGGGGAGAAGCTGCCCCACTGCCAGTCACGGAAGCGCGCCAGCCCCGGCGTCTTGGTCATGAAGTCCTCGATCAACTGTTGCATCTCTTTCTGCAGGTCTTCCATGGGATTGTCTCCGTTCGCGTTGGTCATCATACACCTCTTCTTCCACCCTTCCCATCCGTCGATTCGCATGCCCGTTCCTTTCGCGGCCCGCCGCCGCGCGCGACGACGCGCCCCACTCTACCCGAAGAGGTCGTTTCCCACAAGGCCGATCCCGCGCAGCACCAGATCCGGCGCGACAATCGCCTTCACCGTCAGCGCCGCCGCCAGCGGCTCCGCCCAGCCACCGGTAATCATTGTCGCGGCGTCCTCGGCGTCATGCGGTTCAGCGAACGCCAGAATCCGGGCGATCAACCGCTCCACCGCGCCGGGCAGGCCTGCGGCCAGGCCGCCGAGCAAAGCGTCCGTCGTGGTCGCGCCCGGCGCGGTCTTGCGCCAGATTTCCGGCGAAGATTGCAGTGTCGGCAGCATGGCCGCTTGGGCGAGCGCGTCGAGCCAGAGCCGCGGCCCGGGCAGGATATATCCGCCGGCAAAGACGCCTTCGATCACCGCGTCGACGGTGACGGCGGTGCCGGCCTGGATCACCACCGCGAGTGTTTTCTTCTCCGGCAGGGAATACAGGTCCCACGCCGCCCGCGCGGCCAGCATCCGGTCGATGCCGGTGGTCTGCGGCGTCTGCAACCGGTGCGGCAGAATCGCGTCCCGCGTCAGCGCCAGAAGCTGTACGGTATCGGCGCCGCATTCGCGTAACGCGTTACAGATCATGTCGTTGTGTTCGGGGACCACCGAGGCGACAACCGCGTTGCCGGGAACGGCAGCCAGTGTCTTCAATGCCGAACAAAGCGCCGCGAATGTCAGCGTCTCTGTGGGCAGCGCGGTTTTGCCGGTGATGCGTGTTTCTTCGATCTGCGCCAGCGTAACGGTCGAGTTGCCTGCATCGACAGCGATCATGTCGCTTGCTCCAATGATAATGAACCCCATGGCACTCTCACAGTGTATGGGGTTGATCCTGTTTTTGGAAAGCAGGAGTGAAAATATTTGTTCTTCGCGCCATTTCCACCCGATATCCACATTTGGGTTTTGTTATAAATCGCGAATATGCAAGACTTAAACGTGTTGACTCTTGACAAATCCCCAGATGGCATTTAGGATACGCTCCGGTCATGTGGATGACCTCCGGCTCCAAGTGGGGGGGGCTGGCTCGCCCTGATCGGATCCATGCCTGCAGCGGCCTTCCTCGCCACCCACGCGCAGGAAGGGGGGAAACGGGAAAACCATGGCAAAAGAATCCAGATGCAAGGTTCCGGGATGCAGCAACAAGGCGCATGCCAAGGGCTATTGCCGCAAGCATTACGGGCAGATCTGGCGAAAGGGAAAGATTTATACCGAAGAGGAAGAGCGCAAATCCGGGCAGCAACAGCCCCGCGACGACTCCGACCGGATGCGGGCGCTCGAACGGGAATTGCGCCGCGCGGAGATGATGTACCGCAACGTGGTCGGCTTCGAAGGCCGGCTCAAGTGGCGGCGGGAGATCGACGAGGTCAAGCGCGAGATGAAGCGCCTGGGCATGATGGTGGAGAACGTCTCGGCCGCCAAGGAATAGGCCTGCGCGCCCGTTTTCCAGTGCTATCGACCGCCTGTCGGGCTGCAGGCGGTTTTTTTATGCTGCGCTCGCGCGGCAGCCGACTTGACACTGCCCCGGCGTTTGCTTAGCCTCTTGCTTGTCAGAGAATTGCAGGATCCGTACATGCCCGACGTCGCGTGTCCGCACTGTAACGCCGTTCAGCTTCGGCAAGGTCTGGAGCCGTCGCAGCGTATTCGCTGCGAGGACTGCCAGGAATGGTTCAACGTCGGCGACAACCCCGAATCGGTGAAGACGCGGCTCTCCGACTCCGGCCGGCGCGAACTCGAGGCCGCGCGCGATTCGGAACCGGTCTCCGTCGGCGTCGAGGCGGAGGTGACCATCGAGGGCGAGACGCCCTCGGTGCGCGAGATGCTCAGTGCGGCCTCGGGCAAGAACAAGTATGCCGTGGAAGGCGTCATCGCCGAGGGCGGGATGGGGCGTATCCTGCGCGCGCGCGACCGGGATATCCGCCGGATCGTGGCGATGAAGGTCATCCGCGAAGCGCCCGACGAGGACCAGCGCCACCGTTTCGTCGAGGAGGCGCAGATCACCGGGCAACTCGAGCATCCGAACATCGTGCCGGTGCACGACCTGGGCGTCGACGAGGAGGGGCGGCTCTTCTTCACCATGAAGCTCGTGCGCGGGCGCAGCCTTGAATCGGTGCTCGATTCCATCCGCGAGGGCGATCCGGCGACGGTCAAAGACTTCGCCCTGCCGCGGCTGCTGCGGGCGATGCTCAACGTCTGTTACGCCGTCGCCTACGCCCACGGCCACCATGTGGTCCACCGCGACCTGAAGCCGGCGAACATCATGCTCGGCGACTACGGCGCGGTGCAACTCATGGACTGGGGCCTGGCCAAGCTGAGCGGTCAGCCCGCGCGGCCGCCGGCGGAGGATGAGCCAGAAGACGTGCGGCGCGACTCCACCCGCGTGCGCAGCTTCCGCAGCGAGTTGGACCTCGGTAGCACCCGCTACGGCACTGTCGCCGGGACGCCCGCGTACATGGCGCCCGAGCAGGCCCGCGGCGACGTCGACGCCATCGACGCGCGGACAGATATCTACGCCCTGGGCGCGATCCTCTACGAGATCCTCACCCTCTACCCGCCGGTCATGGGCTCGACCGAGACGGAGATCATCCAGGGGGTGCAGGCGGGCAAGATCCTGCAGCCGGAGATGCGCGCGCCCACGCGCAAGATCCCGAGGGAGCTCTCGACGGTGGTGATGAAGGCGCTCAGTTCCGAACCGGGGGAGCGCTACCAGTCGGTGAGCGAGTTGCAGAAAGAATTGACCGACTTCCTCGACGGCCTGACCGTGACCGAGACCGAGAGCGACCTGATGCGGACCTTCATTCGCCTCGGCGGTTACCACAAGGGCGCGAGCTTCCTGCTGGGCGTGGCGACCACCGCGATCATCGCCGTGGTCGGCGTGGGGTACTATATGCAATTCGAGGAGCGCGAGCGCTTGCGCGAGCGCCTGCTCAACGAACAGCGCCTCGCGCGCGAAGAGGCGGAGAAGAAGAAGGCGCTGGCGCCGTCCTTGTTCGAGATGGCCAAGCGCGAGTTCGACGACAACCAGTTCGACCGTTGCCTGCTGCACCTCGACGTCGCCGTCAGCTACGACCCGGATCTGCTCGAAGCGCGGATGATGAAGGCGCAGCTTCTCTTTTATCGCAAGCGTTTCGCCGAGGCCATCAACGAACTCGAGGCGTACTTGAAGAAGAAGCCCGGGGACACCGATGCGCTGCGCCTGATGGAGATCTGCAAGGAGGTGATGCGCGGGCGCGACGAGAACGCTCCCTCCTGACCGTCCCGCGAAACGAGGCGCCATGGCCGAGGCCCGTTGTTTTCACCCCGCTTATCCGCGTCCCGCGCCGGCGGTCTTCCTCGACCGCGACGGGGTGCTGATCCGGGAGAAGGAGTATCTGGGCGACCCGGAAGGGGTGGAACTGCTCGCGGGTGTCGTCAAGACCCTGGTCGAACTTCGCGCGGGCGGCTACGCCCTGGTGGTGGTCAGCAACCAGGCGGGTGTGGCTCGCGGCTTCTTCGGTCTCGACGCGGTGCATGCCTGCAACGACCGCATGCAGACGATCCTGGCCGAAGGCGGGGTGAAGCTGGATGCGGTTTATTTCTGTCCGCATCACCCGGACGGCATCGTCGCGGCGTTCGCCACCGCCTGCGAGTGCCGCAAGCCCGCGCCGGGGATGCTCAGGCAGGCGGCGCGCGATCTGAATCTGAACCTGGAAGCCTCCTTCCTCGTCGGCGACAAGGCTACGGACCTGGAGGCGGCGGAGAACGCCGACGTCCGGGGGATCCTGGTCGGAACCGGCTATGGCGAAGAGAGTCGCGCCAGGCTGCCGCAGGCGGCGTACCACCCGGATCTTCCGGCCGCCGCGGCCTGGATTCTCGCCGGGGGCCGATAACCTCCGCGCGTTTCGGGGAAATGCCCTCGCGGCCTGCATTGTCTTCTTATCCGCTTGCCCCTTCGTCACTTAGCTTCGGTCACGCCCGTCGTTTTGCCGGTGATTTCCCTGTAGCCCTCCTCGCGGGAGTGCCGATAAAGTCGCAGGGGAAGCCATCCGGTTTTCCCGTCACTGGTGGAGAACGCGATGCTGCGAACACTCCTCTGCGGTTGTTGCTGGCTGGGCACGCTGTTGTGCGTAGCCGGGTGCACCACCGGTTTCGCCGACGATCCCGACGGTGGGTATTATGCCTGGGGCAAGCGCGGGCTCGAGGACGGGGAGCCCGAACGCACCAGCGGACGGGTCAAGCCGCCGACTCCGCCGCGATTCTATCATCTCGATCCGAATAAACCGCGGCAGACGGAGTATCCCGGTTTTGCCATTGCGGAGGTGGCGCTCGAGCCGGCGCCGAATCTGCAGCCGTTGCCGTCGCACCGCCTGCAACACCCGCACGCGGGGATCCAGCCGCTGAGTGTCCAGGTCAATCGCGACCAACTCGACGGCGGGCGTCCGGTCGAAGGCGCGCCGATGGACCCCAACGGCATGCTGCCGCTGGAGCAGCTCATCTACGGCGGTCCGTACGGCGAGCAGGGCGATCCGCAGACCTATGCCGTCGTCGTCGGCGACAAACTGCGCGTCCGCATCGAGCGGCATCCGGAGTTCATCGAGGAGGAGATGCGTCTGCGCCCCGACGTCGACGCCGATGCGGCCGCGGTGATGACGGTGCGCGAGGACGGCACGCTCCGCATTCCCGGTACGCAGGATTCCGTCCAGGCCGCGGGGCTGACGCCCGCGCATATCGCCGAAGCGATCGGCAAGACCATCCGCCGCTACGTGCGCCGGACGCCGGTGGTGCGCGTGAGCGTGGCGCTCGGGCACGGCGGTTATTACTACGTCTTCGGCGCGGTCAGGCATCAGGGCCGTTTCGCGCTGGGCACGCGGCCGGTCCGTCTGAGCGAGGCGGTCTTCCTGGCCAATTCCGAGCGTTTCGAGGCCGGGATGGACAAGACGCGCGACGAGGCGCTCGCCGAGGAACTCGCGCGCGGCGTGCGCGTCAACTACGGCAAGGAATGGCGCGCCAAGATGCGCAGCGTCACGCTGATCACCCCGCACCGCACCCATCCGGTGCGCCAGATCTGCGACGTGACCGCCGCGCTCTTCGAGGGGCGCAAGCGCGAGGACCCCATCGTCAAGCCGGGGCAGATCGTTATTGTCGACAAGGGACTCGACCGCAAGGTTGTCGATTACCTCAACAACGTGCTCAGCGGCATCACCTTCGCGCCGCGGGTGGAGTAGACCATGCAGACCGAACGCGTGACCCGGACAACCGGCGGCACCCGCGCGGTGCTGCGGCGGCTGGTGGTCGCGCTCGGGGTCTGGATCCTCGCGTTCCTCGCCGCCGGGGTGTGGCTGCTGTTGACGCCCAAGCTCTACCGCAGCGAGATGATCCTGCTCGTGCGCGGCGAACCCGCCCACGCCGAGATCGGCACGTACGTCGCCGGGCATCTTCTGAGCGAGGAGAACGTCTCGCTCATGGTCCGCAATCTCCGCTTCGTGGCCCAGGAGGAATTCGGCGGCGGCCGCTACGGCGCGACCCGCGCTCTTACCCCGGACGAGCGCGAAGAACTCGACGCCATGCTGGCGCGCATGGAGGAGATTCTCCCCGCGCGTCTGCTCCCGCAGAAGACCGACGACGCGCTGCTGGCTTTCGCCGAACAGATGAACATCCAGACGCTGGCCTTCGCGCTGGATGCGGTGAAGCGACCGGCCGGGGCGCGGCTCTCGACGCTGATGGTCACCGATCCGGCGGAGAACCGTTTCGGCAAGGCTTTGCGGGCACAACTCATGCCGGCCACGCCGCAGGCCGCTCCGGCACTGGTGCGCAAGACCGCCGCCGAGGCGCTGGCGAAGAAGATGCACGGGTCCACCGTGGCGCTCTCGCCCGCGGCGCAGTACGAGTTGTACCTGGCCTGCCGGGCATTGCCGATGCTCGAACGGTTGAATCTGCTGTCGCTGAATTGGGAGCGCGTCGACGAACCGGCCAGCGCCGACTGGCACCGGCGCATCCAGAACGGTATGCGCGTGGAGTTCGATGCGTCCGGCCGCCTGAGTCTTCGTTTTGACGACCGCCGGCGCTTTCCGACCGACGCGAGCAACCATCTCGTTCTCGAAACCGCCGCGGCCATGTACGAGGCCGAGTGGGCGCGGTTGGCCTATGTCGAGACCGATCGCCAGCGCGAACGCCTCGGTCAGGAGGCGGCGGAGCTGCGCAAGCAGGTGGTCGCGGTCGAGCAGGACGTTGCCGCACAGGCCGAGCGGATGAGCGCGCTGCGCGCCACGCTCGACCGGGTGCTGGACGTGGCGCAGGACTCGGCCAACCTGAGCAGGCTCGAACCGGCCTGGCGCGAGGAGATGGCGCCGGTGGAGGCCATCGCGTCGCAGGTCAAGCGTATCGAGGAGAAGCTGGCGACGCTGGCCGATCTGGACCGGCGGCGCGCGGAACTCTTCGCCGAGGCGCGTCATCTGCAGGTATTCGTCCGCGCGGCGGCGACGGCGGTGGTACGCGTGGAGGTAACGCGCGAGCAACTGACCGACACGCCGGAAGTGCGCGATTTCAAGCAGGAGCGGGCGGAGATGGCGCTCAGGCGCCGGACGCTTTTGAATCGCTGCACCACCGCGCACCCGGCGGTGAAACGCATCGACGAGGCGCTGGAGAAACTCGACCGGCGGATCGACCTGCTGAGTCCGCCGAATCCCCCGGAGAAACACCGCGTCGAGCGCGTCGGCTCGGAGAAGCTCGAGGACTATCGCCGCGAACTGGCCGCGCAGATGGCCCGCATCGACGGGATCAAGGCCCGGCGCATGGCGGTGGTGAAATCGCTCGCGGAAGACGTCGACTCGGCCAAACGCGTTCTCGACGGCTGGGGCGAACGCGAACGCGAGCGGCGCGCTTGGGAGTTGCGCCGGCAACTGGCGACGGTCGAGAACAAGCTCAAGAACTTGCGTTCCTCGGAGATGGAAGGCGTCGAGGACGTCTTCGAGGTATTCCGCCGGCCGCTGCCGCCGACGGATTATCTGCAGCCCGATACGGCGCTCGTCTACGGCATCGCCTGCGGGGCGGGGTTGCTGGCGGCATTGATCGTCTTTTTCGCCAGTGGCGAAAGCGCGGTGACGGTGGTCGCGCCGGTCGAAACGCCGATTCGACCGGAGCCGCAGCCGGTGCCGTCGGGACAACCGGTCCAGCCGCCGCCGGCTTCTCCCGAGGCGTCGCTGCCGGTGCTGGGCGTGATTCCGGAATTCGATGCCGCGGACGAGGCGACCCCTGCGCGCGGAGGCAAGGCATGAGCCCGGGGAACGAACCGATCGAGGACGCCTTCCGCAACCTCGTCCAGAGCGGGGCGGTGGACGCGTTCTGCCAGCAGGTCAATCCGCAGGCCGCACTTCCCGAGGAAGCCGCGCCCGGAACGCCGGTGCGCGAGGACACCCGATCCGCCGTCGATGCGCTCGCGCCGCAGATACCGTCACCGGCGGGGCGGGTGCTGCGCGCGTATCAGGAATTGATCCAGCGTCTGCAGCAGCTTCAGGTGAGGCCGCCGTCGCTCCTTTTGACCAGTGCCGAGGCCGGCAGCGGCAAGACCGCCACGGCGTTGAATCTGGCGCGGCTGATCGGGCTGGCCGCGGACAACCGGGTGCTGCTGGTGGACATGAACCTGGCGCGGCCGGCATTGCCGATGTTGCTGGATCTGCCGCCGGCGGAAGCGGATCTGCGCGCGGCGCTGGAGGGGGATTGCGACCTGGAAGACGCGCTCCATTACGGCCGGGCGGAGAACCTGTACGTCCTCTGCGCGCGGCGCGCCTGGCCGGGCGGCCCCGAGGTGCTGCGCCGGCTCGATCCGGGGGCATGGACCGACCGCTTGCACACGGGATTCGATTTCGTCATCATCGACACGCCGGCGCTGCCGCTCTCGCCGGAGGCGGCGCTGCTGGGGCGTTTCGTCGGCGGGGTGGCGCTGGTCGAACGCCAGGGCGCCGCGGGCAACGCGCGCGAAACCGTATGCGGCCGGCTCCGCGAGGCCCGCGCGGAAGTGCTCGGCGTGATCCGGACATTCGCCTGAGAGGACGAGCATGTATCTGCGGCACTGGGGCATGACCCGCCGACCGTTCAGCAACACCCACGCGCTCGACATGTTCGTGCCGCTGGAGTCGTCGGTGCTGGCGCTGAACAAGCTGCGCTACGCGCTCGCGGCGGAACTGGGCGTCGTCTGCGTCGGCGGGCCGGCGGGGGTGGGCAAGACCGAGCTGGTGCGCATCGTCGTGGAGGATCTCAGACGCGCGGGCTGGATGGCGGGGTACCTGCCGAATCCGCGCGGCAGCCGCGAGACGGTGATGCGCGCGGTGGGGCGCGAACTCGGCGCGCCGGCGGAGCCCGACGCGAGCTGGCCGACCGAGGAGGTGCAGTGGCGGCTGCAGTCGCTGGCCGACGCCGATGCGCGCGTCTGCCTCGCCGTCGACGACGTGCAGACGGTCGAAGAGGCGGGCTTTCTGGAGGACCTGCGGCTGCTCCTGAACGTCGAGCGCGACGGTCTGCCGGTGCTGAACCTGGTCCTCGCCGGGCAGCCGCACATGGACGACCTGCTCGCGGGAACCAGCCACTTCGATTCGCGCGTAGCCATGCGCGTGCCGCTGAAGTCGTTCACCGAGGACGAGACCATGCACTACGTCCTCTACCGTCTCAAGCTCGCCGGCTGCACCCGCGGCATCTTCACCCGGCGCGCGGCGGAGATGATCTACCAACTCAGCGGCGGCGTCGCCGCCGACGTCAACCGCCTCTGCGAACTCGCGCTGGTCACCGGCTTCGGCCTCAAGGCGGACAAGATCAAGCCCGAGGTGGTGGAGAACGCCGGGCGCGACCTGGGGCTCTCGCCGACGACCGCGGTCGACCAGGATCTGGACGACTTCTGGGCCGCGCCGCCCCCGCAGCCCGAGCCGAAGACGGCCAGGGACGGGGACTTCGACATCCTCGCCAGCCTCGAATAGCTTCGCGCCACGTTTTGCCGCAGCTTAAAAAAAACGCCGGCGCGCAACGGCACCGGCGGCGGGAATGAGATGCGGACGGCTCAGGCGAAGATATCCAGCAGCTGGCCGAGCATCTGGTCGCGCGTGCGCACCGCGGCGATATTGGCGGCGCTGGCGTGCTGGGCGATCATCATGTTCGGCACCTCTTCGGCGAGTTCGGTGTTGCTCAGCTCGACGGTATCGCCGGTCGACGGATCCGGCGCCTGCGGCCCGGGAGTGTCGACGATGTCGTAGACGTTCCGGACGCCTTCGGCCTCGGTCTCGACCTGCAGCGCCCGGCCTTTCTTGAACTCGTCGGTGTTGATGTTGGCGACGTTGTTCGCCGTCACGTCGAGGTGGCCGGCAAACGCCTTGATCCCGGATACGCTGCCCTGGAGTTCCATCACCGTCTCCTTGCGCCTATTGCGAGTCTACCCTCATCGGCGGCTTAGGCAAATCTGAAAAGCACGAATTCCGGCGGAAAGTGCCCCGGTTGCGCAGGAATCCCGCCCGCACCGTCGCGTTCGCCCCGTTTTCGCAGCCCGTTACGTCCCGCCGCCGCGTCGCGTATCATTTCGGCAAAAGCTGGCAGCGGGATACGTCATGGCCATCGGGCATCCAGGAAAAGCGAAACGCTGCCGCCGGACGTGGGCGGTGATGGCGCTCGGGGAGTGCGTGTGGATGTGCCTGCTGGCGGGGTGCTATTGGTTTGGTGGCCGCAGGATGATTGTGATGTGGCGGATGGGCAGGATTTCTTACGAGTTGGAGAAGTAAAATCCCGGCGGGGAGATCATCCGCTGATTCGAACTCCTATCGCCGCGATATCCGCTTGCGCGCGCATGAATCGGGGGTATAATCAACGCGAATGGCCGATTCCGCTTTTCGTGTTCAAGGAGACTCTTCCATCCGTCAGGTCCTGACCGCCGCGTTCTGCCTCATGCTCGCCGCCTCCGCCATGGCCGAGGACTGGCCACAGTGGAACGGCCCCAACCGCGACAACAAGTCCACCGAGACGGGGCTGCTGAAGGAGTGGCCCGGCAACGGGCCGAAAGAGCTCTGGTCGTACGACGAACTCGGCATGGGTTACTCCACCGTTGCGGTTGTCGACGGCACGATCTATACCACCGGCCTCGAAGACGGCAAGCTCGTCGTCTATGCGCTCGACACCGCCGGCAAGCTCAAGTGGAAGAAGCGCTGCGGCCATGGCTGGACCGGGGGGTATCCCGGCGCGCGCCCCACGCCGACCATCGACGACGGCAAGCTCTACGTCATGGGCGCGCACGCGCTGGTCGTCTGCCTCGACGCGAAGAGCGGCGACGAGGTCTGGCAGCAGGACCTGAAGAAGAAGTACGACGCCAAGAACATCCACTGGGGCATTACCGAGTCGCTGCTGGTGGGCAAGGACAAGCTCATCTGCACCCCCGGCGGCAACAAGGCAGCCATCGTCGCGCTGGACAAGGGCTCGGGCAAGGAGATCTGGTCCAGCACCATCGGCGAGAAGAGCGCCTACTGCAGCCCCAAGGTGGTCGAGCACAACAAGATCCCGATGCTGCTGACCGGGCTCTCGAAGAGCTTCGTCGGCGTCAACGCCAGCACCGGTGACTTGCTGTGGAAGTATACCCGGAATCCCAAGTACGGCATCCACGCGGTCGAGCCGCTGTACCTCGACGGCATGGTCTTCTGCTCCAGCGCTTACGGCCGCGGCAGCGAGATGATCGTCGTCGACAAGGACGGCAAGGGCTACTCCGGCCCCAAGTGGACCACCAAGGACATCGCCTGCCATCACGGCGGGCTGGTCGAGCACGAGGGCATTATCTACGGCTCCAGCGACCGCGGCTGGGCGTCGATCGATTTCGAGTCCGGCAAGACCATCGACAAGCAGGGGCTGGTGGGCAAGGGATCGCTCGCCTACGCCGAGGGGCATCTGTACCTCTACGGCGAGCGCGGCAAGCTCGCGCTGGTCGCCATCGACAAGGGCAGGTTCAGCCTCAAGAGCCAGTTTCAGATCCGCAAAGGACAGGCCCAGCACTGGGCCCATCCGGTGGTCTGCGGCGGGGTGCTCTACGTCCGCCACGGCTCGGTGCTGATGGCTTTCGACATCAAGGGGTAGCGATGGGCTGGCAGCTTCTGGCCGTCGCCGCCGGCGGCGCGCTCGGCGCTTTGGCGCGTTTCGGCGTGGGGGCGATGCTGCCGCGTCTGGTCGGGACGCACGCGCTGCCGTGGCCGACCATCGCCGTCAACCTGATCGGTTGCTTCCTCTTCGGCTTGATCTGGCGGTACAGCGAGATCCCGTCTTCGCTGCACACGGCGCGGCCGTTCCTGCTTGCGGGCTTCATGGGCAGCCTGACCACCTTCTCCACCTTCGCCTTCGAGAACGCGCGCTTTCTCGAGGACGGCCGCCTGCTTCTCGCCGGAGGGAATATCCTGCTGCAGAACGCCGCCGGTCTGGCTTGTCTCTGCCTGGGGATGGCGCTGGCGCGGAGCCTGTAACCTGTTGTCTTCATGTCGGTTACGGTCGGAGTCTGGGCGCAGGGGCAAAAATGCGTAGGAAAGCCCTTGACGCAGCGCGGCTCAGGCGCTTAAATAACCGCTTCATTATTGGCGTTGTGGAACTTGTGGAAGCCGCCTCGCCGCCGGCGAGGCCGATTTCGTTTCTGTACCAGAGGATGCAAGCATGGGGCGTTTCACCAAACCGCGGGCGAAGGTCTGCCGCCGACTCGGCGTGATGCTCTTCGACAACTCGAACGTCGAGAAGGCGTTTCTCAAGCGTGAAGCCGAACCGTTCGGCCGCCGCAAGCAGTCGGAGTACGGCGTGCGCCTGAAGGAAAAGCAGAAGGTCATGCATTACTACGGCATGCGCGAGAAGCAGATGAGCAAGCTATTTCAGCGTGCGCGCGCGATGAAGGGCGATGCGGGGCAGAACTTCCTGATTCTCTGCGAGCGCCGCCTCGACAATGCCGTCCACGCCGCCGGTTTCGCCCAGAGCCGCGCCGCCGCGCGCCAACTCGTCGCCCACGGCCATGTCCGCGTCAACGGCCGCAAGATGGACGCCGCCTCGCACCTGGCGGAATCGGGCGACGCCATCACCGTCAAGGAGAGCCCGAAGATCCACAAGCTCGTCGACGGGGTGATCGAGCGCAAGAGCGGCTACAGCCCGCCCGACTGGCTCGCGGTGGATCCGCAGACGCGCACGGCCAAGGTCGTCCGCCTGCCGCTGCGGGAGGACTGCATGCTGCCGGTCAACGAGCAACTCGTCGTCGAGTTCTACAGCCGCTGATCCGGCAGCCGAACCGCGATACCGCGATACGTAGACGCCCCGCAGCGCGCGGGGCGTTTCTTCATATGGTGAAGCTGGAAGGAAGCGGCGCAGAGCGGGTTCGCTCATCGCTGTCTCTGCGCCCGCGGCGTCAGGACAGGCCGTATTTGAGGATGCACCAGAGCGCCTGGACGCCGTCGCGCCAGCCGATCTTCTTGCCTT
>CAYWFP010000089.1:0-16029 GCA_964457365.1 uncultured Planctomycetaceae bacterium
GCCAGCCGGTCGACGACGTACTCGGGCATCGAGGTGTTGATCTCGCCGGCAAGTTCGATGAAGCGCGTGGGCATCTCGTACTCGCGCGCCTTCCAGGTCAGGTAGAACGGGTCGATCGGGATGCAATGCCCGCCGAGTCCGGGCCCGGGGTAGAAGGGCATGTAGCCGAAGGGCTTGGTCTTGGCGGCGTTGATCACCTCCCAGACGTCGATGCCCATGCGCTCGAAGACGAGCTTCAGTTCGTTGACCAGGGCGATGTTGACCGAGCGGAAGATGTTCTCCAGCAGCTTCGTCGCCTCGGCGGTGTCGCAGCTCGAGACGCCGATGGTGCCGGCGACCACCTTGTCGTACAGCGTTTGCGCGAGTTTGAGTCCCTCGCGCGTGTGCCCGCCGACGACCTTCGGAATCGAGTGGGTGGAGTAGCGCGGGTTGCCCGGATCCTCGCGCTCGGGCGAGTACGCCACGAAGAAATCCCTGCCGGCCTTCAGCCCCTCCGCCTCCAGCGACGGCAGCATCACCTCGCGCGTGGTGCCCGGGTAGGTCGTGCTCTCGAGGACGATCAACTGCCCCTTGCGCTGGTGGCTGGCGATGGTCTCGGCGGTGCTCTGGACGTAGGTCATGTCCGGTTCGCGCTGCTTCGTCAGCGGCGTCGGCACCGCCACGAGGATGCAGTCGGCCTTCTTCAGCTCGCCGAACTCGGTGGTGGCGTAGCAGTTCTTCCGCCTGGTGATCTCCTTGACCGCCGCGGCGGGGATGTGCTTGATATACGCCCTGCCGGCGTTGATCTTGCCGACCTTCGTCTCGTCCAGGTCGAAGCCGACGACCGGGAAGCCGGCCTTGGCGAACTCGATGGCCAGCGGCAGGCCGACATACCCCATGCCGATGACGCCGACAGTGGCTTTCAGGTTTTCGATCTTGTCCAGCAACGTGGCCGCAACCTGATTCTTCACGTCCCCCCTTTCTCTGGAAATGGCAATCCCGTGCCGGCGACCGGCATCGGCGCAGGCCGAGTCGTTGCCTCCGAATCGATTCGGCAAACCGGCATTTTCCCGAAACAGGTTGGTCAAGTCAAGGGGGTGGCCGTCGCGGGCCGGCCGCCGTCGCCCCCGCGGCGCGTTTGAAAAAACAGCGCCTATACGGAAAAAGAATCGTTGACGCGCCCGATTCGTATCCGGTAAGTTATTATACGGATAGCGGAAGGCGCTTTTTTCCCTCGGAGCGTTTTCCGCCGGGTGAGTTCGAGGGGCGTATGCGGGACTTGTGGTCGTTCCCAAGGGAGGCGATGCAGTGGCGAGAGGTCAGGTCAAGTGGTTTAACGACAAGAAGGGGTTCGGATTCATCATCCCGGATGAAGGCGGCGACGACGTATTCGTACACTATTCTAACATCGACATGGACGGCTTCAAAACCCTGCAGGAAGGCCAGAAGGTCGAGTACGAGATCACCCAGGGCCGCAAAGGCCCGGAGGCGTCCAAGGTGCGCAACGCCGACGCCTGAGGCGCGTATCCCGCCCACCCAGCCCGCCCCCGGCCGCCCGCCGGGGGCGTCTGTTTGCGGTGGCGCCGGCACACACTGTTATTCTCTTTCACAGCCCCTCGCGCCGCCGCGCACGCTCGTTTTTGGCTACAAACCACTTGATCCGCACGGCGATAATCCAATAATGGAATAGATCATCCTGTATCCGGCCGTGATCGGGGAGCATGAACGCCAAACGCCGCGACCTGCGCCATCTGATTCTCACCACCTACGGCTCCGACGGGGCCGCCTCGGCCGCGCTGGCGCTGCTGGCGTTTCCGCTGGCCAAGGTGCAGACCACCAGCGGCTCGCGCACCGCCGAGACGCTCGAGGCCATCGCCAGACAGAAAGTGACGCCCGACGCGGTCCACCTCTGCGGCGTGGGCATCTACGAGGGCCTGCCCCGTGTCGAGGCGGCGCTGCGCGAACTGAAGCGCCGCCACGTCACGGTCACCTGGTACTGCGGCCGGGGGTATCTCGACGAGTTCATCGCGTCGCTGAGTCCGGTCTGCGAGCTGCGCTTCCGGCTCATGGAGAGCAACGCCGCGCTCGTCTGCGTCGAGTTGGAGCTGGAAGACCGCGAGCGCGCCGATATGCTGCTGCGCCTGGCGAAGCAGTTCCTGGACAAGAACGCCGCCCGGAGCGAGACCGACCGCTTCTGGCACGACCTGGTCGAGGCCAGCGCCGCGCGCTTCTTCAAGTACGACGACCGCGAGTCGTTCCTGCAGGCGGTGCGCAAGCTCGCCGGCGAAAAAGAGACGACCGACCTCGACCGGCGCGCGGTGGCGATCTTCCGCCGCCACCGCGTAACCGCATTGCCGCTGGGCTCGAGCCGGGTCATGCGCGAGCTGCGCAAGAAGATCAAGCGCCTCGCGCCCCTGGAGGAGCCGGTGCTGATCCTCGGCGAGAGCGGCACCGGCAAGGAGCTGACCGCGCGCCTGCTGCACGAGGCCGGCCCGCGCACCGGCAAGCTCTTCGTCCCGGTCAACTGCGCCATTCTCAGCAGCAGCCCCGACCTGGCCCTCGACCGTCTCTTCGGCCACGTCAGCGGCGCCTACACCGGTGCGAGCGAGGACCGCCCCGGCGCCTTCGAGACCGCCGACGGCGGCACGCTCTTTCTGGACGAGGTGGCGGAGCTGCCGCTGCAGGCGCAGACGCAACTGCTGCGCGTGCTCGAGGAGAAGTCCTTCACGCCGCTGGGGAGCATGGACGCACGGACCGTCAACGTCCGCATCGTCGCCGCGACCAATCAGGATCTGCCGGCGATGCTCCGCCAGGGGCGGTTCAGGCTCGACCTGTACCACCGCATCAACGTCCTGCCGCTGCGGGTTCCGGCGCTGCGCCGCCGCCGCGACGACATGCCCTCCATCGCCCGCTCGGTCCAGCACCAGCTCAAGCTCGACGGCTACGCCCTGCCCCTGTCCGACGAGGACCGGGCCGCCATCGACGCCTACGACTGGCCCGGCAACGTCCGCCAGTTCATCAACGTGCTCAAGCGCGCGGCCTACATGAAGACCACCGTCCGCGACGCGCTCGCCGAGGAATTCGATCTCTCCGCCTCGGTCGACGCGGAGAAGCTCGCGCTCTTCCTGCCGCCCGACACCGACGCCGCGCGGCCCGAGAGCGAGATCCGCCTGGCCTATATGAAACACGTCCTGCAGCTTCACGGCGGCAACCGCCGGCGCGCGGCCCAGACGCTGAAGGTCGCGGTGAACACCCTGCGCAACTGGCTGGACGGCAAAGCCGGCTGATTCCCCAGCGCGCGCGCCTCCGTCTCATCGAAAACATAATCGCAGGTAACACCGGCTGAATACCCCGCCCCGCTTGCGCGCAATCGACGCCCGCTATTGACAACCATGACCGGAATTTCTATCATAGGCGAAAGGAAACGCCGAAATACTATATATAGGGCTTTGAGGGGGCGGAGCCACTACCCTTTGCTTGGAAAGGATCAGCATGGAATTGATCGACTTCTTCGAGAATATCGAAGCGCATCCGGAACTCGAGGGCCTGAGCGCCGACGGCGTCGACGCCAAGGAGCCGGCGGTGACGGTCCGCCATACGCCCAGCCAGTTGACCACCCGCGCGCCGGTCCACCTGATCGAGGAGCTCTCCTGGGACGTGATCGAGGAGGTGCTCACCGGCAAGCGCAACCCGCAGGCGCTGCAGCACATGACCCGCGTGGTCGGCTACTTCTCCCGCGTGGAGAACTGGAACAAGAGCAAGGTGGGCGAGCTGAAGGACCGCCGCAAAGGCGATTACGCCCTGCCCGCGGAGGCACCGACGACGTAGCCTTCGCCGTCGGCGATTGACGCCGCGCCGCGGGTGGAGTAGGATACCGCCGTACGCGCCCGTAGCTCAGGTGGATAGAGCGACAGTTTCCTAAACTGTAGGCCGCAGGTTCGAGTCCTGCCGGGTGTACCAACTCACTAGCGCCAAAAACGCCAATTTCATCGGTGTTTTTGGCGTTTTTTGTTTCGCTTCGCTTCACGTTTTTCTTCGTGTCAAAATGGCAAATTGCGGCGGATTTTTGCGAATCGGCACCTCACAGGGCACCTTGTAAATCGCCTTGTATTTCCGCGGTCAGTTCCGGGGACGGTCAGTTCCGGCGGTCAGTTCCGGGGACAGGGCGGTCAGTTCCGGGGACAGTTTACTTAATTCGGAGGAATCTACTAGAAAATGACGCCTCCGTCAAAAGTCCCGGGCGGTCAGTTCCGGGGACAGTTTACTTAATTCGGAGGAATCTACTAGAAAATGACGCCTCCGTCAAAAGTCCCGTGCCGGCTCACATCTTGTGCGCCAAGGAGCCTGGCGACGCAAGATATAGCAGGTTCGGCTTCATGCGGTCGACTTTTGGCGGTGGCATCAGAACAAAAGAAGATCTACGCGAACTTGCCCAACAGAAGCTCGAACATCTTTCATCGTCACCTAAAAAATTGCGCGGTATTTTTTTCCGCTGCCGTGTTGCAGATATATTGCACTGAGCTATAGGCACTATTGAGGCGATGTAAAGCAAATACGGGAAGGAGCCGAGAGTGTCGATGCGACGGCAGAATGCTCACCTCCTCGCGCTGTGCTGAGGACACGCGTCGCGTATTGCCATGAGCTTGCGGTAAGAGGCACAGTCGCCGGCGCCAAGCCGACGCCGGCGGGCCGGAAGGCTCGATCACAAACGCCGTCCGCGCAGGATGCTCCAGATCAGCCAGAAGCCGAGGATCATCGCCGAGACGAAGCCGAAGCCACTGAGGAGCATCGCCACCGGCGTCTGGCCGAAGTAAGGCAGCACGATGGCGCCCAGGACGCCGGGCCCCGCGGCCATGACGATGGAACTGCCGACGATGATCGCGGCGATGAGCACGCCCACGGTGAGGCGATTGCTCGCGCGTTCGATCTGCTCGGTCAGGTCGTTCAGCCCCTCGTGGTGGAAGATGATGCGCGTGCGTCCCGCACGCAGCTTCTCCAGCAGGTCGCGAACGTCCTCGGGGATACGCTGCAGCAGAGAGACCATTCGGTACCCGTAAACGCCCAGGCGCCGCAGCAGCGTTTTGGGACCGATCATGTTGCGGACCAGCGTGCCCAGGAACGGCTGGACCGCTTCGTCCATGCGGAACTCCGGATCCAGATCCTGGATCACGCCGGTGACGGTGATGAAGCTTTTGGCCAGGAGGACGAAGTCCCGCGGCAGCAGCAGCCCGTGCTTGCGCGCCACCGAGATTATCTCCTGGAAAGCCTCGCCCATATCCAGCCGGTCGACGGGGATGCCGTAGTAGCGGTTGATCAAGAGCGAGAGTTCGCTGCGGAACTCGCGCAGGTTGGTCTCTTCGGTGAGGATGCCGATCTCGGCGTAGACGTCGACCATGAAGTCGGTATCGCCCTGCGTCAGCGCGATAAGGCAGACGGCCAGTTGCTGCCGCAGTTCGTCGGAGATGCGCCCGATCTGGCCGAAATCGATGAGGGTGATGCCGCCGCCGGGGGGGAGGAAGATGTTGCCCGGGTGCGGATCGGCGTGGAAGAGGCCGGTGACGAAGTACTGGCGCATGAAGCAGTCGCTGAGCAGCTTGGCCACCGCCTTGCGGTCGATACGCGGGTGCGCGAAGGTGTCGCGATTGGTCAGCCGCAGGGCGCTCATGCGTTCGAGCACCAGCACGTCGCGCGTGACCAGCTTCCAGAAGACGCGCGGGATATACACTCTGTCCTGGTCGCGCATGGTCTTGCCGAAGTTTTCGGTCGAGGCGGCTTCGGAGACGAAGTCGACCTCGCGCTCCATCAGCCGGGTGAATTCGTCCACGAGCATGCGCGGGCGGAGGATGCGCAACTCCGGGACGTGCTTCTCCACCAGGTCCGCCAGCGTCGCCAGCAGATCCAGGTCCTCGCGCACGCGCCGGTCGGTGTATTCGCGCTTGACCTTCACCACCACGCGGGTGCCGTCGTGGAGGGTGGCGAAGTGGACCTGGCCGATACTGCCGCTGGCGACGGCGACCTCGTCGAAGGAGGCGAAGTGGTCGTCCACGCGGCCGCCGAGGTTGGCGCGGACGGCGCGCAGGATCACCTCCGCCGGCTGCGGCTCGACGTGGTCCTGCAACCGTTTGAACTGCTCGACGTAGGGCACCGGCACCAGGTCCGGCCGCGTCGCCAGGAGCTGACCGAACTTGATGAAGGTCGCGCCCAGTTCCTGCATGACCATGGCCACGCGTTCGGGCATGGTGTAGGTCGGCTTGTCCTCGGGCCGATCCTTCATCGCCGCCTTGACCCGTTCGAAGGAGAAGCCGGGAAGGTAGTCGGCCAGTCGAAGCTGCGAGAGAAAGTGCGAGAAGCCGTGCCGCGCGAGCACGATGGCGATCTCGCGCAGGCGCTTGAGATTGCTCACCCGCTGGGGCAGTTGCAGAAACGACACGCGCTACTCCTGGTGAAACCGGGACGTGCATCAGTATCGCGGCGCGAGGGCACGCGTGCAAGCGCATTCCGGTGGGTTGTACCGAGGGGTTTACTCCGCCTTGTTCCGGAACGGCGTCGCCGGCAGCCCCTCCTTGTTGTAGAGCGTGACCAGCGGGTAGCCGGCCCAGGCGTAGCGCACCGCCGCGGGCGCGGCGACCTTGTCCGAGGTGACGACCACCTTGGCGTCGTCGATGACGGCCTCGGCGTCGTGGAATTCGCCGTCGGCGCCGGCGAGTTCGAATCCTTTCAACTCGCCGTTCTTGGCCACCAGCCCGCCGCCGACGTTGACGAAAGCGATGGCGAAACCGTTTTCGATTTTTTCGAAGCTCTTCGGTACCGGTCCGCCGGCCACGACGTCCTTGTCGTCGTAGGCGATCTTGCGCGCCTGCAGGAAGAGGCGTTCGGCGACCTCGCGTTTGCGCGGCGGGTGAATGTCGAACGGCTCGCCCAGGTCGATGGTCACCGCCAGCCCGGTGTTGGGCACGCTCTGCCAGACGTTGAGCTGCGCCGCGCGGATGTTGACGAAGCCGTGTTCGGCGCTGTCCTCGTGGAACTTGGCCAGGCTCGCGGCGTTCATGTCGTACTCGTGCTTCTCCTTCTCGTGGCGGATGAAGCCCGGCAGTTGCACGATCAGCACCGGCAGCTTCGGGTCGTTCCACGCCTTGCGCCAGGACTGGATCAGCCCCTTGAGGCCGTGCTCGTAGATCTCCCCGCCGCCGGCGTTCATCTCGCCCTGATAATAGATCGCCCCACGCACCGGGAACGGCGCCAGCGGCGCGATGTTGGCGTTGTAGCAGCGCGAGGTCTCGTGCGGATAGCGCTTGCCGCGCAGCTTGACCAGCACCGGATCGGCCTGGACGAATTCGTCGGCGACCCAGCTTTCCACGCGCAGGATCGCGCCGATGTCGATGGTACCGACGGGCACTTCGCCGCCGAGATATTTGTACAGCTCGCGCGCGAAGTAGTAACCGATGGCATTCTGGCAGCCGGGGATGTCCTGATTGGTGCGCATGATGGAGTAGCCGGCGTCCTCCCACTTGGGCCGGCCCCAGAAGGCGCCGAGCGTTTCGTACGGTTCGGCCGCCTCGCGCGTCTTGCGGTGCCCGAGCTGCATGTGGCGGATCAGCGGATACTTCGCGCGGTTGGCCCGCGCCTCCTTGATCGAGGTCGTCTTCTCCACCGGCCAGATGGCGTTGGACTGCCCGCAGGTGATCCAGACTTCCCCCACGAGCACGTTGGTGAAGGTCAGCGTCTCGGCCGGGTCTCCGGTGTCGAGCACCATGGTATACCGTCCGCCCGCCGGCAGCGGATCCAGCGTCAGGTTGAACTTGCCGCCCTCGGCCACGGCCTCTGCCTGCGCCAGCGGGTCCTTGCCATTGCCGTAGACGCTGATCTTGACCTTCGTGCCGTCCTCGGCCCAGCCCCAGACGGGAATCGGCACGTCCCGCTGCAGTACCATGTTCTCGGAGAAGACCGCCGGCAGCTTCACCGCCGCCCAGGCCGGGGCGCTGCCCATGGCCACGATCGGAACGAGGAAGAAGAACAGCTTGCAGGTGATGTCCATGTCGGGCCTCCGTGAGAGCGATATGCGCAGAATAGCCGCTGGAAGCGGTGCCTGTCAATCGTCCTCTCCTGCGGAAAACGCCCCTCTTGACGAGCGCGGGGACAACCGCTATCTTCGCGAAGGCCGAAAACCGGGCCTCTGTAACGTGTGCAACCGCCTGCGGGCGATGCTCATTTTTTATGTCTTCGCTGTTCTCCTGGAGATGGGTCATGGACGAGAAGGTCTTCGCGGTCGTCGAATCCCAGGCCATCCTGCACGTGCGCGAACACATCTGCACCTCGGTGCGGGACCTGCTGCAGAGCGCGGTATTCGTCGACATCGTGACGCGGTATTACCGGCGCCTTTTGCAGCGCGAGTCGCCACTCTTGATTCCGTTCCGCAAGCTGCCCGAGGAGCCGATCGGCCCCGAGAAGACGGTGGACCTGCTGCGGGTGCTGAGCGGGCTGCCTATCGAGCAGGTCGCCGGCATGCTGCCCTGGGCGGCGCACTTCACGGAGCGGGGAAACCGCCGGCGGTTGCACGAGTTCGTCGAGGGGCTGTACGATTTCTGGCGCAATTTCGACCGGTACATGATCCTCCACTCCGAACCCGGGCCCAGCAGCTTCGACCAGCGCCCCTACCGCGCTTTCAACGCGACGTTGGAGAACCTGACGCACATCGTGCGCGCGCTGTACCGCGACATCTGCGAGAACGTCACCGGCGATCGGCCGCGCGTCTACCGCCAAGTTGCCGCCGGCTGCGACGCGGGAGTGATCGCCGTGCCGCGGAACGTCGACATGCCGGGGCCATTGCAGGAGGTGCTCGGCGCGATCCCCTTCGTGCGGCAGATCATGATCGACCCGCCGCTTCTGATCGACCCGCCGATGAACCGGCGGACCGGACGGTTCGAGAAGATCGGGGAGAATCCGCTCGCGGGGCTCGAACTCGAAACGAACGAGTATCTCTGTTACCCGGTGCTCGTGGGGCCGCTGACGATCTTCGTCTACGTGCACCAGCTCTTCGCGGGGCTGGGCTGCTCGCTGGCTAACCTCTTCGAACTCGCCGACGACGAAACGCTGGGCAAGGGGCCCGACGCGGTCTACCTCTTCGGCGCGCCGCCGCCGGCGCTGGAGAAGTACGGGGAGTTGCCGACGGTCTTCCGCGATACCGGCGAACTGCTGGTCGCGGCCGTGCCGGCCGAGCCGCGTTTCGGCTATTTCGGCTACCTCAAGAAGATGATCCTGACGCTGCACAACGTCATCATGATGCAGCGCGGCCGCATGCCGTTCCACGGCGCGATGGTGCGCGTGCTCCTCAAGGGCGACCGCAGCGCGACCTTCCTCATCATCGGCGACACCGCCGCGGGCAAGTCCGAGTCGCTCGAGGCGCTGCGGCTGACGAGCGGCGAGGGACTCGAGGAGATGCGCATCATCGCCGACGACATGGGTTCCATCGGCATCGACGAGAACGGACGCCTCCTGGGCTACGGCACCGAGATCGGCGCCTTCGTCCGCCTGGACGACCTGCAGCAGGGTTACGCCTTCGAGCAGATCGACCGCGCCATCTTCATGAGCCCGCAGAAGGTGAACGCGCGCGTGGTGCTGCCGGTGACCACGCTCGCCGATGTGCTCGCGGGGCAGCCGCTGGACTACATCCTCTACGCCAACAATTACGAGCAGGTCGACGAGGACCACCCCGTCGTCCAGCGTTTCGCCTCCGCCGGGGAGGCCTTGGCGACCTTCCGCGAGGGTGCGGCCATGGCCAAGGGCACCACCACCGCCTCGGGGCTGGTGCACAGTTACTTCGCCAACATCTTCGGGCCGCCGCAGTATCGCGAGCTGCACGAGCCGCTGGCGCGGAAGACCTTCGAGGCGGCCTTCGCCGGCGGGACTTTCGTCGGGCAGCTTCGCACGCGGCTCGGGGTCGAGGGCTTCTCCACCGAAGGGCCGCAGGCGGCGGCCCGGGCGTTGCTGGAACTGGTCGATGCCGGGGGCGTGCCGGAGAGGCAGTAGCCTGCGCGACGACGGTTCGCAAAGCGCGTTCGGCCCCGATGAGCCGAGAACGGAGAATCGATGCCCGGGATCCATGCGCCGTTGGAACGCTCCATGGGCGTGCGCGACGTCTTCGCCGTCGCCGCCGGGGCGATGATCAGCTCCGGCCTCTTCGTTCTGCCCGGCCTGGCGTTCGACCGTACCGGCGCGAGCATGATCCTCGCCTACGCTGCCGCCGGCGTTCTGATCGCGCCGACGATGCTCGCGCAGGTCGAACTCTCCACCGCCATGCCCCGCAGCGCCAGCAGCTACTTCGTCGTCGAGCGCAGTCTCGGCGCCTACATGGGCACCGTCGCGGGCCTGATCAACTGGTTCGCCATCAGTCTCAAGGCCACCTTCGCCCTGGTGGGGCTGGGGACGATGGCGCTCTACCTCTCGCCCGGGGGCGGGACGTGGCTGGTCAAGCTCGTCGCCGTCTCCGCCGCCGCGGCGTTCACCTTGCTGAACCTGGTCAGCGCCCGCCACGCGGGGCGGTTGCAGGGGGTTCTCGTGACCGGGTTGGTCGTGGTGCTCGGCCTCTACATCGCCTTCGGGGTCAAGGATCTGGAGGCGGCGCGGTTCGGACCGTTCTTCGGTGGCGGCTTCAAGGACTTCATGGCCGTCACCGGCATGGTCTTCATCAGCTTCGGCGGATTGAACAAGGCCGTCGACATCGCCGAGGAGGTCGACCGTCCGGGGCGCAACCTGCCGCTGGGGATGTTCCTGGCCTTCGGCGTGGTGATGCTGCTGTACCTGGGCGTCACCTTCGTCACCGTCGGCATCATGGACGGCGAGGTGCTGCGCCGGTCGCTCAGGCCGGTGACCCAGGGGGCGGAGATGGCCATGGGCGTCTGGGGCCTGGTGGTGATGGGCGCGGCGGCGCTGATGGCCTACGCCAGCACCGGCAACGCCGGCATTCTTGCCGCTTCGCGCTCGCCGATGGCGATGAGCCGCGACGGTTTGCTGCCGGCGGTCTTCTCGCGTACCAACCGGCGCTTCGGCACGCCGCACGTGGCGGTGCTGATCACCGGCGGGGCGATGATCCTGATGATGGCGCTCCTGTCACTGGAGAACCTGGTCAAGACCGCCTCAACGATGCTGTTGATTTCGCTGGGCCTGATCAACCTCTCGGTGATCGTCATGCGCCACAGCGGCATCGAGAGCTACCGGCCGACCTTTCGCATGCCGCTCTGCCCGTGGCTGCCGCTGGCGTGCGTGGTCGCCTACGCCTTTCTCATCGCCGAGATGGGAATGATCCCGCTGCTGTCCACCGCGGGCTTCCTGGCCGCGGCGAGCATCTGGTACGTCGCCTACGTCCAGCGCAAGATCGACCGCGTCGCGGCGGTGGCGTACCTGGTCAAGTCGATCCTCTCGCAGCACATCCGCCGCACCGGCCTCGAGGACGAACTGGTCCATATCAGCATGGAACGCGACGAGGTGGAGATGGACCGCTTCGACAAGCTCGTGCGCGACGCGCCGATCCTGGACATCAAGGAGAAGGTGAGTGCCGAAGATCTCTTCCAGGCCGTGGGCGAGGTGTTGAACGAACGGCTGAAGCTGCCGGCGGAGCGGATCCGGCAACTGCTGCTGGCGCGCGAGGGCGAGTTCAGCACCGTCATCCAGCCCGGGCTGGCGATTCCGCACGTCGTCGTGGACGGCAAGAGCGTCTTCGAACTGGTCCTGGTGCGCTGCCGCGAGGGCGCGGTCTTCTCGGAGTTGCATCCGCCGGTGACCACCGCCTTCGTCCTCCTCGGCTCGGCCGACGAGCGGACGTATCACCTGCGCGCGCTGGTGGCCATCGCCCACGTGGTCCAGGAGCCGGAGTTCCGCCAGCGCTGGCGCGAAGCGGCCAATGCCGAACAGCTCCGCGATATCGTGCTTCTCTCCAGCCGCGAGCGAAACAATTAGACCAGCACCAGCAGGATCGCGGCGGTGACCAGGGCCGCGCCGAGGACGCGTGCGCAGATCACCTTGCGCTGGCGCGCCTTGAGCTCCAGGTTCTCGAACCAGTGCCCCACCAGCCAGACCAGCGCGATCCCCCAGAGTCCGCGGCTGCAGTAGACCACGTTGGCGCCTGCCGCGTCGCCGTAGACGCCGATGGAGCGGATCAGCACCACCGACTGCAGGCCCATGAAGAAGGCGCCGACCAGGAGGCTGACCCAGGCGATGCGCGGCAGTCCGCGCCAGCGCCCGCCGCCGCGCGTGACGAAGGTGAAGGAGAGCAGCGCCGCGACGATCATCGCCGGCGGCACGAGGCGGCCGAAACCGACGATCGGGCTCCAGTGCTGGTTCATGCTGTCGAAGGCGGCGAAGTGGGTCGCGGCGAGGAAGGCGAAGAGCATGCCCAGCAGGTTGCGACGGACGTCGTGCGGCTTGTCGGTCACCTGCAGGCAGGCGATTCCGAGCGCGGCCAGCACCCCGCCGATCCAGGTGGAGAGCCCCACCGGCGCGCCGATAACGAAGGCGACCATGAAGGCCACCATGATCACCTTGACGCCCAGGACCGGGGTGACGCAGGATATCTCGCCGCGGGAGACCGCCAGCACCGTGAATATCTGCCCGAGAATGAAGAAGACTGCCATGACCGCCACCGGCCACCACGGAGTTGGAAGCGACGGAAAGCTCGCCCAGTCGTAAAAGACCAGAAAGAACACGGCGATGAACCAGTTACTGACGAAGATGGTGCGCGCGCTGCCGACACCGCGGTTGCTGGCCGTCTTGAGCGCGATGGCCGCGACGGCGTAGAGCATCGCCGCCAACAGCGGGAAGAGGAGGTAGGCTTTTTCCTGGAGCAGCGGCATGGCGTTTCCGGTCCGGGGCCGGTCAGGCGAAAAAAGGCGTAATGATTTCCATGGGTACCGGCGGGGTCAAGGCGATTCGAATCAGCGGTTATCCCTCGTCTTGCAGACAGGCTTTCAACTGCGTGGCGATGCGGCGCGCGTCCTCCTGGCGGAAACCTTTCTCGACCAGGTCTTCCGAGGCGCCGCCGAAGGTCTCGACGAGCAGCGCCGCCCAGATGATGCCCTGGGTATAGCGGACCGAGGCGACGCGGCAGAGCTGGATCTCCTGCTCGTGCACACGCAGTCCCAGCAAACTCCATTTGGTCATCGAGATCCGCCCGCCGTGGATGCGGATCACCGGCGGGAAGAACAGCCCGGTGACGTTGCCGCCGGCGCAGAAGGCGCCCAGGTGCGTCACCTCGACTTCGATGTCCAGCGCTTCAAGTTCCCGTCGGTCCGGGTTCGGGATCTTCTGGCCGCAATGCGGGCAGCAAGCGGCCCGTATCGAGGCCGGTTCGTCGCATTTGGGACAGAACAAGAAGTCGACCGCGCGGCGGCCGCACGCGGCGCAGTACTTGCATTCGGCCGCGAGGGCGGTGCCACAATGAGGGCACGACATCGGTTGTCCTCCGCCAGACCGGCCGTGGTGGCGCTGGCGGTGGCGAGCATACGGCCCGCGTGGCGGCGGTCAAACAAAAAAGCCCGAGCCGACGACTTGCGGAGCGCCGTCAGCGGCATGCCCGCGAGGGTGTTGCCCGAACACGCCCGGCGCGTTTGAACGCCTCGGAAACGCGCGGCCGACATGCTCTGGGCGGGCGCATCGCTCGCCGTTCAGGTTCCTTCGATCTCCCGCCAGGGAGTGTCGGCCTCGATGTCGAGGCAATACCGTCTCCCCGAAGGCAGCGCCATGCAATACGTCCCGGCCTCCCTGGCGAGAGTCGGTGGCGCGATCGGCGTCGTTCCGGCCGTCATGAACCAGAGCCCGCGCAAGCCGTCCACGGGTTCGTCCGTGGCGAAGGACCAGCGCGCGCCCCAGAAACGCTCGCGGCCCTCGCCGCCTCCTCGGAGTTCCGGTGCGGTCGTGCCCAGAGGATGATACGCGACTGTAAGCACTTCTTCAGGATAGAAAAGGCGCAGGCAATGCCATCCCTCCGCCCGCTCGAGTTCTTCCCGTTCTTCCGTGCTGTCGAGAAGGCGCAAACGGTCAGCGGCCCAGGTCCAGCTGGCGGCGACGCGGGGAATACGCCGGAAAACGAGGAATTCCGATCCGTCCCGCAGCCCCCACGTCTGGGCGCGGCAGGCGTCAATATCGGTATCGGAGAGTCGGCAGAGGTATTCGAGTTCGGCGGTGGAGTTGTTCTTGGCCGGCAGGGCGTGCTCCTTGCCGTCTTCGCAGGCGACCCATTGCGGATAGGCCCAGTCGCCGCGCGTGTGCCAAAACACGACCGGTATATCCTGGATGGCGAGGCCGTAGCCCGAATGGGTCTGCATGTCGGGAAAGAGCGGATACGCGGACATGACGCCGATCCGCCATCGCTCATCGACCCAGGCCTCGGCCCGGACGCCGCCGTGGCAAGGGACGGAGATGGCTTGCGCCTCGCGGGGCGGCAAGGAAAATCGCCCGACGAGCTCGGGATAATGGCTGGCGACGATGGCCGCAATGGTGCTCCACGGGAAGATGCCGTGGAACATATCCGTGTATGGCCGTAACCATATAGGGGGCTCGTAGCCCTGGCCGATGAGCGAGCGATCGAGCATGGGTTTGTTCCGCATCGCCGGAACGCGGGGCCCACCGGCGAAGGCGGCATCGATAGCCATGATTTGCCGGATCATCTCCTCGATATTCTCGCGGACCGTGCCCGGTACGGAGCGTCCCCACATCAGGAGCGCAAAGAGCTCGTTCAGGATGATCTTGGAATACATGTCGGACAGGTGCTCGCCCCAGCCCCAATCCTCGTCGAGGTAGTAGCGTGTCACGCGTTCGAGATCCGCCGTCAAATCGGCGCCGACGTCCCCCGTCTTCTCGGCGATGAGCCAGAGGCAGGCGACATCGCCGAAATAGGCGTTCGGGTAACGCAGCTTGTCCTCGGTGATGGGGTATGCCTTATGGCCGAACCAATGCCGCGCCTCGGATAGCATGTGGTCCAGGTCGGCCCGGGCCGCCTCGGCGAGATGTTCGCGATAGACAAAATGCAAGGCGAGCAGTTGGATGCAGGTAAAGAAGCCGCTGTTCTGGTCGGTGACTTGCCCGTCCTCCCAACTCCACCAGAAATTGCCGCGCCTGGGGCCGTCCGGTTGCTGCGCCTTGCGGATGGTAGCCAATACGCGGTCTGCCGGCATGCCGTCGAGTTGGCCGAGGTTTCCGGCGTGAACCAGGCGCTGGGCACTGAAGCGAATATCGTGGGCGATACGGTTGTGCTTGCTCTTGTTTCGCCAGAGGCCGATCTCTTCGGACCAGGACTCTTCGCAGCTCTTGAGAAAGGATTTGGCCCCGTCTTCGGGATTCGCGCCGACATCGTCCTTCGTTTTCATGCAAACCTTTCGTTCTTCTCTCTCCAGCGGGCTGCAATCGCGCGTCGCGGCTCCGCGCCGGTCATCTTGGGCGCGCAAAGTAGTATACGGAGGAGCGAATCAAAGCCAAGCCGGTTTGTCGCAGAAACCGGGCGGCGTCTCCGCGAATGCGTGCGCCGACAATGAAAAAGCCCGCCCCGTATACGCGGAACGGGCTTCGGAAGAAGGCATCCCAAACAGGTTGCCCGAAGAATTCCTTCAAGCTGTAATGGCCCTTGATCCAATGTTTATTCACATGGTCGCAAGGCAGGTTGATCGTCGTCTCCGCGCGCAGAATGACGCCGTGCTTGTCGTACATCTTCACGGAATTGCCCGCGCCCCGGTGCTTGACCCGCACGCCCTCGGCGCGGTCCTTGTAGTCGCTCACCACCTCGCCCGCGAAGCGGCCGTGAAGCTTGCGCCCGAGAAAGCGCATCACGTCGGGGCTGCGGAAGCACGCGATGGCCCCGCGCGTCAACGCCGGATAGATCGACGCCAGCGCCGCGCGCGAGCGGAAGACAGTAGTGATAGAGGTGAAGACACTTGCGTTGCCGGAGCACGGGCTGAAGTTTCTTCCTCTCGCGGTTTCGATAAATGTCCGCGCCCATGCAGGGTTCGAGACAGGCGAGGACGCAGACGAGTCCCTCGGCGATGCCGTCGCGTTCGGCGATGGCGC
>CAYWFP010000090.1:0-15939 GCA_964457365.1 uncultured Planctomycetaceae bacterium
GCGCCTCGGTGGCCTTCTCCCGCAACGGCGCGATGCGCATCACCGGATCGGGCTCGGCGGTGACGGCCAGGACGGCGGTCCGCACCAGCATCACGCCGCCGAACACAAACCCCGGAAACGCCGCCAGCGCCAGGATCAGCAACGCCGTGCGCGGCGGGGGTTGCAGATCCGGATCGATCGGTTTGGACTTCCAGAATCTTCTGAGCAACTCCGTCAACGTCCGACTCCGCACTTGAGATAGACGTAGTCCTTCTTCGCCAGCACCACGCGCATCCCCGGCTCGACGCTGTCCATGAGCCAGACGTTGCCGCCGATGATGGCGCCCTTGCCGATGACGGTCTCGCCGCCGAGGATGGTCGCGCCGGCGTAGATGATCACCTTGTCCTCGATGGTCGGATGACGCTTCTGTCCGCGCAGGGCCTGCCCCTTCGCCGGCGCCATGGCGCCGAGGGTGACGCCCTGGTAGAGCTGCACCCGGCGACCGATCCGGCAGGTCTCGCCGATGACCACGCCGGTGCCGTGGTCGATGAAGAAGCCCGGGCCGATGGTGGCGCCGGGGTTGATGTCGATGCCGGTGCGCGCGTGCGCCGCTTCGGTCCACATCCGCGGGATCAGCGGCACCTCGTGCCGGTAAAGCTCGTGCGCGAGGCGATAGGTGGCGATGGCTTCGATGGCCGGATAGGAGATGATGATCTCGTCCAGGCTCTGCGCGGCCGGATCGCCGTCGTAGCCGGCCTGGATATCCTCCTTGAGCATCTCCCGCACTCCCGGCAGCGCCTCGAGCAGGCTCAACACCGCCTCCTCGGCCATCGCCGGCACGTCGCAGCCCTCGCAGTTGCCGATCTTGCAGTTGTATGCGAATGCGCGGCGGGCTTCGCGCGTCAGTTCCATATACACCTGGTTCATCAGGTCACCGACGCGGTATTTCAAATTCGTACGGGTTACCGGATGACCGTTCACGAAGCCGGGGAACAAAATCGCGTGCAGGTGATTGAGGCAGCGGAAGACGATTTCGCGGTCCGGCAGATCGTGCCCCTCGATCTGGTTGATCGCCTTGCCGTCGGTATAGGTCCGGCACAGTTGCGCCACCACCCGATCAAGCCGCTCCTCGCGCTCCTTGTCGGTCATCAAAGGCCCTCGCAGCATGAAGTTAAGGGGATTCGGCCAAGCGCGAAATTCCCCTCCGTGACAAATCCGAAGATCTCCGCGCCCGGCTCTCGTTAGCCCGATGCTATGCAGACGAAGCCGGAAAGGCAAGGCAAATCAGATAGTTAGAGAAATGCTTACGCAAAAAAATGCCTTGCTTTTCGTGGAAAACTCTTCAATAATCTCGACACGAGGCTGTTTTTTCGCAATATAATGATAAACCCGTTCGTTATGCAAAAGGCCTTACGATCATTTTGTTACGAAGCAATGATTCGATACACGCGCCGGCGCTGCTGAGGGAGAGGCAGATGAGTATTCGCAAAGCCGTATGGGTATTCGCGCTGATCTTGTTCGCGGGCATGACGCAGGCGGCGGCACAGCAAGGCTTTACTCCGCCGCCGGGAACGCCGGTGCGTCCGTGGAAAAGCTTCGGCATCCACTATACCGTACGCCATACCGAGCGGAGCAATGCCAATAAGGTCACGCTCTATCTCACGCGCGACGGCGGGCAGACCTGGCAGAAATACGGCGTCGACCGCGACGAGGTCAGCCCCATGCGCGTAACCGTCCCCGACGACGGCGTCTACGGCTTCATCACCATCTGCCACCCGGCCAACAGCCGCCTGGCCAGCACGCCTCGCGCGGGCACGCGACCGGACAAGTTCGTGATCGTCGACCGCACGCCGCCGCAGATCGAGTGGATCTCGCCGCACTCCAACCAGGTGCTCGATCCCACCGGCATTCACCTGGAGTGGCGCTGCAGCGACCCGCACATGGCTGCGCGCAGCGTGGTACTGCAATACTCGCCCGACGGCGGGGCGACCTGGCTGCCGCTCAGGAGCGGCCTGCCGGCGGAAGGCTCCTACGACTGGACGCCCCCCGCGTCGATCGGCACCGAGATCCTCTTCCGCCTGCAAGCCTCGGACCTGGCCGGCAACCGGCGGACGAAGTCCAACCGCAGCCGCATCCGCCTCGACGCGGTCGCGCCCTCGGCCAATCTGATCAAGCCGCTGGCCTCGAGGGACCTGGATGTCGAACTCATGTACGACGCCGCGGACAATCCCGGCGGCTCCGGCCTCGCGCGCGTGGAGTTGTACGTCCTGCCCGCGGGCCAGACCCAGTGGCGCCGCTACGGCGCCGACGAGGACGGCAAAAGCCCCATGCGATTCCGCGCGCCGGGCCCGGGCCGGCACGGCCTGATGCTGGTGGCGACCGACAAGGCCGGCAACACCTCGGCGCTGCCCGACAGCGGCACCGAGCCGCCGTTCTGGCTCGTGATCGACAACTCGCCGCCGGTGGTCTCGCTGCCGCCGTCCTTCCTGGGCCAGCGCGACGAGGTGCACGTCACCGAGGTGCTGACCATCACCTGGAGCGCGACCGACCCGAACATCAGCCGGAACTCCGGCGTCCTCGAATACAGCACCGACGGCGGCCGGCGCTGGCGGACTATCGCCGACAACCTGCCGGTGAACCACGCCTACCAGTGGGAAGTCCCGCGCGACAGCAGCAAGGAGGCCTACGTCCGCGTCACCGTCGGCGACGAGATGGGCAACCGCGCCACGGCCACGAGCCGCCGCTTCGGCATCGACATCCGCCCGCCGATCGTCGAAGTGGACGAATTCGTCCCCGAGGAAGGGACGCCGCCGATGAGACGCTTTCCCGAACGCGAGCAGCCCCGCACCACCGAGCGGCCCCCGCGCCCCGTGGAAAGGGAGCCCGAACGCCGGACGGTGCCGCGGCTGGACGAGGAGCCCATCCCCGGCGTCACCATGCCCGAATCCGTCGGCGTGCGCGAACCCGAACACCCGAGCGAGGAGGGGATGATCGACAGGCCGCTCGAGGAGATGGCCGAGATCGAAGAGCCGGCGGAGGAATTGCCGCCGCCGAAGATCGACGAGACGCCGTCCGTATCGCGGGAGCCGGATCCGCTGGATGAGGGCGGGCTGCCCGATCCGGGCGACCTCCTCGCCGAGCATACCGAGCCCGGTGTCGAACGGACGCCCGAGGATGCGGGCGGACCGCCGGACCTGCACCGGATGACCGAGGAGACCGAGACGACGGAAGAGAGGATCGAGGACGTCCCCGGTCCGATCATCACCGAAAAAGAGGCCGAGACGAGAGAATCCGCCACGGTCGAGGAGACCGAAGATACGTTCGAGGACATCCCGCCTCCGCCGAAGATCGACGAGACGACGCCGGAGGCGGTGCCCGCGGAAGAGATCGGCGCGCTGGTGGAGAACGCCAAGCGGGCGCTGGTCAACGAGGACATCGACGAGGCCGAACGCCTCTGCCGGCAGGCGCTGCAGACCGAGCCGAAGAACGCCATGGCCAACGCGGTCTTCTCCAGCGTAATGTCGAAACGGGGAAAGCACGACAAGGCCATCGAGTACGCCCGCGACGCCATCGCGCTCGATCCGCAGGCGCCGGCGTACGTGCAGGTGCTCGGCGACGCGTACATGGCCTTCGCCAAGGACATCGACGCCACCCTCGCCGACGAACGCCAGCAGACCACGCCGCAGGAGGCGCGGAAGCTCCGGAAGATCATGGAGCGCGCGCTGGGCAACGCCGCGCAGGCGTTCCAGCGGCTGAGCAACCAACCGAACATGGAGAAGATCGGCTTCTTCAAACTCGGACAGGTTTCCTACTTCCGCGGCCGCCGTCTCTATGCCAAGGGCGAATCGCGCCAGCGCGAGGCCCTGCAGACGGCGATCGAGCGCTATTCCCGCGCCTTCGCCATCGAACCGCGAGAATACCGCGAGGCGTTCCAGATCGGCATCTGCCATTACCGTCTCGGCGATCTCGAGCAAGCGCGCGAGTATCTCGAACTCGCCGTGGAGAACTCCGATCCGCAGAGCGCGCCGCCGAAAGAGGCGTTCTTCTACCTCGCGCTCATCCACGAGAATCTCGATCGCGACGACGACGCCTTGGTCTACTGGATCAAGGCCTCCAAGCTCTATCCGAAAGGCTCGCGCTTCCAGCTGATGGCCGAACAACGGGCGAGGAAGCTGCAACAGGAACTGAAGGGGATGCGATAGCCCCCCTCGACGCATACGCCTGCCGGACTTCCGTGCTCGCGGAAGCCCGGATTTTTTGCGATTCGATACCATGAGCGACAGCCTCGTACTCGCACACATCTCCGATCTGCACCTGGCGCTGCCGATACGCTGGCACGAGGTGAATCGCAAGCGCCTGCCGGCGTGGGTGAACTGGATCACCCATCGGCGACTGCGCCACGATCCGGCGCGCCTGCGGGCCGCGGTCGAACAGCTCGTGGCCCGCCCGCCGGACCTGCTGGTCGTCACCGGCGACCTGGGCCAGCTCGGCCTGACCAGCGAGATCCGCCTCGCCGGCGAGATGCTCCGGCCGCTGCACGAGAAGGGCGTGCCGATCCTGATCGCCAGCGGCAACCACGACGCCTACCACCAGCGCGACGAGGACGCTCGCGAAGCGTTCCGGGAGGTTTCCGAGGCCCTGCGCGGCGATGTGGAGATCGACGACGCCGGCATCGTCAGCTGCGGACCGCTGCGGCTGATCCTCTTCCAGCAGGGCGTCTCGACGCCGATCTTCTACGCCTGGGGCGCGTTGCGGCCGGGGATTCTGCAAACAGTGCGGCAGCGCCTGCCGGACGACGGGGTCCGTATCGCCGCCGGACACTTCGCCCTGCGCCGCGCCAACGGCAGACGCCTGCCGATGGCCGCCGGACTCCACGGCGATCGCGAACTGCTGGACTTCCTCTCCGAACAGCACGTCGACGCCTACCTCTGCGGCCATATCCACAAGGCCTTCGACACGCCTCTGGGCAACGGCTGCACGCAGCACTGCGCCGGCTCGATCACCACCGCCCACGGCCGCGCGCGCTACTACCGCGTCGATGCCGGGGGCGTGCGCGAGATCGAACCCCCTCTCGGGGCAGGAGAATAACGCAGCGGAGAGAGGAACGCGGTTCGCGCGCTCCCGCTGGTCGCGACCGCGTAACGAGCGGCCACGGCGTCAGAACAGCAGCAGCGAGAAGAAGATCGCCAGCGAGATCGAAGTGAAGACCAGCGCGAGCATGTCGCAGTAGATCCACCAGTTGCGGCGGAAGTTCAGGAATTCCAACCCCATGTGGTAGAGTTCCCTGGCCTGCTGCGCTTTCTGGATCAGCGGCAGCAACAGCCGCTGCGCCAGGGAGAACTCCTCGCCGGGCTCCTCTTCCGCCGCCGACGGGTCCGTTCCCATGGCCTCGGCGTCCAGTTCGCCGAGAAATTCGTCGAAGCCGCCCCCCTCGCCAGCCAGCTCATCCGGTAACCCGTCGCCCTCCCCCATGGCGTCGTCGAGATTGAACTCCGAAGGCATCTCGTCCGGCATCTCGTCCGGCAACTCGTCCGCGCCGACCTCGTCGGCGGGCGCCTCCTCCATGGCCGCGGCCAGGTCGAACCCGCCGGCCAGTTCGTCGGGCACCTCCGCCTCTTCCGCGAGCGCTTCGGAGAGATCGAAGCCCGACATCGCCTCGTCCTCGTCCTCGCCATCGCCTTCGGGAAGCGGCAGCGCCCCTTCCCCCATGGCCTCGGCAAGATCGAAGTTCTCCGGCAACTGCTGCGAGAGCGCCTCGACTGTATCCTCGCCCGGCAGAGGCGCCTCGCTCATGGCTTCGTCGAGATTGAACGAGGACATGTCCGCGCCGACCTCGGCGGCGCCGGCCGCCTCCGGTTCGCCCATCGCCGCGGCGAGATCGAACTCCCCGGCCGCCGCCTCCGGCAAGGCCGCGGGAGGTGCCGACGCACCATCGTCCGGGATCGGCGCATCGCCCAGAGCGCTTTCGAGATCGAACTCGCCGTTCGCGCCGAGGATCGTCCCCTCCGGCGACTCCGGTAGCGGCAATACCCCTTCGCCGAGCGCCTCGTCCAGGTCGAAACCGGCGGGCAACTCGTCCGCCTCCTCGCCCTCCTCCGCCGAGGTCGGCAGCCCGGCGCTGTCGAGCGCCTCGTCCAGGTTGAACCCGCTCTCCGTCGCCGGGGGGGCGCCGTCCAGATCCGACATCGCCGGCAAATCGTCCCCGAGGCCCGCCCCGGCGGGGCCTTCGGTGGAATCGTCCCAGTCCGGGGAGAGGGGCGCATCCTCCACCGTCGCGCCAACCTCGAAATCGTCGCCCGGCTGCTGCAGCATCGTGCCTTCGGCCTCGCGTCCCGTCTCCGGGAGGGGCAACTCGTCGAACGCCAGGTCGCGCGCGTTGGCGCGTCGATCGCTCTCGCCGGGCGTATCGGGTTCGAATCCGGACAGCGCCGAAGCGGACGACTTGGCGGGCAGCGGCCCGTCGGTCCAGTCGGAGTCGAGCTTCTTCGGCTTGGCGTCGTCCCGGTCGCTGCGCCGGAGCGGTTTCTCCCGGGCTCCTTCCTGCCCATCGGATTCGAGCGTCTTCGACTCCTTGCCGTACAGACCGGGGATCTTCTCCTTCAGCCAGTTCAGCATCCGTGTCGAGACCGACGCCGATTTCGGGCGGCTCTCGGTCGCGGGCGCGTCCAGTTCCGCGGCCATCTTCTCCAGCGCCTCGGCGACATCCTCCCGCAACGGCGCCGGTTCGTCTTCATCGTGCGCCGGGCGACTATCCGATTCGCGCAGATCCTCCAGCGCATCGAGCAGCACGCCGCCGAGTTCCTGGGTATCGCCCGGACCGCCCGCGGGAGGCGGAAACGCCGGCGGCTCCTCCTCCTGCAACGGCTCGCCCCGGATCGAGGCGAGCAGATCTCCCTCGATCGCGGTCAGTCCTCCGCCGAGCGGAGCGGCGCCCTCCTCGTCCTCGAACGAGAAGTCGACCGCCTCGAACGGCTTCAGCGCGGCATGTCGCCCGCCGCCGTCCTCCGCCGGGGGCGCGTCCTCGAAAACCCCCGGACCGAAACTCTCCCACCGTTGCCGCAGATCCGAGTCGAGCCCCGGATCGGTTTCGCCCGCGTCGCTCTCCTCCCGGTCCATCGCCGCGAGCAATTCGTCGGTGACCAGCTCCTCGCCCAGCGGCACGGGCTTGACCGAATCGATCGTGATCGCCGGCGGCAAATGCCGGGCACCGAAAGCCTGGCTCAAGTCGTACTGATCCAGTTCGTCCGGCGAAGGGGTGTGCATCGGCTCGGGCAGCGGCTCCGGCGTCGGCGCCTCTTCCAGAAGCGGTCGGGCATACACCGTCTCCGGCGAGAAGGGGGCCGCTTCGTTCTGCGGCGACGGGGGCAGGTCGGTGGATTCGTCCGCCGCGCTCGCCGGCGCCGGCGGCACTTCCGGCGGCGTGGCCTCGTCCACGTAGACGGTCTCGGGCGCGTTCGTCTCGGCGGTGACGGCCGAGTCGGACCCCGCACGCGTCTCGGTCTCGTCGGGCACGTCGGCGATATCATACTCGTTATGGATATGGGCGAGGATGTCGGTCGCGGAGTCCTCGACCAGGTCGTTCATTTCGTCGGGACGGTCGCGACGCGTGTCGAGTTCCAGCGCCGGCACCGAGGTCTCGTGCGTTTTGGTGGGCAGCAGGCCCTCGGTCATGGCCTCGCCGACGTCGAAGTCGGAGGGAATCTCCTCGAAGAGATCCTCCAGCGCCTCGTCGGGGATGCGGTCGGTCGCGTCCTCGGACTGGCGCGGGGCCGGCGGGGGTTCGGCTTCGGCGGCCGGTGCGCCGGGGACGTCGTCGTCGTCTTCGAACTCGAACTCGAGATCCTCGAAGAGATTCTGCCCCGCCGGCAACAGGGCGTACAGCGAAGGCGAAGAGAGGGTGGCCGAACGCGTCGTCGAGGTGACGCCGCCCTGCCCCGCCGGCGGATCGAGCCGGCTGTAGAGAAAATCGCGCTCGTCGGCGTGTTCCTCGGCCATGGCGCTCCTCGTCCCGGGCGACCGCACCCGCCGCTCAGGCATGCAGATCGTCGAGCACCTGCTGTACGATCTCCTCGTCGATCACCGGCGCCTGCTGCCCGCAGCCGACCAGCAGCACCGTGTCGGCGATACTGTTGATCCGGCGCGGCACGCCCGCGGAGGCGTGCGCCACGAGCGTCTCGGCCTCCCGCGTGAAGATGTCGTCGCGGCCGCCGGCGATGGCCAACCGATGGTTAATATACCGCAAGGATTCCTTTTCATCAAGCGGACCGACGTGGTAGCGGATATTCAGCCGCTGCAGGAACTGCGGCGTCGCTTCCACCCGCTCGCGCAGTTCCGGCTGCCCCATGAGGATGAGGGCGAGGAAGAAGCGGCGATCCTGCTGGAAGTTCAGCAGCAGCCGCAATTCTTCCAGCGTGGCCTCGTCGAGCACCATCTGCCCCTCGTCGACCATGATCACCGACATGCAGCCGCGGGCGTAGTGCTCGTTCAGGCAGCGCGTCAGCAGCTGCAGGAGCTGCGCCTTGGTCAGCCCCTTGGCCTCGTAGCCGAACTGGCCGAGAATCTCGCGCAGCAGGTCCTCGGCCGAGAGGTTCGGGTACGGCACCAGCGCCACCTCGTAGCGCTCCGGGTCCAACTCGTCGAGGATCGCGCGCGAGAGCATGGTCTTGCCGCAGCCGACCTCGCCGGTCAGCAGCATCGCGCCCTGCCCCTCGGTGACGGCGTAGAGCATCCGCGTCAGGGCCTCCTCGTACTGCTTGGCGAAGTAGAGATAATGCGGGTCCGGCGTGTTGCGGAACGGCTTGTCGGTCAGTTGCCAGTAGGCTTCATACATCCGTCGTCTCCTGCGCGGTCGTCTCCAGGCGGCTCGCGGCCAGCGCCGCGGCGAGGCTGTCGCGCGGGGCGGGCTCCTCCTGCGGCGGGCGCACCTTCGTCACCAGTTGCTTCAACAGGGCGCTGCGGGCCTGGTCGAGAATGCGGCTGCTTCCCTGCACCCCGCCGCGGTGGCGCTGCTGCAGTTTCTTCAGGCTGTACGCCCGACCGTCGACGCGGCGGCTTATCACCTTCGGCGGCGTCGCCGGCGCGGCCTGTCGTCCAAGGTCGGCGAGGATGACCCGCGCGTTCTCGGCTACCTCGCGCGCGCCCTCGCGCTTCACCGTCGCCTCCTTGTCCGCGACCGCGGGAGCCGACGCGGGGCCGCGTTGCAGCGCCAACCCGGTCGCCGCCGCCGCGCCGATCAGCAGCCCCAGCAGCGTCACCCCCGCCGCGGCGACCAGCCCGGCGTTCTCCCGCGCCAGCGCGCGCATGCGCGCGCCGATCGACGCCTCGGGCATCGTCACCTGCAGGCCGATCGTCCAGGGAGACGGCTTCTGCGGCGCCGCGGTCTCGTAACGGGCGATGGCTTCGCCGTCCTCGGTCAGCACCGCCGTCCAGCGTCCGTGCCGCGTCGGCTGCAGCCGCGCCTGCTCGTTACCGATCCGCGGAAAAGTCGCCATCACCTCGTCGTCGCCCCGAAGGAGAAAACCGCGCACGGAATACGGGTCGTCTTCGACGACCGCCGTCAGCGCGGCGGCCAGTTCATCCCGGTCCACCGGCGGCGGCGCCTCGGGATCGATCACCGCCATGTGGATCGACCAGTGCCGGCTCTGCGCTCCGGCCTGGAAGAGCATGCTCCGCGACGCCTCGCCGCGCAGGATCCGCGCGCCGCGCTCGGCCTTGCCCAGGCGCAGCAGGAGCCCGCCGCCGACCTCGTTGACGGCCAGCACCGCGTGCGGCGGCAGCAGCCCGGCCAGGTCGGTCGAACACGCCTTGACCAGTTGCGTCGGCCAGTCGCCGTCGCGATCGAATTCGTCGAAGTCCATCTCCAGCGCCGGCCGCTCGGTTTCGGCCATCATTTTTCGTCCGCGCGTCAGCAGCCGCCGCAACTCCTGCCCGATCAGGTCCTCGCTCTTGTCCAGCTCCGGACCCTGAAGCGGGAAGGAAGAGAAGAAATCGTCCTTGCTCGCCTCGGTCACCGACTTGGCCGTTTGCTTCTGGCGGTCCAGTTCGCCCTGCAACTGGTTGCATAGCTCGGCGATGACCTCCCGCTGGCGGCGGCTGAAGCGTTCGAGCGAGACCTTCTCGCGCCGCAGACGCTCGGCCTCCTGGCGCGCGCGCCGCGCCTGGTACTCCACCAGCGCCGCCTGGAGAAACACCTGGACGTCCCCGGTCACGCCCGCGGCGAGCTGGGCCAGATGCCTGCCCTCGCGTGCGCGCGCCGCCTCCCGCGCGCGCACCAGCGCCGCGCTCGTCTGCCGGCATTGCCGCAGCAACGCCTGCAGCCTCTGCTCCGCCTGTCGCCTTTCCCGACGCTGCTGGTCGTACGCCAGCGTCCTCAACGCCAGCCAACCGCCCGATCCGGCCAGCACCGTGCACAGCAGCAGCAAGCCCACCGGCAGCCACCGCCGCCAATTCCGTTTCGCGGCCACGCCATCCCCCCCTCGTCTCGTGCGGCACACCCCCAACCGCAGAGATCAAGTATATTCGGGCAAAGTTGACGATGCAAGACGCCACCGCATTTCCCCCCCCGGCCGGGTTTCGGGTTGCCACCGTGGCGCAGGCTTGTAGAATCGACGATATCCCCCGGGGGAACGTATCCGCCGCCGCGACTTCGCGGCCGCCGCCATCGCAGAAGAAGGAGTCCATGCCATGCCGACCATGCCCAAGCTGAACAAGCACCGCCGCCCGCCGAGGATCAACAAGCAGGAGCTGGCCGACAAGCTCGCGCATCTGAAAAGCGTTCTGCGCCGGCACAAGCGCGGCGGCATCCTGATCCGTCCCGAAGGCGCGATGCGCTGGCTGACCGGGCTCAGGCACCAGATCATCGACCTCGCGCCCGGCGACCCGTCCCCGGTACAGGGGCTGGTGCTGCTCAAGGGCGCGACCTTCGAGATCACCTTCGTCACCACCCGCATCGAGATGCCGCGCGTGCGCGAGCAGATCCCGCCGATCTTCAAAGGCGTCCGCGGCGTCAAGGTCAAATATGCCCAGGAGCTGCCGAAGGTCGGCAAGACCGTGCTGCTTCCCGGCCCGAAGCTCTACGATACCGTCCTCGGCGAGATCGTCCGCCCGCTTCTGGGCGGCAGGCGCGGCAACCAGTACAAGAAACTCGACTGGGTCTCGAACATGGCCAGCGCGCTGCTGGCGGCGACCGCGCACCAGATCAAGCCCGGGATGAACGGCGCGGAGGTGCGCGGGCTGCTGTTCAAGAACTTCGCCGACCACCTCGTCGAGAGCAACCTCTTCCTCGTCGCCCTGGCCGGGCAGGAGACGCAATTCCACCCGCTCTACGACGACCGCTACAAGGTCAAGCCGAAGAAGTGGCTCAAGCTCGTCGCCGGCGCGCGCTACAGCGACATGATCGTCTCCGAAACGGTGATGGTGAATATCGGCGGCAAGATCACCAGCAAGCTCGCCGACAGCTACGCCGCGCTGCAGGAGGGCGTGGTCGAGTATGCCGACCTCTACCGCAACGGCGCGGTGGAACGCGACATCTACGACGAGATCGGCAAACGCTACGCGAAGATCGGCCGCAAGTACGGCTTGAAGAACTTCCGCAAGGCCGCGTATTTCCATCACATGGGCGGCCCCACCAGCCCCCTCGGCAACCGCGACTACATCCTCGAAGCCGGCAGCAGGAACACATGCTTTCCGGGCATGCAGTTCGCCATCAACCCGGTCGAGCCGTACTACTGCACCAAGGTCGAGACCCAGGGCATCGTGGCCGAGAAGGGCGCGCCGGAGGTGATCGACATGTCCAAGTACACCCCGGAGAAGCTGATGAGCTACCGCGAGATCACCGCCTCCGGGAGCACGGTGGGCAAGATCAACAACCTGATCCTGCGCTAGCACCCCGTCACGGTTGTAATTGATGGTTCAGAGCCGTTCCGACACGACCGTTTCGAGGCGCGACGCCGAGGAAAACGCCATGGATCAACCGGCCGATCCACCGATCCTCTACCTGCCCGACAGCCAGGTCGACGCAGATCTGGACCGGCAGTTGCGCGAGCTGCTGACCTTGTGCTTCGGCGGGACAGGTTTCCGCGACAAGCGCTACCATAACGAACTGCCGGCGCACCGTTGGCTCGTGCGCGCGGAGGACGGCGCATTGCGCGCGCATATCGCCGCCCACGACAAGTGCTTCGGCAGCGCCGCTGGCGACCTGCGCTGCGGCGGCGTCGCCGAGGTATGCGTCCACCCCGGTTTTCGCGGCCGGGGCTGGGTGAGGCGATTGCTCGCGGCGGTCCACGCATGGGCCCGGCGGGAGGATATCCCCTTCTGCTTCCTCGTCGGCCAGACCGAGGTGTATTCCTCTTCGGGCTATCGCCCGGTCACGAACCCGTTGCGCTACGTCGATAAGAACGGCAGGACGGTCATCACCCCGGTCGAAAACGCCATGGTGCGCCTGATGGGCGGACTGCCTTGGCCCGAAGGCGAAATCGATCTCCGCGGCCCGCGGTTTTGACAACGCGAAAGGATCGATCCATGAGCAAGCACCTCTGCGTCATCGCCGACGACTTCGGCATGCACGAAGCGGTCAACGAGGGCATCATGCAGGCGTTGACCGAGGGCATCCTCACCGACACCAACCTGATGCCGCCGACGCCGGCGTTCCGCGAGGCGGTCGAACTGACCAGGACGCACGCGGTGCCGGTGGGCCTGCACGCGACCTTTACCTGCGAGTGGGATCGTTACGCCTGGGGGCCGCTGACCGGGGCCGCTTCGCTCGCCGCCGAAGGCCGGTTCGCCAGCACGGTCGAGGACGCCTGGAAGGACGCCGACGAGGCGGAGGCGCTCGCGGAGATCCGCGCCCAGTACGACGCCATCCGCGCCGAAGGGATCCCCGTCACCCACGTCGGCCAGCACATGGGATTGGACAGTGGAGGCAAATTCCATCGCGTCATGAGCGCGCTGATCGAAGCCGAAGACGTGCCGTTCAAGAACATGTCCCCCGCCCGTGAGCCGATGCCGCTGAGCTACGCCTGGGAATCCGGCTTCATCCTCAGCGGGCCGCTGACGCTGGCGGAAACGAAGGCGCGGCTGATCGATAGGCTGGAGAATCTCGGCCCGGGCTATCACGTCTGGGTGGCGCACCCGGGAATCGACCATCCGTCGCTGGACGCGCTCTGCACCGAGGACTGCCCCGCGCGGCCGTGGGCGCGAACCTATCGGAGGATCGACCTGGCGCTGCTGCTGGATGCGCAGATCCGCGACATCCTCGAGCAGAACGAAATCCGCCTCACCCCGCTCGCGCAGTGCCCGCAAACCCGGAACCGCTCCGGCCGACCGTAGCGCCACCGGCGCCGCCGCGAAGCGAGGGAAATCCCGAGCTTATGACCGGATGGAGGTTTACTTCGTCATTACCGCCATGATACCGTCGTATGCGAAACTGTCGTACTGCGGGTATTTCTCCTTCAGCCGCCGCCACGTGTCCTGCGACACGTCCCGCTTGTACAGCAGGGACGCTTCGCCCGTGCCGAAGGGAATCTTCTTGAACAGATCGATATACTCCTCGGCGAATATCCGATTCAGCGTCTCCGAGAAATAGATCTGGTATACGAGCGCGGAAGCGGTCTCCATATCGGTGTGTCGACAGAGGTATTCGTGCATCTCGAACGGCCGCATCAGAAGATGCCCCCACGGCGGAATCGGATTCTCGCTGCGGCTGAATCGCCTCCCGGACTGATCCGTTATCTGCCCCAGATGATGCCCGTCGTGCCCGGACCAGATCGGCGAGAACAGGGAGAAGAGCGTTCCGCCCGGCCTGAGCATCTCCCGCATGGCCAGGAGCGCGCGGGGCAGGTCGAGGATATGCTCGAAGCACGCGATGCTCAGGAGCAGGTCGAACGAATTCTTGAAGCTTTCCTGCGCGTCCTCGACGCGGATATTCAGCCGCGTATACGACCCCTCTTCCGGATAGCGGGGCCGATCGAGACAATCCGGCCCGGCATCGCCCTCGCGCGCCTGGGGCGTCAGCGTCGGATCCATCGCGACCCAACTGCGCGCGTGCAATCCGTCGAACACCAACGTCTCGGGCAGCGCCCCCCCGATCTCCAAAACGTCCTTGCCGGCGATACCGACGAGCTGATCGCAGGTCGCGGCAGACTCGACCTGGTACGTCATCCCCAGCTTCCTCTGCCAAATCCCGACATCCGCCTCGTTCATGACTCGGACTCCACGCCTGCGCGCCATTCTCTGATCGGATTCTACCGCTCCGCCGCGTCCGCGCTTCGGCGGCGCTGTCGCCGCGACACCTCTCACCAGCCCGGCAGGCCGTGCAGTTCGTTCCGCCCGGGCGGGGACTGGCGGTCTTTCGGACCGGCCGGCTTCAGGAGTTGCACCGGGACGCGCGAGGGCATCATCGGCTCGGGCGCGGCGGGTATCACCGGCAGGTCGTCCGCCCGCGGCGCGGGAAAAGTCTCGGGCTGCTTCATCGGCGGCGTCCGGTCAGGCCGGGGCGGCTGGTCGTACTCGTGGTGCGGCCGCTCCTTCGTGGACGGCGCGAACTGCCATTCGCCTTCGTCGAAACCGTAGGGCGAGTCCGCGTCGGGCTCGTCCGCGCAGATCGGGCACGCGCCCTCGCGGTTGCCGTGCGGACAGGTGGCGCGGTCCTTCTTGTGCCCGCAGATGGGGCATTCGTGCGGCAGGTTGCCGTGCGGGCAGAGGTTCTCCCCGGCCGGCGTATCGAGCATGCCGGGGTTGGGCTTGTGCTTGATGCCGCGGAGATAGCCCATGTTGGTCTCTTCGTACGCGGAGTAGCCGCCCTCGTTATGCAAGCCCACCTCCACCGACGGGCGCGTGCGCATCCGCGTCGGCGCGCCGTGGCCGAAGGTGACGACGTAATACTCCTTCTCCAGCTCCGGGATGCGCTCGCCCCACTTGTCGTAGACGATCTGGCTCAGTTCGACCTGGATCTCCTGCCCGTCGAGCGCGACCTTCGGCTCGCTCGCCAGCGTCAACTGCACCAGCCCCACCTTGCCGACGTAGTCGGGGTGGTTGTTGTAGCGGCCGTGCAGCTTGGCCTCGAGTTCGCGCGCGTAGATTTCGACGTTGCGCAACTGCCCCTGGTAGGGATCCTCCTCCTCCTCGGCGAAGGATTGGATACAGCCGGAAGCCGTCACGGCCGCAAGCAGCAGCACCGGCGTGCACCACCGCCGCCATCCGAGCGGCAGACAACGGATTATGCGCCTTCGCGGGCGTTTCTTCACGCCCCCTCCCTTCCGCAAAAACGAACCGTACCTGTTGTATCGGCGCGCGCGCGGCGCAGGCTTCACGGAAATGGCCGATAATGCATGAAATGGTCTTGACATCGACACGCCAAGGGGTATGGTGGACAACTTCGCGCAAGCCCGCTTAGCTCAGTCGGTAGAGCAACGGATTCTTAATCCGTAGGTCGAAGGTTCGAGTCCTTCAGCGGGTACCATGTATCAAGAGGGCTCCGCGCTCTCTAGCGTTTTGGAGCCCTCGGCGTAAGTGCCGGGGGCTTCGTCTTTGGGGGCTGGTGAGATTCCCTTTATCCTTATGGGGTAAAGGGTTTTGCAAATGGAACGCAAGCCCGAACGCCCCGCCTCCTGGCCCCACTTACGGGATTCCACCGCAGGATGGCCGGCCTCCCGAATCGCCAAAATAGCCCCATTTCCTCTCTCCCTCTCGAAAACCAAAGGACGTCGGCCAAAAAGTCCTTTGATTGGAAGGTGCTGGAATATAACGGTTTGTGGAATTCGGGGCGCAGGACTTCTACTTTCTGCGCCCGGTTGCGAGTGGTGGGCTGATGTAACCGGGTGCAGAAAAGCGGGGCTCTATTCCACCGGCTGGATGCTTCGGCACTTCGGATATTGGCTGCAGGCGCAGAACTCCTTGCAGGCGTCTTGGTCGGTCGTCCGTCGCACAAACCGAAAGTGTTCTACCACAGCTTCCAGTATCAGG
>CAYWFP010000091.1:0-15705 GCA_964457365.1 uncultured Planctomycetaceae bacterium
GATTTGCTTGCCTCACTTCAATGATATGTTGCAGTTTTTTTGCACTGAGCTATAACTTATTGGCGAATCAATATATTCCAGCACACCGAATTGCAACGTTGAGATTTTTCCAGTTGATATCAATACATCAAGAACTCTAGCTGCCCCTAATCCAATTACAAATGAGATAGTACTAGGAAAAACCTCTGTGCCCAAGGTTCTTGCCGCCAACCAGCCAACCAGAAGTATAGCATATGGGGCTTTTGACCAGCGCGAATTCATATCGTGTCTTCTTTAATTCATGCCAGGCATGGGACCAGCCATATGCACAACCCCACCTGCGCCAACTTCAACAGACGCACCATAGACCCCCCGCGCCGCTGTAAATTGACTAGAAAAACCTTCTGTATCGAATGTGGGGTAGACTTCTTGCTGCACATTCCCCTGTAATCCATAATAGACTCCAGCAGATCCGCGAACAAACACATAGACACTTCCAGAAAATCCCTCGGGAGGACAAGGCGGCGTATCGACAAGATCAGTGTCAACATGCCAATTTCGTTCACGATAACCAGCAACAGGAGGAGGCGGTATAGTACTGTTCTTATTCTTCACGCCATCTGCATTTCGTTTATTGCGATCTCTCCCAGGACCGTCCCAAGGCTTGCCTTCGCCAGACCAACCCCAAATAATATACGCCTCTAATGACAAACTAACACGATACCATATTTCTTCAGTTGATGTTTTTGTATTACAACATTTAAATAAATTTCCGCTTAAGGTTAATGTAACCTGAAGCCTTCCTCCCCCCAAGCCAATAGGAATTGGTGTTGGCGTGAGAGGCCAAGAATGATCATAGCCGAGCTGGCTAATAACTAATGACTTTAGATCAAGTTCGCCATATGGGTCAGTTGCCGTGAGAGGGGCATTCAGGACATAGACATAAATATTTACCCCAGCCTGATATTCAATCGGATCTCTTGTCCCAAACCTTCCCAGGCCATTGAAGTTCGTTCTATTGCGATAATACATCGGCGCTCCGCCCACACCCGAAGCCTCGCGCCCGGTATACGTATATCTCTGCTCCACGCCTTCGTTCGTCCCCAAAGATAGCGGTACGCCGAAGGCGTCGTGGTCATAATGATTCGTTAGGTCGCCAGCCGAATCAGTTAAGGTACGAACAGAACCTAAGCCATCTTGACTATAATAATAAATTCCAGCCTGCGGCCCGCCTACTACAGTCATGCTTAGATTCTGGTCAAGGAAGGGGGTAACGTAAAACTTAGTCATGTTGCCGTCTGTGAGATCGGCTAGCACGTTGTTGCCGTCGTATAGTAACCCTTTGTCACGAGGCGAAACGAGCCCGCTTTGTCTTGAAACGGGGCGGGATGGATGGCCCTTTGTCTGAAATGGAGGGGCGAAGACCATACGGATTTCCCACGCGGGTGGACGGTTCGGATGCCCTGGGCTAGCCCGGCTGCTCAGTCAGGCCCTCTCTCTACTCCTCGATCACCTGCCCCCATTATCCCCGATAGCCGGGCTGTGTGTCAAGAGGCTAGAGAAGGCGCGTGGACAGACGGTTGAGCGTGGCGACTGGGCTTGGCTGCTTGGCTGGACTGATAGTAGTGTCCACTCGCGTGGCCCTGGCTAGCGGGAGCTTGCCTAGCGTCCTCCTCACTCGGTTGAAAACGGCCGATCTTTCCCTGCCGCCGACCCTTCCTCTGGTGCAACGCCAGCACCGCGTGACGTTTCGTTTTCAAATTCGCTGCTTCTGCTCCCGAATCGCTGCTGCACGGCTTTACCTCACAGGTTGCCCAAGATTATGCGCGCATCACGAATCCGCAAAAACACTTACTGGCAGCGCAAGCAAAATAATCCTATTGCTGTCAGAAGACAAAGACAATAACACATCTTGAATCGATCTGCCTTCCTCATAACGCTTCGAGACATAGTTTTTATTCTTATCTACCAAAAGACTATATTCAACATACCTATTTTCCGGCAGTCCATCTATAAGTATTTTAGCCTCATCGAGATTTATTCGTCCTTCAAATACCCCCTTCATGTCAATCGATGGGTTGGCTACCGCAATAAACTCTCTGTCGTCTTTTTTGACATTATATACCCTTAACAAACGTTCCTTGGCTAAGCGATTGTAAAAATCTTCCTCCTCATATTTGTTGATTAATCTAATGTTGATAGGCTTTTGCTCTACAATCTCTTGTTGAGACAACAACAGCTCAACCGTAGATGCCTTTCTAAGCAGATTAACCTCATCAATATTTTTCATCATAAGCCTCACCTTTATATTGCAACTCAACCGAGTAGCCGCTAATCACCCTTGGATCCAACAGTCTGGGGCCAGTCCACGGCTTATAGTATATATAAGGCATGCACTGGCCTCAAAGCATGCGACCTGCGTGCGATGCGATCTGTCTTTATAAACACAACAAGCTCGGTACTTTCCAGTCGGATCGCAATAAATTACCGGTGAGCTTGACGAATAAACGTATACGTTTGCATCGGAATTCGTAAGAGACGATGTAAGCGCACTATAATTGCCTGCCATACCATTAAAATATCGAATTATATTCAGATTTTTAAACGAAATCGAATCCTTGCTGAAGTCCAAATCATTGATGCGCTGAAGGTACAAGGAATCATGCCTATCTTCAGGGATTTGTAGTCGCGCTGAATAAGTCAAACTCGGCATACAACCAGAGCCAGTATACCCTGCCGGATCCCTTCTCCCAAACCTCCCCAACTCCGCCTCATAAGTCCGATACCGATAATACATCGGCCCACCGGCCACACCACTAGCCTCACGCCCGGTGTACGTATACCTCTGCTCAACACTTTCCGACGTCGTCGTAGGTAGCGGCACGCCGAAGGCGTCGTAATCATAGTGGTTAGCTAGATTGCCAGAAGAGTTAGTTAAAGTTCTGACAGAACCTAACCCATCCTGACTATAATAATAAATGCCAGCGTCCGGCCCGCCCACGACAGTCATGCTAACATTCTGGTCCAGGAAAGGCGTAACATAAAACTTAGTCATGTTGCCGTCGGTGAGATCGGCTATTACGTTGTCGCCATCGTATAGTAACCCTTGGTCTCGAACAAAATCGCATGGCATCTGTCTTGAAACAGAGGGGGTAGGCAACCGCTTTGTCTGAATTGGAGGGGCGTACACCATACGGCTGTTTCCACGCGGGTGGACGGTTCGGATGCCCTGGGCTAGCCCGGCTGACTCGGCCAGCCCTCTCTCTACTCCTCGATCACCTACACGTATTATCCCCGATAGCCGGGCTGTGTGTCAAGAGGCAAGACCCGGCGCGTGGACAGGCGGTTGAGATTGGTGGCGGCCCTTGCTCTGACTACTCGCTCTCCTCGCCATCCCTTCCGTCCGCCGCCTTCTTCTGGCGCAACGCCAGTGCCGAATGACGTTTTCGCTTTTAAAATTCGCTGCTTCCATTCCTAAATTCCGGCCGTACAGATTTACCTCACAGGTCGACACTTATTTATTCCAAATTAGATTTATGCTTTTATCACAAGGGTAAATCACAGCACCTCTACGAAAGACGATTTTAGAGCCGCCTTCACACCATATTTCTCCATCAGGCAAACCGTTACAATTTCCTTTTAACTGCGCAAGTATCTCGCCAGATTCATCCCAAGTATCTACGTTGTCAATATCAAAGTTCTTGAGATAATATTTGACATCACGATTACACATACAAGCCCTACAATTAATATTACAAGCATCCATATTCCTAGCCACTGAAGATATAGCTTTCCAGAGTGATATTGTTGCTGAAATTCTCCACTCGTCAGTCAGTTGTGCACCTACTAATATAGTAAGACCCAAAGCGCCATTCTCTTTGTCAAGCTTTTCGGCTACGACATAACACCAATCTGTCGGCACTTCTGCTAACGCGCAAATCCAAAAGTTATAATATTCCGAAAAATTTGTAATATATACACAACTAGCCATTGTTAATCCTTTATATTCTTCTATTTGCCCCCAGGCGTTGTCGCTGTAACTGATATTGGGGAAACTGGCATGGGGTCTGGCCCCGTTAAAAATTCTGGTAAATTGGGATTTAATGGATTGTATGGCTCCGGGAAGACATTGCCGCTTTTTATTGCTTTATTAACTGTGATCTCGTAAACACAACAGTTGTTTGGATTATTATTTATTGCGCGCGCGCTTCGGGAAAAAGGCCCCATGCTTTTTGCAAGCCTGCTCCATGTTAACCCCTTTATATCTCCATAACGAAATAAAAATTGATAGGGCCTAAGTGTACAAAATTTTGATGGACTCACATGTACATAGGAATCTGAGGCAATGCGATTACCTATTGTCTCTCCAATGGTAGCTTGGGATGTTGATAGCCCTCTTCCTCCTTGAATAGGACCCTTTGGTGTTCTTAGGGTTCGTAACCCACGTAACCCTCTTACGGTAGCGTACGCGCCAATCTGCAAAACACCAATAGAGCCTAATGTCTCCGAAAGCTCGTCTGTTGTTATCGCGCCATTAGCCCAGGCATAAACGGCTTCGCCTTCTCCCCATATGCCAGCTGAAGCAAAATTCAGTAATGTACGCCCAACATGCCATTTCCGACTGATAACTCCCGAATCGTAAGCTCGCCACGTTTGGCTCATGTACTCATAATCTTCTGATACTTCCCCAAATCCATATGTGAAATTCATGCTGACAAAATTAATATCGTCAGCAATAACATTAACTGTCTCATTATAGAATTTGTATAAACCTCGACCAATATTAATTCCACCTTGCCCTAAACCTAAAACAAATGACTTGGATAACTCGAAGTAGTCCTCGCAGGCTTCGCCACTAAACGGTTCTTTATAAAAATTCGGCCGATTACTCACATAGTCATAAAGATGCGCGAACTCCCTATGTATGCCATAGCCCCAGGGATTTCGGTTGTTCATCCGGCCAATACCGGCCATATAACCCCGATACCGATAATACATCGACGCTCCGCCCACACCCGAGGCCTCACGCCCGGTGTAGGTATACCGCTGCGCAACAGTTTCCGACGTCGTCACAGGTAGCGGCACGCCGAAGGCGTCGTAATCATAATGGTTAGCTATATTGCCAGAAGAGTTAGTTAAGGTTCTGACAGAACCTAAGCCATCTTGCGAATAATAATAAATGCCGGCTTGCGGCCCGCCCACTACAGTCATGCTTAAATTCTGATCGAGGAAGGGAGTCACATAGAAGCGTGCCATGCTTCCATTTTGAAGATCACCCACCACGTTATCGCCGTCGTATTGTAACCCTTGATCTCGCGATGAAACGCGCCCGCTTTGTCCTGAAACAGAGGGGGTAGGCAACCGCTTTGTCTGAATTGGAGAGGCGTACACCATACGGCTGTTTCCACGCGGGTGGACGGTTCGGATGCCCTGGGCTAGCCCGGCTGCTCGGCCAGGCCATTCTACCTGGCTCCTCGATCACCACGCCCATTATCCCCGATAGCCGGGCTGTGTGTCAAGAGGCAAGACCAGGCGCGTGGACAGGCGGTTGAGCGTGGTGACTGGCCTCCTGTATTCACGCGGCAGGCCTAGCCCTTGCTCTGGCTACTCGCTCTTTTCGCTATCCCGTCCCTTCGCCTCACGCCCGGCGGACGGTCCGCTCGCGGGTGGCGCGCGGTTACTCGGATGAATCGGATGGCGGGTCGTCTGACCGCAACTTAATTGGTGTCTGTCCCTCATTATTCAGGTCGCGCACGTTAAAGCAGCCCCTTAAGAGACTCTTTGTTGACTTTTATGGTCAAAATTCTACCGCAGTCAGCGCAGACCGTTGTTTCTAAAGCGCAAATGCCTGTTTTAATCCATTTTCTATCTTGAGTTTCTGGCACAAAGGAAACGCCTTCGAGCGTTCCATTCACTACCTCCGATTCTTTATTGCAAAACTCGCATTTCATAGCTTCTCTCCTCAACTAATCTACCACGGGAAAGGTATTCTAATGTGCTTTGTTAAATGCAGCCCAACCCTTATCATTATTTGCAAGTGTGCGCAAGTATGTGGTCCTCCGGCATGTCCTGCGTGGTATGCAATCTTCCCAAGCCATAGATTTCCAACTCCAGTCAGACTGACCGCGGCGGCGCCACCAGTTCCAATGATTGTCATGCCGCCAAGTTCTGGATGCTCGAACCCCAAATTATACGCGCTGGTATTCCCATAAATTGGCCCAAGCTTCAATTCTGCATTTATTCCCACAAAGTCTACAACTTCTTGCGCAAAAGAATGCAAAGTTCCAGCAAAAGAATCGGCTGCTTCACCGGAAACAAACGCTTCCCCAATTGCCTCGGGGAGCTCTATAATTACATTCAATATGTAATCCCAGTCAGGCCATAACCCATATTGATCCCGCAATAGCAATGGATTATTAGACAATATACATAATCATGATCGTTTGCAAGACGTACGTTATGTTGTTCTTTTACTAAGCTTTGATGTGCGGCGAATCGAAGATATATGTTTGCAACATCAGAGAGCCCAATACTATTCCATTTGTTAATGCTATTTATGAAAGCAACACTTTCCAGGCAAGCAGTAGCAAACGGTCGAATTGGCATTTCTTCTGATGCTGGATCCCTTCGCCCAAACCTTCCAATCTCATTGAAGGTCATCCGATACCGGTAATACATCGGCCCACCAGATACCCCACTTGTCTCCCGCCCGGTGTAGGTATATCTATTCTCAACACTTTCCGACGTCATCACAGCTTGGGGCACGCCGAAGGCGTCATGATCATAATGGTTAGCTAGATTGCCAGAAGAGTTAGTTAGCGTGCGAACAGAACCTAACCCATCCTGACTATAATAATAAATGCCCGCGTCTGGCCCACACACTACAGTCATGCTTAGATTCTGATCCAGGAAAGGAGTAACATAAAACTTAGATACGTTGCCGTCTGTGAGATCGGCTAGCACGTTGTTGCCGTCGTATTGTAACCCTTGATCTCGCGATGAAACGAGCCCGCTTTGTCTTGCGGGATGGATGGATGGATGGCCCTTTGTCTGAAATGGAGGGGCGTAGACCATACGGCTATCCCACGCGGGTGGACGGTTCGGATGTCCTGGGCTAGCCCGGCTGCTCAGTCAGCCACTAGCCATACTCTCCTCGATCACCACGCCCATTATCCCCGATAGCCGGGCTGTGTGTCAAGGGGCAAGAGCAGGCGCGTGGACAGACGGTTGAGCGTGGCGACTGGCTTGGCTGCTCGGCTGCTTGGCTGGCCTCCTGTGTCCACGCGGGTGGCTCTTGCTGTCTGCTATCCAGGCTAGCCCCATCCCTCATCTATCGTGTAGCCTCGTGGCACACATTAAGGCCGCCACAGGTCACAGTTAATTCTTTGGCATCCCAATAATAGTCACTTTATCTTGCAAACCCGTCTTCAAGACATTTTCAAGCTGCACATCCGTTCCTGATAGGCCTAACACTTCTAAACCAGAGCAACTCGTTAAAGGGGAAATATCCTTGATTTTAGTGTTTGACAAATACAGCTCATGCAAACTATTGAGCATCGCAAGCGGTGAAATGTCTGATACAGAGGTATTCGCCAACCAAAGCTTTCTTAAATACTTTAATTTAGAAAGCGGCGCTATATCTGCAATATCTGTATTCGATAAACTTAGCGCCTGTATTTGTGTGTTGGCCAGAGGAGACAAATCAACCACTAGTATGTTGCGTGCTATCAGGGTACGGATCGGCATTGAACTTAACGGCTTTAAGCTCCTTACTTTTGTCGAACTAATATCTAACCATTCTATAGGACATTTTTGTATGGGTGAGAGATCAGAAACAAGCGTCCTCTCTAAGTCCAGCCGCGTAATTTTAAGAGATTTTAATGGGCGCAGATCTTCAACTAGCGTATTTCCAAGGTCAACATGACTTAGGTTGGTTCTTGCAAGTGAAGATATGTCACTAACAGGACACCCCCTAACTGATAAAAAGTCAAGAGAATCCTGCTGTGCCGGGGCAATACTATTTACTGTGGAATTCTTAATACTCAGACGCTCCAAAGGAAGATCCCGTATTGGCTCAAGCGTTCCGACCTGAGCACCAATCAGCTCAAAATCTTTAATCGGATATCCTTTTATTGCTCGAATGTTAACGGTATTTATCGAATCTATTCGAACATGAACAACAGAATATTTACTGCACCCAACAACGATTTCTTTCCTCTCAAGGCCAGGATTATCTCTCAAAAGCTTACTGATCAGCGCTTCCGCCCAATACCGAGAAATAAACCGTGAGTTATAAAAAGCCCACATATACGCAAGGCATGACCACAGCAATACGCCTAGAAGAATTCTCCCTCCAGCCCCCAAGAAACACTTTATGAGGGGATTTTTCCTGCTTTTAATAGCCGCAATTTGAAGCATCAGGAGATTTTCCTCTATCGTCATGATCACAACTGCACACATATTTCTTGGGCGCATTAAAAATCTTATCAACTACTGAAAACCATTCATTCATAAATCGTTGTGCTCTTTTTCTTTCTAACATCATCGCTTTTTGTAGATTTTGAGTCTCATTAGTTGCCCCTAAAGTAGACTCCCCCCATGCACTTCGTATTGCGGAAGCTTCTTCTTCTGGCGCATTCGGATCATGCTCAAATTGATCAACCACTATATATACAGCCTCACCATATTTTGTTATCAATTCTTCATTTGCTCCAGTAGAGGTATTTCCAGCCGACCCCAGTCCTTGGTCATGAAGAAATTTAGTAGTAAGTGGGGCGGTATCTTCAAACTTTGCCATCTTTGAGATAGCGCTTTTTTGCCTATTTTTGAAAAGATTTATTTTCCCTGCACTCGTATTGCATATATTCAAATGTGCCTCAAGTATATCACCTCTATAGTCCCAGTTAGCTTTACCGCCACCAGAAGGATAAGATCTCAAGCTCCACATTTCACTAGCCCTATCCTGCAATCCAATGCGACTCAGTTCGCCAACGTTATCTACTTTTCCTGTGTCATTGTCTATGTGATCTCTGGTTAATTTTACTTCCTGGGTATAATAACGCGCTGTACCATCCGGCATTTCTTCTTCACAACACCACCTAAACATCTTATCTAAACCATATGGATCGTTAAAAACGGCAGTTGAATTATCAACGTACCCATACAGATTCCCAAAGCGATTATTCCAATATCCCACCGGATCTCTCTTCCCAAATCTCCCCACGCCCGGAAAATAATGCCGGTAGTTGTAGTACATCAAGCCGCTGGTGGGTTCGCGTTCTTGTCCGGTGTACGTATACCTCTGCGAGACGGTTTCCGACGTCGTCACAGCTTGTGGCACGCCGAAGGCGTCGTGGTCATAATGATTCATTAGATTCGCGGAGGAATCAGTCAGCGTGCGAACGGAACCTAAGCCATCTTGCGAATAATAATAAATGCCGGCCTGCGGCCCGCCCACGACAGTCATGCTTAGATTCTGATCCAGGAAAGGCGTAACATAAAACTTAGATATGCTCCCGCCCTGGATATCGCCCACGACGTTATCGCCGTCGTATAGTAACCCTTGGTCTCGAACAAAATCGCATGGCATCTGTCTTGAAACAGAGGGGGTAGGCAACCGCTTTGTCTGAATTGGCGGGGCGAAGACCATACGGATTTCCCACGCGGGTTGACTGGCCGGCTGTCTGGGCTAGCCCGGCTGCTCGGCCAGGCCATTCTACCTGGCTCCTCGATCACCTGCCCGTATTATCCCCGATAGCCGGACTGTGTGTCAAGGGGCAAGGGCTGGCGCGTGGACAGGCGGTTGAGCGTGGCGAATGGGCTTGGCTGCTTGGCTGGCCTCCTGTGTCCACGCGCGTGGCCCTGGATGTCGTCATCCTTCCGTCTAGCCCATGTTTCCCTTCTCCAGTTTTCGCGATAATTCGGTTAAAGGGCTGTTTCCAGGCCGATTTCCTTCGATCACAAAAAAGTCAAAAATGCGATGAGAATTCGGGCCGCCACAGCTAGCGTGAGCCTGCGTGGCGTCCTCCTCACTCGGTTGAATGCGGCCGATCTTTCCCGTCCGCCGCCCCTTCTTCTGGCGCAACGCCCGCACCGCGTGACGTTTCGTTTTCAAATTCGCTGCTTCCGCTCCCAAGTTCCAGCCGCACAGTTTTACCTCACAGGTCGCCGGTACAGCCGCCACAAAAAAGCCTCCAGTGACCAAGGCGGCCGCTATCCATGCAAGTGACATTCCTAAAAACATAAGAAATAGATACGTTATTTTAAGAAGCCGCAGTTTTTCTTCAAAACTTAACTCGCAATAAGCTTTTACCGGCCATGTGAGCTTCCCTGTCATTTTATAATACGAAGACAGCATGGCAGCCGTTAGCCCAGCAAAGATGGCGGCAAGAAGAAATACCAAAGCAAGGCCCCATGCGCCTCCCATAGATTCGCTCCATAGAATAAGTGCGATAAAAGTAAATGTAAATGGACTTAAAAAATATGCCAACAGCAGGTATTTAACTCTACCTTCTCGCATTTCATGCTCTCCATAAAATCATTGCGAATAGTAACCGGGGGTAAATTAACATAGAATAGCATAACATAAGGGCGTCCCCATTTGTCATAACTTTATTCTTGACGTTTCGCTAGCCTGCTATCATCGCCGCACCCTCAGTGGTTTATCCAATTAACGCTACGATGCTGATCTGCAAGAATGCGGATTTGGACGGCGCACCGCCTGTCCCTCCTTATTTGTTTGGAGCGTCTATCGGGATGAGGCCATGTATACGTGGGGTTTGAGGTTCAATCAAAAAGAAATCAATGAACAAAAAGGCTGCCATTAAGCCAATCATATATCCTAAAAATACTATAGAAATCTGCAATGATTTAAACAACCTCTGTTTTTCATGAAAGCTTATCTCGCTATAGCCTTTCTCCGGCCAAGTGACCTTCCCTGTCACCTTATAATAAAAAGGCAGCATCGTAGCTAGCAATCCAAGAGATGCAGCAACTATTGAAAACAACGCATAAGCTCTCTCGTCATTTACTGCAAGTTCTTTCGAAAAACCTAGGACGATGAAAAAAGTAGATATTAATGGGATTAAGAAAGATAGCAACAGCCGGTATTTAATTCTAACTTCTCGCATATAATGCTCTCCAAAGAATCTCGTTGCAAATAGTAACCGGGGCTAAATTAACGCCACGGCCAGCCAAAATCCTTCACAACCTTCCACGCTTCACATTTATCACAACAATCATTCTGTAGCTTACAGATCTCTAGTTTATAATCTGGTTCATAGAATAGATCCCATTTACTGCCGAAATCTTTTATAACCTCGTCAAAGCTGCATGTTTTTGAGTAAAATTTATACTTGTTGTCGGATGTTAATTCCCTAAGCCCGTGGATAGCGAGCGCGGAGGGGGCGATTTGACCTCCAGCCGTAACAGCGCCGACATATGCGAGCTTAAGGGCTATTGGGTCACTTGGATCTGGAGTTAATGGTACGAGGGAATTATTAATTATCAGATATGCCGACGAGATTATAAATACCACTGCTCCTCCAAATCTCTTCACACGGGTGGGCTTAGACCTTCTCTCTGTTAATCGGACGCAGGCGTTTTCAGGTATACGAAATAATTCGGGAAAGTTGTAAGCCATAAGGACTGCTCTCCCTCCAATGGGAGAAGGCCATCCGGTGTAAGACATTCTTTCGCCAAAATCGCTATTCGGATCATACCAACTCCCATCATCTACTAGCATAATGCTTTGCCCTGGTTTTGGCTTCGGGCCATGATTAGGAGGGTCTTCGCTAAAAGGCTCAACACGCAAAATCGGATTATTGCTTGCATAATCATATAAATTGAATTCGGAGTGGACGTATCCCCACGGATTCCTGTTATTCATCCTGCTAATGCCGACCAGATAACCGCGCGTGCGATAATACATCGGCGCACCGCTCACGCCCGAGCTCTCACGCCCGGTGTAGGTGTATCTCTGCTCCACGCTTTCGTTCGTTCCCAAAGCCAGTGGCACGCCGAAGGCGTCGTGGTCATATTGATTCTTTAGATTCGCGGAGGAATCAGTCAGCGTGCGAACGGAACCTAAGCCATCTTGACTATAATAATAAATTCCCGCGTCTGGCCCACCTATTACAGTCATACTAACATTCTGATCAAGGAAAGGAGTAACATAAAACTTAGTCATGTTGCCGTCGGTGAGATCGGCTAGCACGTTGTTGCCGTCGTATTGTAACCCTTGATCTCGCGATGAAACGCGCCCGCTTTGTCCTGAAACAGAGGGGGTAGGCAACCGCTTTGTCTGAATTGGAGAGGCGTACACCATACGGCTGTTTCCACGCGGGTGGACGGTTCGGATGCCCTGGGCTAGCCCGGCTGTCTCGGCCAGGCCATTCTACCTGGCTCCTCGATCACCTTGCCGTGTATTATCCCCGATAGCCGGGCTGTGTGTCAAGCGAAGATATGCCGGAAAAGCCGGCCAGGGCCAACCCCACGCGCGTGGCCATTCAGAGTTCGTCCTCCTGGTCGGGCGCGACATCAGGTACGCGGCTCAAGGCGGCGGCGAACCGTGCACGCGATGCGCCTTCCGCTCGGTCGCGAAGGAACGCTTCCGTATCGAGCGCCGACAGCTTCTCACCGAGCGCGGTCGTGATCAACTGGTTGATCGATACCTTCTCCCGCTTGGCCAGCGCCCGCAGACGGGCATGATAAGAATCCGGGATCCGCAAACTCATCGTGCTCATTTGATTTCCCCTAGTTTTCGCAACAGTTCCTGCGGCGTCATCAGGTCGATATTGAATAGATCAATGCCTTCGAAATCGCGTTTATTGAATGTTATAATCGCATCGGCATTTCCCGCCACGGCCACCTCCAGCAGCATATCGTCCTTCGGATCGCGCAACAGGGGACGCCAGAGATAGTGGATTCTGCGCGCTTCCGCAATCGCAGCCACATACGAGAGAATCGCATCCACATCCTTGATCCGCAAGCCACCCCGCTTTACCAGTCGCTTGGCTACATCCTCGTATTCAAGAAAGAGCGGCACCGACAGGATGACCCTCAAACGCTTGTCATCGATCATGCCGAGCAATTTGAACGATGCTCCTCGCCTGGATCGCAAGGCGCTGATCAAAACGTTGGTGTCGACCACAACACGAACGGCTTTCATCATGGTATTATATACGGTATCTTTTCTTTGTCAAGCTGAGGTCGTGCTTCAACATTGTCATTGCCGGCCAGATCCAGCCCCCGCGCGTGGTCATCCGCCGGGCCTTCACGTCGGTGAATACGGCCTGATTTGCATTCACCTACGCGAAGATATATCCGATACGGCCTTGTAAAAGACTATTTCGCAATGCCTTACGAAAACGAAATCCGCTACGCGTCTGTGGCGGTGACTTTTTCACCGCTTTCTCTTCTCCAAAACCCCCTGAAAGCTCGTGAGGTGTTTGAGGACAAGGGGTTAGCTGCGAAAAGGTAGGGTGAGCTTTTCGAAAAGCTTGTTTTCGGGGCTCTGCGACCTGCGGGGTTCCGGGCGTTGACCTCTTCCGGTACAGCCCCGGCGAATCCCCTGGAAGCCGGACGATCAAGGGGCGGACGTCGCAGGATTTTTGAAGTCCAGCTTCACCGATCATTATCCCAAGCCCTCAAGGGCCTCGCAAGCGAAAAACCGACTTTCCGATGAAGGTGGGGTAGGCCAAGGCTTCCGGACATGGGCCAGGCGTCTGTGTCCACGCGGGCGGATCTTGCCCCTGCCCTGGCTATTCACCCTCCTGCCCATCCTGTTCGTCCGCCTCCCGCACGGCGGACGGTCCGCGCGCGGGGGGTGCGGATTTTATTGGCGTCTGTCCCTCTTTATCTTTAATCCTCCTTATTTCATGCTTCTCATTCGCAAGATCGATAAGAAATAACTTTGTCCCGTCATAACCAGGAAATTGTGTCATCAAAGGCACAGTAATTGCCATACATCTATTATTTGGAGAAAGGCTCATCCAAATAGACATAGCCGCATAATAATCATTTGGGTCATCAGAACCGTCAATGCTTTTAGTTTCTCCGTATAAAAGATACTTTTTATTATTTCCATTCCCGGCTAAGTCCTCTTCTATTAATCCGTAATGCTGGCTGCTTCCATCACCCATCCATAGCGTTTTATCATCAGGGCCAAACGCCAAAGAACAAGCGCCAATACGCTTAAACGAATGCAAAAGATTGCCTTTTGCGTCAACAACGGCAACGACAACCGCTTCGTCGCCTTTTTCTGACTTATCATCATTAGCACCATACTTGGGAATAATAATAAATGCGATATGCTCTCTTCCTACGACAGGGGCTGACACCACTATCCCCTTACAACCAAATTCTTCAGCAGAAAAAGTCTTTATCAGAGTCAAACCTGCGCTGGCTGGATCAATTTTTGACAAGGTGACCTGCGTAAAATCTTCTGCATGCTCGCCATTTATCCCAATTCGAAGAAACTTGTCATTCATCGATAACCCAAAAACACCGGCGATTCCCCGTGAGGCCAACAACCGTTCTCTTTCGCCTTGTATTGGGGTGTCAACCATACCGTTTTGCAGATCAACACGACAATAGAATGCCTTTGTATCCTTCGGCCCTCTAGGGATCCACAAATACCGATTATCCATAAGAAATATACACTCATAAAAACCGAAGGGTTGATCAATTGGCTTATTAACCGCAACATCATACTCTTTCATCAAAAAGTACCCGTTTGTATCAAACAAAGATATTTTAACAGAGCTTTCGTCGGCCCCTTGAACGCCAACGACCACAAGAATTGACCCGTTGTCAAAATAGATCGGCCTTGCGCCAACAAGGCGCGCTTTCTTTATGTCATTAAGGTAAAAAGTCTTATCTCCTTTTATCTCATACACCCCTATTGTGTTTGCTTCGGCAGAATGCCAAATGCTAAATGCAACGTGAGTTCCGCTTGGGGACCATGAACTACATCCGGTCAAACTAGCCAGTGCCAGCAGAGCTATCCAAAGCCCCCCGCCAGTTATTCTTGATTTACCATATTTCATAATATAGACATCTGTTGTCATGCCTAGGGCCTCCCCATATTACGGCGTACAGCCCGTCGATAGAAAATTGCGAATTCGATCAGATACACGCTCATTACTCCACTCAAATTCTTTTTCGCCTTCATCACGATCAGGGAATGAATTTCGCTCTGGGGCTGATTCGCTTGCATTGATTATGCTGATGGCAGAATGGCCTCCAAGAACCCAAAAAGAGTCAACAAGATTCTTATCGGGAATTTTATCTGGGGGATAATAAGTTGAAACTATATCACTAGACGCTCGAATATACATAATCTCTACATCTACACGGCCTTCGCATTTTTTCAAAGACTCGCGAAGACCCGCGCGATCTCCTACTGCTGGGGCCAGCATAACAATTTTCAGGCATGGCAGATCTTCAGTATCTGGACATTCCGAACAAATTGTTTCGAGTGCCTTTGAAACAATATTGCATCCTTGACTATGACATATAATCTTAGAGCTGCTTGTTTGAAAAGCGCTTTTCCCCTGCAAATCAGCAGCCACTTTCTTTCCAAACGGCTCGCCTAAATCAAGCGACTCGTGGCCCTTTCCAGATATCAAGTTTACTGCCTTTAGGGCGCCAATTTGGCTTCCATAAACTTCAGGTAAGCGTTCACGGGATTCACAAGGGTCATGGTTCCCGTGAGCCTTGATTGAC
>CAYWFP010000092.1:0-15630 GCA_964457365.1 uncultured Planctomycetaceae bacterium
GACCGTCGGCGCGCCGAGCGAAATCCCGATCTTATTGCTTAACGGGTCCTAAGGACCCCCTACCCCAGCGGCACCGCGGCCAGCGCGTCCTCGAACGCCTTGGCGCTCTGCGGACGGTCCTCCGGCGCGACGGCCAGCGCCTGCATGAGCAGCGCTTCCAGTTCGGCGGGCACGTCGTCGCGGTATTCGCCGATGAGCTTCATCGGCTTCTTGATCGAGCGGAACACCTCGACGACGTTCTTGCCGCTGCGCGGCGGGTGGCGGGTGAGGCTGAAGTACAGCACGCCCCCCAGGGCGTAGATGTCCGCCAGGGGCCCCACGTCCCTGGAGTTGCTGAACTGCTCGGGCGCCATGTAGTGCGGCGTGCCGACCACCGCGCCGCTGACGGTGAGCTGCTCCTCCTCCGACTCGGCGAAGGCCTTGGCCACGCCGAAGTCGATAACCTTCACCTCGGCGACGTCGTTGAGCAGGATGTTCTCCGGCTTGATGTCGCGGTGGACGATGCCCGCCTCGTGCGCGGCGTGGAGCGCCCCGGCGATCTGGCGCCCGATGACCACCGCGCCCTTGGGCGTGGCGCGGCGGTTGCGGTGGCACTCGCGCAGGTTCTTGCCGTCGAAGTACTCCATGGCGATGTAGAGCACGTTCTTCGCCTGCCCGGTGCCGAGGTAGCCGACGATGTTCGGGTGCCGCACGCGGGTGTTGAGGTCGATCTCGCGCAGGAAGCGCCGCAGCGCCGTCTCGCTGGCGCTGACGTCGGGGATGATGGTCTTGATGACGCAGGGCTTGCCGGTCTGGGTGTCGGCGGCCTTGTAGACGCGCCCCATCCCCCCCTGTCCGATCAGCGAGACGATCTCGTACTGGTGCATCGTCCTGCCGATCCACTCGTCGTCGGTGGTCTGGCGCAGGTTCTCGTTCTCCTCGACCAGCCCGGCGGCGCTGAGGCCCGCGAGGGAGGCGTCCTCGCCCTCGCTGTCGTCGGGGGCGATGTAACGGAACATCACCGTGTCGCTGAGGCGAATCAGGTCGCCCGCGGTCAGCTTGTGGCGTACCTGCGGCGGCAGCTTCTCCTCGTTGACGTAGGTGCCGTTGCGGCTGCCGAGATCCTCGACCGCGTACCCGTCCTCGCCGAGGTGCAGCGCGCAGTGGTGGCGCGAGAGCTCGGAGCTGTCGAGGACGATGTCGTTGTCGGGGTGCCGGCCGATGGCGACCAGCTCCTGGTCGAGGAAGAAGTCGCGGCCGGGGCCGCGCAGGCGGTAGCGGTCGCCCATGCGGCACTCGTAGATCAGCAGGGCGTTGCTCTCCTTGCAGCGCAGCTTGACGTTGCGCCGCGGATCCTTGATCGCGTGCAGGCGACCGCACGAACAATGGATGTAGACCGTACGCGTTCGGGCCATGCCGTCCTTCCCGCCGGGGCAGGCGCGCTCAGGGCGCGTCCGTGGACTGCGGCGGGACGAACTCGATGACCGTCTCGCCCTCGCCCGGCTCAAGGATCTCGTAGGTGGCGTTCTCGGGAAAGGCCACCAGCGCCTCGAAGCGCCGCGCATTCAGCCGCGGGTCGCGCCCGATGGTGTTGTCGATGCGGGCCTCGGCGACGAGGACGTCGACGTAGGCGCGCATGTAGTCGGCGCTGACGAAGACGGTCTCCACCTCCTCGTCCAGCAACGCCGCGACGTCCGCGCCCTTGTCCTCCACCTTCTTCTTCACGTTGCGCAGGAGGTTGCGCTGGATGGAGACGTACTCCCACATGTGGCCGCACTGCTTCAGCGCCTCGCGGTGCTCGATCAGCGACAGGTGCACCTGCGTCAGGACGCCGATATGCACCGCCAGCCGCTTCTCCTCGACCAGCTCGGTCTTGAGCCGCGACTGTTTCATCGTGCGATACTTCTGCGGGAGGCTCAGCAGGTTCCATGAGGCGCGCGCGCCGACGGTGACCCAGGCGTGATTCACCAGCAGGTCGTTCCAGTCCCAGTTGCGGTTGAGATACCCCGCCGGCGAGGGCAGCATGTTGATCGCGGCGATGCGCACGTCGTCGACGCTGATCCGCCGCTGCAAGTCCTGCTGGAAGAGCTCGGGGCGCTTGCGCAGGGCCTCCTCCTGCAGCGCCTCCACCGCCGCGTATTCGCGCGCGGCGAAGAGCGACTGAAAGCCGTGGCGCTTCAGTTCCAGCGGCGCCGCCGGCGGCAGGCCCATCAGTTCGGTCAGCTTCGCCCACTCGTTGTCGTAGGTGCCCTCGAAGCGGTCGAGGCGCATCAGCATCTTGACCAGCCGGCGCTTGGCCGTCAGCGCCTCGCTCGAGGAGATCGTCTTCTCCTCGGCCTGCTTCTCGATCACCGCGCGGCGCTCCTCGATCTTGTGCATCACCTCCCGGGCCATCAGCCACGACTCGCGCGCGGCCACCGCCCGCCAGTAGGCGCTCGTCACCTCGAGCACGACCTTCTGCCGCGCGCGGCGCAGCTTCTGGTCGGCCAGCAGTTGCCGATCACCCGCCTGCCGCGCGGCGAACCAGGAGACGCCGAAGTCGAGAATGTTCCACGTCAGGCCCAGCGCCGCGGTGCGCGACTTCTTCATCGACGAGGTCGAGGGCGCGTCGCTCTCGGTCATGGTGTTGATGTCGAGCGAACGGCTGGAGGCGTAGCTGTCGCGGTAGCTGGTCTCGCCCGAAAGCTCCAGGTCCGGCAGCAGTTTCAGCAGGCCGATCCGTTGCGCCTCGTCCTGGAGGCGCCGCTCGTATTCCATCATCGATACGTCGAGGTTGTGCTGCAGCGCGAAGTGCAGCACCTCCGGCAGCGACAGCGGCCCCGGCGGGACACTCGACCGTTGCTGCAGCCGTTGGCGATCTTCCGCGATCGCCGCCTCGCGCTCGTCCGCCAGCGGCCTGCGAGTGCCGCAGTGCAAACTCGAAAAAGCGATAACGGCAAATCCGACAAGGCCCAGCAACCGCGGCATGATCGTTCCGTTACGCCTGGCAGAACTCCACCCGGCCAACCGTTATCCCCCCATATTACAACATCTGGCCGGTGGCGCGCAGCGCCTTATCGGCTTCCCTGACCGTCGGTTCGGTTTCGAATCCGCATCCTATTGACGCAAAAGGGGTTGTTCCTGTCAAGAGGCAAAGCGTCCTTTTCTTGCCGGGACATTTGCGGCAGCGCCTGGTTTTCTCTATTGACGAAAAGGAGTTGCGCGGAATTTCCTGCTCGTGCCGCAATCCCTCTTCGGGCCGATAATATTGGCTCGAACCCCTGGGCACCCCATGGCCGGTTACGATTATAATTGCCCGGCGCGGCGGGGTGTCGCTATTGTGATGAGCGTGCGCCGTTTCCGGCCCGTGCATTCCTGCTTGACGAATTGGCCGCGCTGTGAATACTGACCGTGGGCGACGGATAGCGGCCGGACCGGAGGAGGCGCGGGAATGGAATACAAATTGATCGTCGGCAACGCCGAGACCTGCGAGAAGACATTGCGCGACTGGGCCGGCGATTACGATCTCGAGGTCGTCACCATGTCCAGCGGCCTGCAGCAGATCGTCATCCTCGTCAAACGCACACCGAAAGAACCGGAGCGCGAAGGCGTGACCTAAGGACCCGTTAAACAATAAGATCGGGATTTCGCTCGGCGCCCGAGTCCGCAGGGGCGCACCCTTGTGCCGCCATCCGGCGTCGCTCGCCGTAACCGATGTGCATGCATCCCTTTTCGCTCGCTTCTTGCCCGAGGGCACAATAACTGCGCGCCGACGGTCCCGATGCCAGGCGGCGAGAACTCACCGCCCGCCGCGCAAACGGTCTTTTAGCGCACGGCCCCCACGGCAGCGCGAAAGGTAGAGCTCCCGCCACCGCCGCAGCGTGATTGCGAGTCCGGCACGGACCCGTATCGGGATGAATCGGAAAGCCCCTTCACACTTTTTTATAAGTTTTTCTACCCTTTTCCCCGTATATCTAATCGCTTTCCTGCAAGGCCCTTAAATGCCTTTCCAGCTTTTCGCGAAATCTTGTAGAGTACGGTTCTGTGCCACGCGTTGTTGACTTTCGCCCTTCCTTGCCGCAGATTGACTCTGGCGGCGCGAACGCCGCGAGACGATCCCGGTTACGGAAGGAGCAGCGATGCGGATTCGATACGGTTACGCCCCGGGCGGCTTGATCCTCTTCATCCACCCCGGCGCGCTAGGCGAGGAAGAACTCGAAGAGGCCCTCGATGTCGAGGACCAGCCCCACGCGGCCGTCGCCGAGAATGGCCCCGCCCTGGATCATGTGCAGGCCGTGGAAGTGCCGGCCCAGGTCCTTGAGCACGACCGATTGCTGGCCCAGCAGTTCGTCGACGAGGATGCCGCAGGTGTTGCCGTTGCTCTCGACGAGCACCACCGTCGCCGTAGCCGGATCGAGCCGTTCGCGCTCGAGGCCGAGGGCGTGGCCGAGCCGGAGCAGGCGGTACAACTCGCCGCGGACGTCGACGATTTCGCCGCGGCCGGTGACGGAGTAGACCTGCTCGCGCGTGGGGCGCATCGACTCGCGGACGTCGGCGAGGGGGATGATGTAGCAGTCGCCGGCGACGCGGGCGATCAGGCCGTCGACGACCATCAGCGTCACCGACATCGGCAGAAGGATGCTGATGGCCGTGCCCGTGCCCGGCGTGGACTCGATCTCGATACTGCCGCCGAGGGCCTGGATGTTGGTGCGCACCACGTCCATGCCGACGCCGCGGCCGCTGACCTCGGTGATCGTCTTGGCGGTGCTGACGCCGGCGCCGAAGATGAGCTGGAAGCCCTCCTGCTCGCTCATCGTCGCGGCGCGCTCGGGGGTGATGGCGCCCTTCTCCACCGCCTTGGCCTTGATCGCCTCGACGTCGAGCCCGCGACCGTCGTCGGCGATGCACAGCATGAAGGTCTCCTCCGTGGCGCTGGCCAGCAGCCGCACCGTGCCCTGCTGAGGCTTGCCGGCGGCCTCGCGCTCTGCGGACGGCTCGATCCCGTGGTCGACGGAGTTGCGCACCATGTGCACCAGCGGGTTCTCCAGGCCCTCCAGCAGCGACTTGTCGATCTGGATCTCCTCGCCCTCGAGTTCGAGCTTGACGTCCTTGTCGTTGGCGCGGGCGATGTCGCGGACGATGCGCGGCATCTTCTGCAGGATCGAGCGGACCGGCAGGCGGCGGACGGCCATAAGGCTCTTCTGCAGGTTGTTGGAGAGCTCGCTGAAGCTGAGGTTGGCGTTCTTGAACTCCTCGGCGATCTGGCGCACCTGCGGCATCTTCTCGAGCTTTTTCTGCAGGTAGGCGAAGACCTCGCCCGCGATGATCAGCTCGCCGACGAAGCTCATGAAGTGATCGACCTTCTCCTCGGCCACGCGCAGCGTCTTGCCGCCGACCTCGGACTTGGCCTCGGACTGAGGCTCGGTCCCGGCCTCCGCCTTCTCGGGCTCGGACTTGGCCGTATCCGGGGCGGCCGCGGGCGCGGCGACGGGCGCGGCGGGGCGGTCCAGCGCCGGCAGGAGCTTGTCGACCTGCTCCTGCAGCAACCCGGCCATCAGTTCGTCGAAGCCGATGCCGCTGGCGTGGATGGTCTGGAAGTTGTCCTGCAGGCCGCCCAGGACCTCCTGCGCGCTGCTGCGGCCGGCCGTGGCGGCGGCGGCGGCGAGGGCGCGTATCGCCGCGAGAAACGCCTCGCAGCGTTGCTCGTCGCGCTCGACCCGCCCAACCTCGCGGACGAAGGCGACGACGGTGGCCACCGCCTCGGTGACGTCGGTCGCGCCCAGGGCGTAACGCGCGCCGGCCTCGCCCCCGGGCGCGGCCTCCGGCGGCGCGAGCGTGCTCAGCAGCGGCTCGACCAGCGCCAGCGCCGCCTCGATCTGTGCCGCCAGCGCCGGCGGCACATCCGCGCCGCGCAGCGCCTGCAGCGCCGTGCGCGCGGCCCGCACCTGCGTGGCCTGCGAAACTTCCTCGGCCGCCATCGCCTCGTGGAAGCGCGCCAGGCAGGCCTCCTCGTCGGGCCGGAACTCGGTGGAGAGATCCCCCCCGGCGATGCGCTCGAGCATCCCGCGCAGCAGGTCGGTGCCTTCCAGCAACACGTCGATGATGGGCTTGCTCGCCGCACGCTTGTGCGCGCGTATCTCCTGGAGGATGTTCTCCAGCGCGTGGGAGAAGTTCTTGACGTGCACGAGGCCGAAGAAGGCGCTGTTGCCCTTGATGGAGTGGACCGGGCGGAAGATGCGGTCGACGATGGCCGCGTCCTCGGGGCGCTGCTCGAGTTCGACGAAGAGCGTGTCGAGCCCCGCGAGCGCCTCGAGGCTCTCGGCGAGGAACTCCTTCAGCAATTCCGGGTCGATATCGAAGTCTTCGGCCACCGTTCAGTTCTCCTCGTTCCCGCCGACGCGACCGCGCGAGATATCGAGCATCAACCGGTTCCACTTGCGCAGCTTGGCCACGGCCTCCTCGACGGCCGCCTGCAGCACGCCCAGGTCCGACAGCGGCTTGAGGAAGCAGTCGTCGGCGCCGAGGCGGAGGCAGCTCAGGACGTTGTCGAGGGTGACGTAGCCGGTGATCATGATGACCTGGATCATGCCGTTGTATTCCTTGATGCGCCGCAGCAGCTCCACGCCGGTCATGCCGGGCATGGCGATATCGCTGACGACGACGAGGAAGTTATCCCGGTGGATCATGCGCAGGGCGGTGTAGGGATCGTTGGCGACGTCGACGCGGTAGCCGGCGAAGGCGAAGTAGCGCCGCAGCGACTCGGTGATATCCTTCTCGTCGTCGACGATCAGCAGCTTCAGCGGTTGCTGCACCATCTCGGGCAGCCGCTTATCCCCGCCGGATTCCGTTTCGCTCATACCGATCCCCCTCCCGCTGGCTGCGGCTCGGTCCGGCGCGCGCGCGCGGGGCGCGAAGCGAGCACGCGTTCGATATGGGCCAGCAGCACAGCGATACTATAAGGCTTATGGAAAATCCTGTCCACGCCCAGATCCTCCAGATTCTCCAGCAACCCCGGCGATTTCAGGCCGGTGACGACCACCGCCGGCACGTCGCGCACGGCCGGGTCGGCGTCCCGGCGCAGGCGACGCAGGATCTCCACGCCGTCCATATCCGGCAGCAGCATGTCCAGCGCGATCAGCGCCGGCGGATCGGCGACGACGCGCGCGAGCCCTTCGCGGCCGTTGCGCACGAGTTCCGCCTCGCAGCCGCCGGCGGCGCGGAGCGAGGCCAGCAGCAGGTTTCCCTGGGCCTCGTCGTCCTCGAAGATCAGCACACGCGGCACGCCATCCTTCTCCGCCGACACGGCCTTCAGCGGCATGCGGAAGGTGAAGACCGTGCCCGCGGAGGACGTCTCGAAGCCGATGCCGCTATCGTGCCGGCGGACGATGCCCTGGAGGATGCTCAAGCCAAGACCGGTGCCGCGGTCGACGCCTTTGGTGGTGAAGAACGGATCGAAGACCTTGTCGCGGATCTTCTCGGGGATACCAGGGCCGTTGTCCCCGACGGCGACGGTGATGCAGTCGGCGTCAGCGGCGGCGCGGACGGTCACCCGCGCCTCCGCGCGGCGTTCGACCGCGTCGGCGGCGTTGACGAGGAGGTTGACGAAGACCTGCGTCAACTCCTGCGCGTCACCGCGCACCGGCGGGAGTTCGCCGATCTCGGCGACGAGGTCGATATCGTACTTGAACCGGTTCTGCACCAGTTGCAGCGCGTCGCGGAGCACCGCGGCGAGATCCACCTCGCGCATCTCCTGGCTTTTCTGGTGGTGGACGAAGGCGCGCAGGCCGGAGGTGATCTTGGTGATGCGTTCGGTGCCGGCGAGCATGTCCTTCAGCAGCGCGGGCGTCTCCTCGCGGATGAAGGAGAGAGCCGACCCGGACAACCCCTCGGCACTCTCGAGCGAGCCGAGGTGCGGCGCGAGAGTCTGCCAGAACTTCTCCAGCGTTTGCAGGTTGCCGCGGATGAAGGTGGTGGGGTTGTTGATCTCGTGCGCCACCCCCGCGACGAGGGTGCCGAGCGTGGCCATGCGATCGGCGTGGATGAGCGCGCGGTTCTTCTCGGTCAGGCTCGCCAGCGCCTGCTCGAGCCCGCGGCTGTAGCGCGCCAGCTCGGCGTTCTTCTGCTGCAACGCGTGGAGGAGAATGCGGTTGCGCCGCGCCAGATCGATCTGTTCCTCGGCACGGAGAACGACACGGCGGATCTCGTCGGTGTCCTCGAACGGCTTGGTCAGATAATCGTAGGCGCCCAGGCGCACCGCGTCGACGGCGTTGTCGACCGAGGCGTAGCCGGTGACGAGGACCACGGCGATGTCGAAGTCGGACTCGCGGGCGTGGCGCAGCACGTCGATGCCGCTGGCGCCGGGCATCTTGATGTCGGAGAAGACCAGGTCGAAGAGCCCGGTCTGCATCAGCCCGATGGCCTCGGCGCCGTTGGAAACGGCCATGACCGGGTGCCCGGTCTGTTCCAGCAGTTCGGCAAGGAAAGTGCGGATCATCTCCTCGTCGTCGGCGATAAGAACGCGCAACGGTCGCAGCGACACGGCGGGATCGTCGGCCTTGTCGGCACGCAGCGCGGCGAGGTGACGATTGAAGACGTCGGCCAGAAAATCCCGGAACGCCTCCGGCGAAAACCACCCCGCAAGCCGCAGCCGCGCGCAGACCACCACCCGGCGCAATAAGTGAATCAGATCCTCGATCAGACCCAAGCGGAGCGCCGATAACGCCTCTGTTGACCGGATTTCGGTCAATGCCGCAGTGAAACGCGTACAGAAACCGTACAGCAGCGGCACTTCGTCTGGCAAGCGCTTGTACGCCAAGACTTCCTCGATGCGGCGGCGAAGCGGGTCGATGGCGGCGGAAACCTGCCGGTCGTCCAGATCGGCGAGGAGAATCTCCGCTTCGGCGAGGCGCTTGTCGGCGGCGGAGAGAAAATCCTCCAGCGTCGCGAAGTCGGGGTGCGGCTCGTCATACGCGGTCATGGCAGTTCCTCATGAGCATCCAACCCCTCACGTTGCACAAGTATAACGGTCGACCTCCACGCTAGCAACTCATGTACCGGGATTTGTCCACGATCCGCCAGGCCGTCGCCGCCGGAAAAGGTAAAATCCTTGACAAGGCGCAGAAACGCGGCTATAGCATGCCGGGCTCTCGATAAGGCTTTGCAGAAAACGCATGAACGGAAACGAAAACGAACCGGCGACGACGGGCGGCAGCACGGGCTTCGTGATCCTGCTGGCCGGCGCCGCGGCGCTGGGCGGCTTTCTCTTCGGCTTCGACACCGCCGTCATCAACGGCGCCGAGAACGCCTTGAGCGCGCATTTCGCCCTCTCGGACTGGGGCAAGGGCCTGGCGGTGAGCCTGGCGCTACTGGGCTCGGCCGCGGGGGCGTGGTTCGCCGGCAGCATCGCCGACCGGATCGGCCGGACGCGGACGATGGTGATCGCGGCCGCGTTCTTCCTCGTCAGCGCCGTCGGCTCGGGCTCGCCGTTCGCCTTCGCCGACTTCGTCGCCTGGCGCGTGCTCGGCGGCATCGGCGTGGGCGCGGCGAGCGTGATCGCGCCGGCGTACATCGCCGAGGTTTCGCCCGCGGCGCAGCGCGGTCGGCTCGGATCGCTGCAGCAACTGGCCATCGTCGTCGGCATCTTCGCGGCGCAGTTGACCGATTACGGCTTCTCCCACGCCGCCGGCGGCGCGGCGCAGCCGTGGCTGGGCATCGCGGCGTGGCGCTGGATGTTCTGGGCCGAGGCTCCGGCGGCGGTGATCTTCGGCATCGCGGCGCTGGCGATTCCCGAGAGCCCGCGGTACCTCGTGGCCAAGGGCCTGCACGAGCAGGCGCGGCGCATTCTCGCGCGCGTGGAAGGCACGGCCGCGCGCCTGGGCGAGATCGAGGCGTCGCTGAAGACCGAACACGCGCCGCGCTTTCAGGATATCCTGAGCGGAGGAACGGGGCTGCTGCCGATCGTCTGGATCGGGGTGGGGCTGGCGGCGCTGCAGCAGTTCGTCGGCATCAACGTGATCTTCTACTACAGCACCGAGCTGTGGGAGGCGGTCGGCTTCTCCGAGGACGACGCGCTCAAACTGACGATCATTTCCGGCATGGTTAACATCGTCACCACCCTCGTCGCCATCGCCCTGATCGACCGCTGCGGGCGCAAACCGCTCCTGCTGGCCGGCTCGCTCGGCATGGCGCTGACGCTGGGGACGCTGGCCTGCGTCTTCGCCGCGGCGCCCGTGGTCGACGGCGCGCCGGAGCTGGGTACGAGCGCCGGGCGGGTGGCGCTGGCGGCAGCCAACCTGTACGTCTTCTGCTTCGGCTTCTCCTGGGGGCCGATCCTCTGGGTGCTGCTGGGGGAGATGTTCAACAACCGCATCCGCGCGCTGGCGCTCGCGGTGGGCTGCGCCACCAACTGGCTCGCCAACTTCCTCGTGGCCACGACCTTCCCCGAGATCATGTCCGCGCTCGGACTCGGCACGGCGTACGGCCTCTACACGGTCGCGGCGGCGGTCTCTTTCTTCTTCGTCATCTTCCTGGTGCCGGAGACGAAGGGGCGGACGCTCGAAGAGATGTGACGAAACCGCGCCGAGCGAAATCCCGATCTTATTGCTTAACGGGTCCTGAGGAGGCAACGTGATCTGGAACTGGCTGCCGTGGAAATACCTGATCGGCCGTCTGGCGCGCGCGCACGGATTTTTGGATCCGCTGTCGCTGCTGGCGCAGGCGCAGCGTTTCAGCCAACCCTCGGAGGTGGCCGCGCCGATCGAGCTGCTGCGCGCGGGCATCGCCTTTCACGCGCGCGGCATCATCAACAGCCGCTCGATCCAGCACAACCTCGACTGGGCCTGGCCGTACTGGGTCAAGCGGCAATACCATCCGAAGGATCCGGCGTTCCTGCCGCGCGCGTTCAGCACCGTGCACGTCAACCTGACGCAGCGCAACTGGACGGCCGTGGGGCTGCCCAACTGCAACGCCCTGCCGCTGGTCGATCCGCGCGGCCTGGCGACGCCGTTCTACAACGGCTGGTCGCTCGACGCGTGGGTCGTGGACGAAACGGGCGAGGCGCTGCTGCCGGCGACCGCGCCGGAAGCGCAGCAGCGGGCGCTGCCGGAGGAGGACGACTTCGGCATTCTCACGCGCACGACGTGGGAGGGGCTGGCGCTGCACGCCACCGCCCGCGTGCACCTGGTCGCGGACGAGCCGTGGCTCGAGCTGGTCTACGAGGGCCTCGCCGAGCGCGCGGCGTGGCTGGCCGTCTCCGTGCGGCCGTTCAACCCCGAGGGCGTCAGCGTGCTCGAGACGATCGCGCTTGCCGAGGACCGCGCGGGCTGGACGGTGGACAAGCGCGCGCACGTGAAGTTCGACCAGCCGTGCGAGCGGCACGCGGCCTCGAACTACCACGATGGCGACGTCTACCTGCGGCTGCTGGAGCGCGCGGAGAAGGCCAAGACGCGCTGCGAGGTGGGCCTGCCGACGGCGGCGGCGCTTTTCCGTATCGAGCCGCACGCGGCGAAGACGGTGACCGTGCGCGTGCCGCTGCGCGAGGACACCGAGTCGAAGCCGCTCTTCGCGCAGAGCGGGACGCTGCTGCAGCCGCACGCCCGCGGCGCGCAGTCCTGGCGCGAGGCGCTGCAGGGGCTGGCGGCGCTGAAGCTGCCGGACGCGCGCATCGTCGAGATCTACGACGCGGGCCTGCGGGCGCTGATCCTGCACGCGCCGGGCGACATCTACCCGGGGCCGTACACCTACAAGCGTTTCTGGTACCGCGACGCGGCGCTGATCCTCAACGGCATGCTCTGCGTGAACATGCTCGCGCGCGCGGGCGCGGCGCTCGAGCGCTTCCCCGCGCGGCAGAGCCTCACCGGCTTCTTCCACTCCCAGGAGGGCGAATGGGACGCCAACGGCATGGTGCTGTGGATCTGGAAGCGTTTTCGCGACTGGACCGATACGCCGTTGAAGGAGAGCTGGCTGACGTCGATCCGCTCCGGGGCCAAATGGATCAAGGGCAAGCGCTGCGCCGAGGACGGCTCGCGCCACGGCGGCTTGCTGCCGGCGGGCTTCAGCGCCGAGCACTTCGGCAACAACGACCACTACTACTGGGACGACTTCTGGTCGGTCGCCGGACTGCGCGCGGCGGCCGAACTGGTCCGCGAGCACGGCCACGAAAAGGAGGCCGGAACCTTCGCCCGCGAGGCGGAGGATCTGTTGCGCTGCATTAATGCGAGCATCGGCGCGGCGCAGCAGGCGTACAAGCACGCGGGCATCGCCGCCTCGCCTTACCGGCGGCTCGACAGCGCGGCGGTGGGCTGCCTCTGCGCGGATTACCCGCTGCAGCTTTACCCAGCCGACGACGCGCGTATCGAAGCGACGCTGGACCACCTGCTGGTGCACTGCATCATCGACGACACCTTCTACCACGACATCAGCCACGCCGGCGTCAACGCCTACCTGACGCTCCACATCGCGCAGGCGCTGCTCAGGCGGGAGGATCCGCGGGCGCTGGAACTGCTCGAGGGCGTGCGCGACCTGGCCAGCCCCACCGGCCAGTGGCCCGAGGCCGCGCACCCGCAGCTCAAGGGCGGCAATATGGGCGACGGGCAGCACACCTGGGCGGTGGCGGAGTGGATGACGATGCTGCGCCACCTCTTCGTCCGCGAGGAAGGAGAGAAGCTGATCCTGCTCGCGGGCATCGCGCCGAAGTGGGTCGAGACGGGCGAGACGCTCTTCTTCGGCCCCACGCCGACGGCGCACGGCCCGCTCTCGGTGGAGGCGAAGAAGCGCGGCGAAGCGGTGGATGTCGACCTGACCACGGCCTGGCGCGGAGCGCCGCCGACGGTGGAGGTGCGCCTGCCCGGCTACGCGCCGCGCACGCTCCAGCCCGAAGACAACGACCGCCTCCGACTCCAGACCGCGTAGACCAGGAGCCCGGCCATGCGCATCATGATGTTCACCAACCTTTATTATCCCGTCGTCGGCGGGGTGACCAAGTCGGTCGAGCGCTTCGCCACCGCGTTCGGCGAGAAAGGGCACGAGACGCTGATCGTGGCGCCGACGTTTCCGGACCAGCCGGCGCGGGAGGAGGGCGTGCTGCGGGTCAACGCCTGGCAGAACTTCGCCGGGACCAAGTTCTCGGTCTCGCTGCCGCTGAAGCTGAACCTGAGCGAGGCGCTGGAGGAATTCGCGCCGGAGATCATCCACTCGCATCACCCGTTCCTGCTCGGCGACGACGCGTTGCGGGCGGCGGCCTCGACGAACACGCCGTTGATCTTGACCTATCACACCATGTACGAGCACTACACCCATTACTTCCCCGGCGACTCGGAGGGGATGAAGAAGTTCGTGTTGGAGCTCTGCCTCTTCTACGCCAACCTCTGCAACCGCGTCATCGCCCCCACCGGCAGCGTCGAGCGCATCCTCGAGGAACGCGGCGTGGAGACGCCCATCGCGGTCATCCCCACCGGCATCGACTTCGACCGCTTCGCCGACGGCGACGGCACGGCCGCGCGGGAGAGGCGCGGGCTGTCCTCCGAGGGTTTCGTCGTCGGCCACGTGGGGCGGCTGACGCCGGAGAAGAATCTCGGCTTCCTGACCAACGCGATGGCGCGCTTTCTGAAGAAGAACGCGCAGACGCACGCGCTGATCGTCGGCGACGGGGACGCGAAGAAGACCATGGAGGCGGTCCTCGCGGAGGAAGGACTGACCGAGCGGGCGACCTTCACCGGCGTGCTGCAGGGGCGGGACCTGGTGGACGCGTACCACGCGATGGACCTCTTCGCCTTCGCCAGCAAATCCGAGACGCAGGGGATGGTGCTCGCCGAGGCCATGGCAGCGGACCTGCCGGTGGTGGCCCTCGACGCCAACGGCGTGCGCGACATCGTCGACGACGGCAAGAACGGGCGGCTGGTGATGGAGGAATCCGTCGAGGTCTTCGCCGAGACGCTGCAGAAGGTGCACGACCTGGACAGGAGCGGACGCGAGGCATTGCAGCAGGGCGCGCACGCCACGGCCAAGTCCATGTCGATCGCGGCCTCCGCGGAGAAGATGCTGAGTCTCTACGCGCGGGTGCTGGCCGAGGAAGGCGACGAGCGCGACTACGAGAACAGCGACTGGGCCTCGCTGATGCGGCTGATGTGGCGCGAGTGGAAGCTCTGGGGCAACCGCCTGACCGCGCTGACCGACGCCATCAGCGGCGGGCTGGTCGAACGGAGGGAAAGCGACGAGGGCTGACCGTTTCCTTCCCCCGGATTTCTGCTACCCTCTCCCGCTTCGTACGCCGCGCTTCACGCGGGCTTTCGCCTCATAGAAAGAATACGCATCACGACAGACCGCCCCGATGCAGCCTCATGCCGCCCGCGCGCTGCCGCTGATACAAGCGGTCGGGCAGCCGACGGCGCCGACGCCGTTCCTGCCGATCTTGTCGACGGTGCTGGCTCTGATCGCGCTGGTCGCGATCATTCACATTCTCCGCGTTATCCGCCGCAACGAGGCCAGCGCGGCCTCGGAAGCGTTCCTGGCCGCGGTCGTCTCCTCCCGCGTCGCTCCGGTCAAGCCCGCCGATATGCGACCGCCATCGCAGCAGCGGGCGCTGCCTGCTTGACGCTGGCGGGATTGTCGACTATTCTGCCTGAAACGTTCGATCGCTTCGCGACCCCGATCCCGTCAAGGCGCAGATACCATGCGGACCGAATCGCCGACCGTCCTGATCGTCGAGGACGACGAGACCTACCAGTGCCTGCTCCACGACCGCCTGAGCGAGCGCGGCTTCCGCATTCGCATGGCCAAGCACGCCGCCGAAGGGCTGGCGTACCTCAAGCGCGAGGCGCCGGAGGTGCTGATCGTGGACCTGAACCTGCCGGACATGCCCGGCGCGGAGGTGCTTGAGCAGGCTGCGCGCCTGGCGCCGGAGACGGTCGCGCTGGTCATCACCGGCCACGCCAGCGTCGAGTCCTCGCTGGCGGCGCTGCGATTGGGCGCGGAGGACTACCTCCCCAAGCCGATCAACCTCGAGCACCTCGATCTGGCCGTCGCGCGCGGACTTGAGCGGCGGCGGTTGCGGCGGGAGAACGAGGAACTGGCCTTCGCCGCCGGCAAGTCGACACGCTGCGGCGAACTGGTGGGCGCGAGCAAGGCGATGGTCGAGATCTACAAGGAGATCGCCCGCGCCGGGCGCACCGCGGCCACGGTCCTGATCCAGGGCGAGACCGGCACCGGCAAGGAACTCGCCGCGCGCGCGGTACACGCCATGAGCGAGCGCGCCGACAAGCCGTTCCTGGCGCTCAACTGCAGCAGCATCACCGAGAGCCTGCTGGAGAGCGAGCTCTTCGGCCACGTCAAGGGCGCCTTCACCGGCGCGCACGCGGAGGAGCCCGGCTACTTCGAGGCGGTGAAGGGGATGGGCTGGGAGCTCGAGGAGGGCTGTACTTCACTGAACCGGGTCTGCTCGCTTGGCCGCTTCAGATCGAATCGCCGACACAGGTCTCCCGCGATCCACTGATGGGGAGCATTATTGAGAATATGGTAGTGGTGGAAGCTCTGAAAGCCGCCTACAACCGTGGCGCACCGCCACACCTCTCGTTTTACCGTGACAAATCCGGACTCCAAATCGACCTGGTCCGCGAGTACCAAAGACGACCGTACGCGGTGGAAATCAAAGCAGGAACCACGTTCGTGCCGGACATG